>JBNMKU010000144.1:0-2543 GCA_050874505.1 Roseburia sp. | reverse complement strand
CGAAAGGAACTTTTGTATCTGAAACTGGGAGACGGACCGCAGAAAGTCTGTTACAACGCATCTTTTCATGCCAATGAGAGCATTACGACTCCGGTTTTACTGAAATTTGCCGAAGAGTACGGAGAAGAATATGCAAGAGCGTTACGGGGCGAAACAAACAGGGAATTTCCGGCAGAAGAATTGTTTCAGAAATTCAGTCTGTACTTAATCCCGATGGTAAATCCGGATGGAGTCGATCTGGTCAACGGAGTGCTGACCAGTGGAGATTTTTACCGGCAGGCAGTCCGGATCGCAGCGGATTTCCCGGATATCCCGTTTCCGGATGGATGGAAGGCAAATATTGACGGCGTTGATCTGAATCTGCAGTTCCCGGCAAGCTGGGAGGAAGCGAGAAAGATCAAATATGCAAAAGGCTACACGAAACCGGCACCGCGCGATTATGTCGGCATGGCACCACTGACAGAGCCGGAGAGCATTGCCATGTATGAATTTACAAGGGAGCATGAGTTTGAACTGATCCTGGCATATCACACGCAGGGAGAAGTCATCTATTGGAAATATCTGGACTATGAGCCGGCACGCTCGGAAGAGATCGCACAGTATTTTGGCAGGGTCAGCGGCTATGCGGTGGAACTTACACCGGCGGAATCTGCCTATGCGGGATATAAAGACTGGTTCATAAAAGAATATGACAGACCGGGTTATACGATCGAAGCAGGACTGGGCGTAAATCCGCTGCCGATGTCACAGTTTGAGACCATTTATCGGGCGAACCGTCCGATCCTGCTTGGGGGTATGACACAGATCATGTAGAAGCGTGCTGCTTTTTTCCGGTGGTCTTTCCCTGAATCAGGATCGGGAGTGTCGTAAAACTCTGCACCAGAAGGGAAGGATTTTCCAGTTTTCTTGCAAGCGTGCTGCCCGCCTGCACCCCCATGTCATAGACATCAATATCAATGATCGTCGGGGATGGATCGATGATACTGGTATAAGGGTAGCGGTCAAAGGTAAGGAAAGCAATGTCGTCCGGGATACGAAGGTGGGATGCGGCAAGACATTTTGCAACGCCGAGCGCGATATTGTTGTTTTCACAGACGATGGCATCTGGCGGCGTTTCTAAGGAAAGCAGTTTCTGTGTCGAGGCATAGGCTGCCTGACGGCTGGAGTCGGTGTAGACGATGTGCGCACCATCCATGCGGTGTCCTGCCTTTAACAGGGTCTGCCGGACTCCTTTTAAACGCTGCTGTGAGATAAAATCGGTCTTTTTACCGCCGATAAAGGCGATGTGTTCATAGCCAAACGACAGCAGGTGCTCTGCGGCAAACTGCCCGCCTAAGGTGTGGTTGGTGTCGATCCAGCAGAGCTGGTTGTCAAACCCCGGATTTCCGATGATGGTATGGGGAAAATTCTGTTCTAAGATCAGATCTGCCGTCTTATCGTTTAAGGCGGAACCGTGGACAACGATCCCATCCGCGCCTCCCATGGCAATGATCTTTTCCACGGTTTCGCCCGGATAGGCATCTTTTGAAGTATCCATCAAAGTCATACTGTACCGGTATTTTGACAGTTCATTGTAAGCACCGCACATGATATCAAACATGTGCGGATTTTTATATGCTTCCTCCTTTTCCAGAGAAGTGAGAAAGACGATATTTTTGGTCAGTTTTTTGGCAAAGGAAACAGCCCTTGCGTTGGGCGTAAAGTGAAGCTCTTTGATAATACGGTTTACGTTTGCGGCAGTCTCGGCTGAGATCGAGCCTTTTCCATTGATGACTTTGGAAACGGTAGAAACCGAAACACCGGCAGCTTCTGCAACTTCGCGGATCGTGATCGTCATGGCAACCTCCATTTTTCGACAAAATCGGTATGTGTTTTTCTGGATAATAAAAAAGTAAATAGTGCACAAATTCATAAAAATAGTATAGCGTTTTCCTAACAAAGTCAAGTGAGAAAAGACAAAAAGTATTGGAAAAACAATAGTAAAGTGATTAAATAAAATCACAAAGCAACACAAAAAATTAAAAAAGTTAGGAAAACATTTTCTTAGGGAGGAGAAAAATATGAAACGAAAATTTTGTATCATGTTATGTGGGGTATTGGCAGGTTCCGCTATTGCAGCATGCGGAAGCACAGACACGACGGGAGAGGAAACAAAACAGGAGATCGGATCTTCCGAAAAAACGGAGGATGATAAAGAGACAGGAAATGATGAGACTTCATCCGGGGCACAGACGGTTACGATCTGGCATGACGGAGATGAGAGTATCATGCAGGTGATCGCCGACGAAGTAAATGAGGAGCTTTCGGATGAGAACATCACCGTGTCATTTGAGAAGAAATCGGGGCTGACCGCTCAGCTCCAGCTCTACGGAAATGATGCCGCAAATGGACCGGATCTTTATTTTTACGCACATGACTCACTTGGAATGTTTGCAGAGATGGGGATCCTTGCACCGATCACGGATTTTATCGGGGCGGATGAACTGGACGGACTGCTTCCGATGACGGTGGAGGCAGGAACCTATCAGGATACACAGTATCTG
>JBNMKU010000143.1:0-2691 GCA_050874505.1 Roseburia sp. | reverse complement strand
ATAATTTTTGATGTGGGAAAAGTATTGGTGGAATGGGAACCGGAACGTGCCATGAGAGAACTTGGAATGTCAGAAGAGGCGATAGCGGCAGTGATGGCTGCAACGGTAAACAGTGAAGAATGGAATGAAACGGACCGTGGAGTATGGAGCAACGAGGAGATCCTTGCCGCTTTTATCGGCAAGGCACCGGAATACGAGACAGAGATCCGGAAATTCTGGGGAAATTTAGATCTGGCGGTGCATCCTTTTTCCTATGTCAAAGACTGGATCACAGAGTTAAAAGAACAGGGATATCATCTTTATATTCTGTCAAATTATGGGGCATGGACTTATCAGAAAACGAAGGAAGCTCTTTCCTTTGAACAGGAGATGGATGGTGCACTGTTTTCCTATCGCGTAAAATGTATCAAACCGGATCAAAAAATCTATCAGACCCTGCTTCAGATGTTTGACTTAAATGCAGAGGAATGTGTCTTTTTGGATGACCGTGAGGAAAATATCGAGGGAGCCAGACAGGCAGGTATACATGGTATTGTATTCACCGGTTATGAAGAGACGAAAAAGTCACTGGAAGAACTGTTAAGGCAGGACTAGAACACAGTTTTATCACAGAATCACCCCTTTTTGAACACACTTTATGTCTAATCTAAACAGGAAGGCGTAAATGCGCAAAAAAGGAGGAAGAATTGTGATAGAGCTGAAACATCTTGTGAAACGGTATGGAACACATACCGCGGTAGATGATCTATCTTTGCAGATGGAGCCGGGAAAGATCTACGGATTTTTGGGACCGAATGGAGCCGGAAAATCAACAACAATGAATATTATGACCGGATATCTGGCAGCAACGGGAGGCGAAGTCAAAATAAACGGACTTGACGTTTTGATGCAGCCGGAAGAGGCAAAAAAATGTGTGGGTTACCTGCCGGAACTGCCACCGCTGTATGTCGATATGACGGTAAAAGAGTATCTGGATTTTGCGGCAGAATTAAAAAAGATCGAAAAAGGAAAACGTGCCGCACAGGTCAAAGAAGTCATGGAGATGACCGGGATCTCGGATGTCTCCAATCGTCTGATCCGCAACCTGTCCAAAGGATACCGTCAGAGGGTCGGACTGGCGCAGGCAATCTTAGGTTATCCTGAGATCATCATTTTAGATGAGCCGACCGTAGGACTGGACCCGAAGCAGATCATAGAGATCCGCAGTCTGATCAAAAAGCTGGGAGAGAACCATACCGTTATTTTAAGTTCCCATATTTTAACGGAAATATCCGCAGTCTGTGACCATGTGTTTATTATTTCCAAGGGAAAACTGGTCGCCAGTGATAAAACAGAAAAACTTTTAGAGCGTATGACGGGAAGCCAGCAGATCGAACTTCTCGTAAAAGGCGATAAGACGCTGGCAGAGGATGCGATTACTTCTATTCCGGAAGTGGAACATTGTGAACTGTTAGAGGAAAAAGAAGCAGGAACTTCCCTGATGAGGATCACGGCAAAGAAAGATGCAGATATCAGAGAGAGCGTCTTTTTGGCATGTGCAGAGGCGAAGATGCCAATTCTTGAAATGAAAGCGGCAGAAAAATCCTTAGAGGATGTATTCTTGGAGCTGACAGGAAAAGGAGGGGCAGAAGCATGATCGCAATTTTTAAAAGAGAGATAAAAAGTTACTTCCGGACAGTCGTTGGATGGTTGTTTATTGCGGCAATCCTGGCATTGTATGGCTTATATTTTTATGCGTACAATCTGAGATCCGGTTATCCATATATTTCGTATCCGTTATCAGCAATTTCATTTGTAATGCTGATCGCGGTACCGGTGCTTACGATGCGCAGTTTCGCAGAGGAACGTCACAGCAAGACAGATCAGATGATCTTGACTGCACCGGTGTCTTTAGGAAAGGTTGTAATGGGAAAATATCTTGCCATGGTAGGTGTTTTCAGTGTGGCGATGATCGTGGTTGCGATTACACCGTTGGTTTTATCTATCTGGGGAACTGTGCCGATGGGCGAAAGCTATGTGGCAATTTTAGGATTTTACCTGTATGGATGTGCCTGCATTGCCGTTGGTATGCTGCTTTCCGTTGTGACAGAAAGCCAGGTGATCGCGGCAGTACTTACCTTTGTTGCACTGTTCCTTGGTTATATGATGAACAGCATTACAGGGCTTATTTCGGTCAATGGAAATCTGCTGACCAAGATCCTGGGTGCGTATGATCTTTATACGCCAATGCAGAATTTTATGAATGGCTGTCTGGACGTAACCGGAGTGGTTTATTTTATTTCTGTGATCGCGATCTGTCAGTTTTTGTGCTGCCAGCTCATTCAGAAACGCCGTTATAGTTTCAGCCAGAAAAAGATTTCCCTCAGTGCATTTTCTGTGGGAACGATCGTGCTGGCATTTGTGCTGTCAGTCGGTGCGAACCTGGTTGTGCGCGAACTGCCGACCGAGGTGACATCGATCGATGCAACTTCAACAAAACTGTATTCCCTGACCGATACGACGAAAGATTATGTTGATTCGTTACAGGCTGATGTAACCATCTATGTGCTGGCATCGGAAAAGAATGCGGACACAACACTGGCAGAGACATTGACCCGTTATGAAAACTTGTCCAAACATATTTCTGTTGAGTACATCAATCCTGCGACCAATCCGGTCTTTTATCAGCAGTATACGGACACGGCACCATCT
>JBNMKU010000142.1:0-2923 GCA_050874505.1 Roseburia sp. | reverse complement strand
TTTTCACGGTTTCTGGATATTCCGGAATTAAAGATCTCTCCGGCTTTTAATGTGATCAGTGGTTTGATCTTTAAGGCACTGCCCGCGATCCCGGCCAGCTTTCCGATCCGTCCGCCGTGTTTTAAATAGTCAATGCTTCCGATCGTAAAGAAGATACGTCCGCTCTCCCGGATCTCAAGAATCCGCTTCACCAGTCTGTCGTACTCCCATCCCAGATCGCGCAGGCGGCATGCCTCTAAGACATATAAACCCTGTAAAACGGTATTAACGGTTGCATCGACCACTTCAATTCTGGCATCCGGGTACTGCTCTAAGATCATGTCACGCGCGGTCGTTGCCGACTGCATGGAACCGCTGAACTTCGTTGTGATGCAGATACAGATCATCGGTATACCATCTTTTGCCAATGGCTCAAATACCTGATAGTAGTCATCTACCGATGGCATCGATGTCTTTGGAAACACATCAGGATGATCTACCATCTTCTGGTAAAACTCTCTGACATCCAGCTCTTCCATCTCTTTTAAGTAGGTCTCTCCATCAAAAGAAACATAAAACGGAACAACTTTGATATCCTTTTCCTTCGTCAGCTCCTTTGGCAGATCACAGGAACCATCCGTGATTATCTGAATTTTTTCTGGCATATGTTTTCCTCCTATGAAAACAGATTCTTTATGAAATCTTTAATTCCGGAAAGCAGTCCAGAGAAAAATCCTTTTCCTGAAATACCGGATAAATCTATTCCGTTTCCATCCTTATAAGAATCATACAGGTTCTTTGCATAATCGACAAGTCCGTCCAGATCGATCCCAAGGGATGTGATCTTAAGCAGCAGACTTACGATCTGCTGACGCTCTGAATCGGACAGGGTAACGTTATATTTCTGGCAGGCATCATCGATCGCCGCGTTGATGTCCTCCTCACTGGACAGATCATTTTCTGCAATGACGGATTTCACATAGGCAATAAATTCCTCGACTTCCTCATCGGAGAGTCCGTCGATCGACTGTTCAAGCTGACCGGTGATGACAAGCTCGTTTAACGCCGCATCCACGACATTATCTTCCATCGCTTTTCCGGTCATCTCCTGATATGCCTTTAATACACCCACCAGTGCAGCGGTACCGGAAATACTGCTCGGTCCCGCAATGATGATATTGGCATCCGTCACGCCCGCTGTTGTCAGGGCATTTTTATACATTCCAACGGTACAATAATTGATGTTGGTTGTGGAAATATTGATGCCACTGCCCTTTTCCCCCTCCGCGATCAGGATGGAGGACAATGCCCTGCTGCCGATCTGTGAACTTGAAACATAGGCATCCAGATACTGATGTTCTTCTGCATTGGTCACATAGACGACATCATAATCTGCCAGATCATCTGCCGAGATCCCCATGATGGAGAGCACCGTTGCCTTCTGTGCATCCGAAAGGTCTGCTCCAAGTGCCAGATATGGCTTATCCTCTTTTGTGATCGTCACATCATCATTATTTTCATCCTCGATGACCGTTACATTTCCGCTGATCGTATCTGCCGTCTCCGTCGCATAGACCGGGACAGCGGATGTGGTCAGAATAGTCGCTGTCAATAACACACTTAAAATTTTTACTGCTCTTCTTTTCATGATACTCCTCTGTCCTATGCCAGATGAACATTCAGCCATGCATAGATATCTGCAAATACCTGATCTCTGTCTGTCTCATTTAAGATCTCGTGTCTGTCATCTTCATATAATTTGTATGTAATGTCTTTTAGCCCCGCATCTTTCATTTTATGGTATACCTGCTTTACCCCTTCTCCACAGTTTCCTACCGGATCGTCCGCACCGGAAACCAAAAATACCGGCAGATCTTCTGGCATCTTTGCGATATGCTCCGGCTGATTATCATAGTAAACTGCTTCCATCAGTCCATAGTAACCGTTTACGGTAAATAAAAACGTACAGCGTGGATCTGCATAATAGCGGTCCACATGTGCCACATCCTTGGTCAGCCAGCTGTTGGTATGATCTTTTCCATACACATCATATTTCTTATACGGCTTTCCGTAGGAAAGACTCTGGATGAATTTGCTCCTGTAATTCCATCCCCGCACTGCTGCGATCGTTTTGCATAAAAACATGCCGAATTTCATCGTGAAATCGGATTCGCATCCGGTACCCATGATGATCGCACCTGCCAGATCTTCATTGTGGATGCACAGATATTTGCGCAGCATATAAGAGCCCATACTGTGTCCCATCATAAAATACGGAACGCCAAGATTGTCTTTCTGCACCAGTTCCCGCAGCTTGTGCATATCCTCGACCAAGGTATCACTTGGATTTTTTGCAAAATATCCCCACTCATTTTCACTGCGCACCGATGCACCATGTCCTAAGTGATCGTGTCCTACGACTAAAATACCCTGCTTTGTAAGATACTCTGCAAATGGGCGGTACCGCTCAATGTACTCGATCATTCCGTGCGTGATCTGTAAGATCGCACGATAGTTTCCATCCTCCGGAATCCATTTGACTGCATGGATCATTGTTTCTCCGTTTGCTGATAAAAAGCGAAACTGTTCCGCTTTTGCCATATTTATACTCTCCTATCCCTTATTTGTTCTCAGATCTGGTCTGCCGCCTGCTGTAAGTCCAGAAAAATGGTCTCCAGCTCATCGGTATTTTTCTTCTGCTCTTCTAATTCTTCCTGTACGGCATGAAGCTGTGCGCTGATCTCCCCCTGCAGTTTTAAAAATTCCTCTCCTGCCACTTTTAGCACATCACTTCCGCCTACCATATCCGCAGCCACGGTCTCATGCAGATTGATCTGTCCTCCCTCATAGGCAGATAAGGTCTGCACGGCATCGCTGTATAATTTGCCGATCCCCTTGGTGCACTCTTTAAACTGTGTGTTTAAATTCTGGATCTGTTCTTCAA
>JBNMKU010000141.1:0-3095 GCA_050874505.1 Roseburia sp. | reverse complement strand
TGGTGGCAGTCCTGCTCCGATCGCACCGTAAGCTGCAAGGGTTGAGGAAGATGTTACCATCGGATAAATTCCGTGAGCCGGGTCTTTTAATGTTCCAAGCTGTCCCTCTAACAGGATGGTCTTTCCTTCTTTGATTGCTTTGTCTAAGAAAGAAGATACATCACATACATATGGTGCAACCATATCACGATACTCATGTAATGTCTCTAACAGTTCTTTGGTATCGATCAGTGGTTTATGATATAAATGCTCTAACAGTACGTTCTTTGTCTCTGCAACACGAACTACTTTTTCTTTTAACAGTTCCTCGTCGAATAACTCGCTTACCTGGAAACCGATCTTTGCATATTTATCTGAATAAAATGGTGCAATACCTGATTTGGTAGAACCAAATGATTTGCCGCCCAGACGCTCCTCTTCATACTGATCGAACAGAATGTGATATGGCATCACGATCTGTGCACGGTCTGAAATTAAAATCTTAGGCATTGGTACATCACGGTCTACGATAGACTGGATTTCTTTCATTAATACCGGGATATTTAATGCAACACCATTTCCGATCACGCTGGTTGTATGTCCATAAAATACACCGGATGGTAATGTGTGAAGCGCAAATTTACCGTAATCATTTACGATCGTGTGGCCTGCATTTGCGCCACCCTGAAAACGTACGATAATATCTGCCTCTTTTGCAAGCATATCTGTGATCTTGCCTTTTCCTTCGTCTCCCCAGTTTGCTCCAACGACTGCTTTAACCATTTTTTCCCTCATTTCTGCACACGTTCCTTGTATTGCCGGGATGTGTACCAAGTGTGCACAAATACAGATCCCTCACGTCGTAAAGCCTGTCCTACCATCTTTACTTTCTGATTATACACAAGGATCGTGTATAAGTAAAATTAATATTTTTTATATATGACATAATCCATGATTATGTCATTTCCTCCACCTCGCAGACCAGGCTGTCTAAGAGCTTTGCCGCGGCTGCCGAAAGCGGCACCCTGTCATCCGCCACAATGCAAAACTGGCGTTTTGGGATCTCCCTGTCAAACTGCAGTGCAAATAACGTTCCATTTTTCATCTGTTCTGTGGCAAATTCCGAGACAACACTTGCGATCCCAAGATTACGGATTGCAAACTGAATCAGCATATCGCTCGTCGCAAGTTCAAATTCCGGCTTTAATGCCACCCCCTCGGTCGCTAAAAATTCTTCCACATAACGTCTCGTGGAGGTAGCACCCTCCAGACACATGACCGGATATTGTTCTAATTTACGATAAGAAAGCCGCTTTCCTTTCAGATGCTCAAATTTTTTCCCCGCAACAAAAATATCACTGATCTCTTTGACCGCTGTTACCTTTAAATGTGGATGCGGTTCGATCGGTGTGCTGACAATTCCAAAATCAATTTTTCCATCCGCGAGATGTTTTAACGTCTCCGGCGTCGGGGCATTGGTCACTGTCACCCGTATTTTCGGATATTTTTCATGGAACTGCTCTAAATAGGGAAGCAGATAAAACTGCAGTGTCATATCACTTGCCCCGATGCAGATCTCCCCCTTTTCCAGATTTAACATCTCAAGCAGTTTTTTTTCACCGGAAAGGATCGTCTCATATCCCCTCTGCACATAGGAAAAGAGCATCTCCCCTTCTTTGGTCATCCGCACCCCTTTTGGTGTGCGCACAAACAGTGTGCAGGAGAGATCCTTTTCCAGATGTTTGACCGCCTGACTGACTGCAGGCTGTGAGATGGAAAGCTTCTCCGCCGCGATCGTAATGCTCTTATAACTTGCTACATAATAAAAGATCTTGTAATATTCCAGATTAATATCCATCTTTTGCTCCATTCAAAAAAAGACAGGTTTTTATCAAAAAAAGACATTGTTTTTTTCGCAACCATCCCGTATACTATGCCTTACGCAATTACCTATCATACCAAAAAAAGAAAGGAGAATCAATCTATGACAAAAGATATGACGACAGGTAATCCTTTGAAAATCATCCTGCTGTTTTCCATTCCGGTTCTATTAGGGAATCTTTTCCAGCAGTTTTACAATATGGTAGATACCATCATCGTGGGCAGGTATCTCGGAGAGGAGGCACTTGCTGCAGTTGGTTCCACCGGCTGCCTGATGTTTCTCGTGCTCGGTTTTGCCAATGGGATCGCACAGGGGTTTGGTGTCATGGTGTCCCAGGCATTTGGTGCTAAAGACTTCCGTCTGCTCAAACACTATGTTGCGCTCTCTTTAATGCTTACCGTTGTTGTTTCTGCCATTTTGACCATCCCGACCGTTGCAGCTTCCAGACTGCTGCTCTCCTGGATGAATACGCCGGACAATATCCTGTCCATGGCAGATGCGTATATTAAAGTAATTTTTGCAGGTATCATCCCTACCATGTCCTACAATGTACTGTCCGGTATCATAAGGGGCATCGGCGACAGCAAGACGCCGCTTTATTTTCTGATCCTGTCCTCTGTCTTAAATATTATTTTAGACATTGTGCTTATCGTGATCATCCCGCTCGGCACAGCCGGAGCTGCTTACGCAACTATTATTGCACAGGGTGTTTCCGCTGTCCTCTGCTTTTTCTACATGTTTCGGAAATTCGAAATATTAAGGACTTCGCATGAGGACTACTATTTCGATTCACGCGGTGTCAAAAACATGCTGACTCTCGGCATCCCGATGGCACTCAATTACTCCATCACCGCTGTTGGCACCATGATCTTACAGAGTGCAGTCAATGTATTCGGTTCCAGTGTGGTCGCCGCTTTTACTGCTGCCTCAAAGGTAAATAACATTGCCACACAGACCATGCCAACCCTCGGAACTGCAATGGCAACTTACTGTGGGCAGAACCTCGGTGCCGGCAAATACGACCGTATCTTCAAGGGAATGAAGCAGGGCTTCTTCCTATGTATTGCAGCAGCCCTGATCGCAGCTTTCCTCTGCATCTTCTGTGGTGAATTTATCGTAAGCTGGTTCGTAAGCAACCCGTCTGCCGAAATCATTACCTATGCAATGCAGTATTTAACAACTGTGAGCTGGTTCTTCCTGCCGCTTGCCATGATCTTCCAGTACCGAAATGCCC
>JBNMKU010000140.1:0-3213 GCA_050874505.1 Roseburia sp. | reverse complement strand
TAGCAACACTTTCGATTGCCTGACTGATCTGATCGGTCGTATCGGCAACGGTATGAGCAGCCTCCATCATTTCATTGCTTGCAGAGTTGACATCATCGGAGGTATGCATACCTTCTTCTACGATCTTTCGCAGATTTTGGATCGCATTGCTTGTATGATGTACCATAGTACCGATTTCATCCGTACGCTGCATCATTTTGTCTTCAAAGGTAAATGTAAGATTACCTTGGGATAACTGATCAAGACTGTTACTGATCACACCAAGACTCTTCATGAGTTTCCTGACTATATAGATCGTCAGAAGGATCATAATAATGATCAGTACAAGACTTTCAAGGATCATGGCAATCGCACTTTGGTCAAACAGACTGTCAATCTGCGTGGTATCCATATGCGCCTGAATGTCATCAAGATAACAACCGGATGTCAGGATCCAGCCCCATGCATCGAATTCTTCGCTGTATGCAACCTTTTCCGCTTCTGTTACGCCATCTGCTTTTGTAAAAACAAAATGGTTGAATCCCCCACCGTTTTCCGCTGTTTTCAGGATTTCCTGAATGATCATAACACCATTACAGTCCTCCAGATTTAAACGGTTATCGCCCTCTTGTTCAGGTAAGATCGGATGCATGACGAGATCGCCATCCGTATTGTCGATCCAGATATAGCCACCCTGATCGTCATTATAGCGGATAGCACGTATGGCATCCTTGGCAAGATTTTGTGCCTCTTCCTCTGTTAGTTCCCCTGCCTGTTCCCTGTCATAATAAGACTGGACGATGGAAATACCGGATTGTACCTCGGATTTCACATTTTCGTTCAGGACATCATTATAACGGATTTCCTCTACGACAGTATTGACCCTTGTGAAGATAGTAAGAGATGTGGTAACCAAAAGCGCACAGCTCAGTACTACGATCGCAGTAAATGTCAGGGTCAATCTTGCCGCGATAGAACGCTGCTTTTTCATGATAGGCCTCCTAACGATATAGTATTTAATTGTCCGTGCATAGTATAGCATGATTTGGAAAAAACAGATACGAAATTTTTCTTAATAATAACTAAATTCATCCAGATGTGCTATAATTCGATTGTTTGCAATAAGAATATTTCTGATGGGAACGAGCTGATAATGAAACAAAAAGAAAAAAAAGCAATGGATATGACACAGGGCAGCCTGTGGAAAAATATATTTCTGTTCAGTATGCCTCTGGTGCTGGCACAGCTTTTGGAGGTTATGTTTAATTTAAGCGATGTGGCTGTTGTCGGGCAGTTTGCTGATTACAGAGCACTGGGAGCAGTCGGATCGACTACGATACTTGTAACGTTATTTACCGGTTTTCTGATCGGAATGGGAAGCGGTGTGAATGTACAGGTCGCGCTCGGACTCGGTGCAAAGAATGATAAAACGGTTGAAAAAACGATTCATACAGCACTTCTGATCTGTGCTGCGATCGGTATTGTGATCGGTGTTTTCTGTATTCTGTTTGCACGGTCGATGCTGCAGGCACTGCATACCAAAAGTGATCTAATCGATGCTGCGGTCTTATATCTGAAGATTTATGCGCTGGGTATGCCCGCCATGGCTGTTTACAACTTTGGTAATGGTGTACTGAGTGCGAAGGGAGATACTAAGAGCCCACTGATCTATCTGGCGGTCGCTGGTGTACTGAACATTATTATGAATTTGATCTTCGTAATCGGATTTCATCTGGCAGCGGCGGGTGTTGCCATTGCAAGTGCAATTGCGCAGTATGTCTCCATGCTGCTTGTGATGCGTAATCTCTTAAAACGCAGGGATGTCTGCAGATTGCAGATTTCCAAAATAAAGTTCCATAAAGATGTGGCGAAGGGCATTTTACTTATGGGTATTCCAACGGGAATGCAGAATGCGATATTTGCACTGGCTAACTTATTTGTACAGCGTGGTGTCAACTATTTCTACACGATCATGGTTTCTGGCAATGCAGCAGCAACGAATGCGGATGCCATCATCTTCAATGTCATGTCCGCCTTTTACACGGGCTGCGCCAGTTTTATGAGCCAGAACCGCGGCGCAGGCAACAGGGAACGGATGAAGAAAAGTTATCTGGTAGCACTGACTTACTCCTTCCTGATCGGACTTTTCCTTGGCGCATGTCTGTTCTTTGGTGGCAGATATTTCCTGCGGGCGTTTGCGACTGACCGTGCGGTGATCGATGCAGGCATGGAGCGGATTAAGATCATGGCATTTGCGTACAGCATTTCCGCCTTTATGGACTGTACCATTGCTGCCTCCCGCGGTCTGGGAAAGAGCATCGGTCCGATGATCATCGTCATGCTGGGCTCTTGTGTATTCCGTATCATCTGGGTATATACGATATTTGCCCATTTCCATACGATCCCGTCCTTATATCTGCTGTATCCGTTCTCCTGGACCCTGACAGCGATCGCGGAGATCGTGTACTTTATTGTGCAGTTTCGGAAAGTGATGCCAAAGAGCCGGATCTAAGACATACTTGTGAAATCCCATGCATAAACTGTAAAAAAGTTTAAGGGGATTTCCTTTGAAAGAATATATTGAAGAAAGAGCAATCAGTATTGCAAACTATATCGTGGAGCACAATGCAACCGTCAGACAGACAGCCAAAGCGTTCGGCGTGAGCAAATCTACGGTACATAAGGACGTAACAGAAAGGCTACCCGCCATTAACCACACACTTGCAGGGGAAGCAAGAAAGGTGCTTGATGTCAACAAGTCGGAGCGTCACATCCGTGGTGGTATGGCTACAAAGGAAAAATATGCAAGAGAACATCATACTTTACGATAAGGATATCAGAGAACCGCTGTTTTCCTTTCTGGAGCAGCAGTATGGAAAGATGCGGATCTTAGAGGAGATCCGCATTACAAAGTCACGTGCGGATATTATCATGGTGCTGCCCGACGGCGTTGTGGGGATCGAGATCAAGAGTGATGCGGATACCTATGCAAGACTTGCCGGGCAGACAGAGGACTATGACAGGTATTTCGATTACAATTATGTAGTGGTCGGTTCCACCCATGCAGCGCACATTGAGGAGCATGTACCGACGCATTGGGGGATCATCACGGTAGAGCCGGTGGGCGATGAAATCGATTTTTACGTGCTGCGGAAACCACATCTGAACATCAAAATGGAGATGGAGAAAAAGCTGGAGCTTTTGTGGCGGCCGGAGCTTGTGCATATCCAGCAG
>JBNMKU010000139.1:0-3336 GCA_050874505.1 Roseburia sp. | reverse complement strand
TGCCGAAGTCGTTGCGATACCAAACAGTCCCATGATGATAAAGATCAGGATCACATACAGTGAATATTTTACCACTGGAAGCAGGAACTGTTTTACGCCTTCGTCCGTTCCCTTCCGGTCCATGCCACGCGCGAGCATTTTTAAGATCAGATTAATGATCTTGCCGCCTATCACATAGACCACAAGTGCGATCACAACCTGCAATGCAAAATTTAACAGATCTGGCACCAGTCCCTCAAGCCAGGTGCGGATGATCCCCGGATTTTCCGCTACTTCCTGCAATCCTGCCTGTGCATCAGACAATACTTCCATTGCTTCTGTTGATGTTCCTATCGAATCCATTTTTCCTCCCTGTTCTAAGAAAGTGCATGAATGAAAAGTCCACTGCGCAGTTTGGGTTCAAACCAGGTTGATTTCGGTGGCATTAAAAGCCCCGCATCTGCCACAGCAAACAGCTCTGCGATCGAAGTCGGATACATGGCAAATGCAACCGCACAGTCATCTGCACATCTTCGCTCTAATTCTTCCAGACCCCTGATACCACCGACGAAATCGATCCTGCCATCGGTCTTCTGATCTCCGATGCCAAGTACCGGATGTAGTAAAAGCCGGTATAGCAATGACACATCAAGACTCTCCACCGGGTTTCCTTTTACCTGCTCCAAGTCTTCCGGTCTGATCTTACACAGGAAATAATGTCCTTCCATATACATGGTAAAGCTGCCCTTTTCCTGTGGCTTTTTCTCTTCCTGATCTGTAATCTCTGTCACATCAAAACGTTTGGAGATCTCTTTGACAAATCCTTTAAAGGAGTATCCATTCAGATCTTTGACCACACGGTTATAATCCATGATCATCAACTGGTCATCCGGGAAAAGTACGGAAAGGAAATAGTTAAATTCTTCTGTTCCATCGTAACCTGGATGTTCTTCCCTGCGCTTTAATCCGACTTTTACCGCAGATGCTGCTCTGTGATGTCCATCCGCGATATAGATCTCGTTTATCCCCGAAAATGCCTCCTGCAGAGTTTTGATCTTGTCATCGTCTGCAATCACAAAGACACGGTGTCTGATCCCATCCTCTGACGTAAAATCATACTCCGGCTCCCCTTTTTTTACCTCTGCCACGATCTGATTGATCTGCTCATTGGAGCGGTAAGCAAGGAAGATCGGTCCGGTCTGTGCATCACAGCGGTCCACATGTTTGATCCGGTCGATCTCTTTTTCAGCTCTGGTGTTCTCATGTTTTTTGATGATCCCGTTCTGATAATCATCGATCGATGCACACGCTGTAATCCCGGTCTGCACTCTTCCATTCATCGTAAGTTCATAGATGTAATAGCAGTTTTTGGCATCTTTCACAAAGGTACCATCTTCCACTGCCTGCCATAACAGATCATGTGCTCTCTCATACACACGGTCATCATACATATCAACAGAAAGAGGATACCCCGTTTCTGCACGGTCAATTCTTAAAAAGGACTCTGGATGTCTTTCTACTTCCTCAGTTGCTTCTTTTCGATTATAAACATCATAAGGGAGGGCAGCAATTTCTGCTGCCTTCCCCTTACATGGTCTGATGCTCATAAATGGTCTGATCTCTGCCATTTCTTCCTCCACATCTTCTCTTTGTATGCTATTTACTGTATCTTACGCACTCCTAATACACCTTCCGTGCTCTTAAGTTTTTCAATTACATCCTCGGTAACCGATGTATCTACATCAAGCAGCGCATACGCATAATCCCCTTTGGATTTGTTTGCCATAGCATCGATATTGATACCGGCATCGCCAAGTACAGTCGTGTACTGGCTTAACATACCTTTTACATTGCGGTGGAGAATACCGATTCTTCCTGCAGTTGTACAGGCACCCATGCTGCAATCTGGGAAATTGACAGAATGAACGATATTTCCGTTTTCCAGATAATCGCGGATCTCACGGACTGCCATGATCGCACAGTTATCTTCTGACTCTGCTGTGGAAGCTCCCAGATGCGGTGTTACAATACATCCTTTCGCTCCAACTGTTGTGGTATTTGGAAAATCAGATACATATTTGTGTACCTTTCCTGCTGCCAACGCATCTACCATCGCCTCCTCGTCTACCAGAAGATCCCTTGCAAAGTTTAAAACGATGGCAGTCGGTTTCATCATGGCGATCGCTTCTGCATTGATCATCTTTCTGGTAGAGTCCAGAAGCGGTACATGAATGGTGATATAATCACACTCGCGGTAAATATCCTCTACATTGCTGATGTGTTTTACGCTTCTTGAGAGGTTCCATGCTGCTGTAACAGAAATGTACGGGTCATATCCGTATACTTCCATTCCCATATGTACTGCTGCATTGGCAACTAAAACTCCGATTGCTCCCAGACCGATAACTCCTAATTTTTTGCCTGCGATCTCGGTTCCTGCAAAGTTCTTTTTCTGTTTCTCTGCAGTTTTGGCAATGTTCTCGTCGTTCTGATTTTCCAGACACCATTCGATACCGCCTACGATATCGCGGGAAGCATATAACATTCCCGCAAATACAAGTTCTTTTACACCGTTGGCATTGGCACCCGGTGTGTTAAATACAACGATACCTTTTTCGGCACATTTGTCTAACGGGATATTGTTGACACCGGCACCGGCACGTGCTACTGCAAGCAGTCCATCCGGCAGATCCAGATCGTGCATTGCGGCACTTCTTACAAGCACTGCATCCGCGCCGTTCATATCTTCTACTTTTTTGTAATCATCGGAAAACAGGTCAAGTCCTACAGATGCTATTGGATTTAAGCAGTTATACTGAAACATTACGCATTCTCCTCCTCAAATTTCTTCATAAACGCTACTAATTTCTCTACGCCCTCTTTTGGCATTGCATTGTAAATGGAAGCTCTCATACCACCTACGGTACGATGTCCTTTTAAGTTTACAAAGCCTGCCTCGGTTGCTTCTTTTACGAATTTTGCATCCAGTTCCTCATTGCCTGTGACAAACGGAACATTCATCAGGGAACGGTCTTTGGGAACAACGGTTCCTTTGAAGAGTTTGCTCTGATCCAGGAAGTCATATAAGATCTTTGCTTTTTCTTCGTTGCGCTCTTTCATTACGGAAAGTCCGCCCATCTTCTTTAACCATTTGAATACTTTTCCACAGATATAGATGCCATATGCTGGTGGCGTATTGTAAAGTGAGTCGTTGTCCGCATGTGTTTTGTATTTTAACATGGTAGGAGTTCCCGGTAAGGTATCCTCTGTGATCAGGTCTTCACGGATGATCACGATGACAACACCTGCCGGTCCGACGTTTTTCTGAACACCGCCATAGATAACACCGTATTTGGT
>JBNMKU010000138.1:0-3479 GCA_050874505.1 Roseburia sp. | reverse complement strand
AGATTATATTCCATACGCTTCTTTTCACTTTCCCTGATATTTCATTTGTTCCATGTATACAAGCAGCACGGAAATATCTGCCGGAGATACGCCTGATATTCGCGATGCCTGTCCGATTGAGATCGGCTGATATAATTTTAATTTCTGGCGGGCCTCGATACGAAGACTTGGAACTTCATCATAATTAAAGTTCTCCGGAATCTTTTTCTTCTCTAACTTCTTAAAGTGATCCACCTGTTTGATCTGTCTTGTGATGTAGCCCTCATATTTGATATTAATGTTTACCTGCTCGGTTACCTCTGCCGGCAACTCTGGACGTTCCTTATCGATCGGGGCTAATTTATCATAGTCAAGCTCCGGTCTGCGGATCAGTTCGGTCAGTGAAGTTCCGGTATTTAACGGGATACTTCCATAGCTTTCAAGTAATGCCTGTACCTCTTTGTTTGCGCCGATCTTTACTTTGGAAACACGTTCGATTTCAGCCGCGATCAGCTCTTCTTTTTTACATACCCAGTCATAACGTTCTTTCGAGATCAGTCCGATCTCATATCCTTTTTTTGTCAGACGAAGATCTGCATTATCCTGGCGCAGCAACAAACGATATTCTGCCCTGGATGTCATCATACGATATGGCTCATGGTTTTCTTTGGTTACCAGATCATCGATCAGTACTCCAATGTAAGCTTCGGAACGGTCAAGCACAAGCGGCTCTCTTCCTAAAACACTCATTGCTGCATTGATACCTGCGATCAGTCCCTGGCATGCCGCCTCTTCATATCCGCTGCTTCCATTGAACTGCCCACCGGAAAACAGACCTTTGATCTTTTTAAATTCCAGTGTCGCATATAACTGGTTCGGATTGATACAGTCATACTCGATTGCATAGGCATTCCGCACGATCTTAACATGTTCCATTCCCGGAAGTGTGCGATACATTTCATGCTGCACATCCTCTGGAAGAGAAGATGACATTCCTCCCACATACATCTCATTTGTATTGAGGCCTTCCGGTTCAATGAAAATCTGATGTCTGTCTTTATCTGCAAATTTTACCACTTTATCCTCAATGGATGGACAATAACGTGGTCCGGTTCCCTCTATGATACCTGCATAGATTGGAGAACGGTCCAAGTTGTTTCGTATGATCTCATGTGTCTTTGGATTCGTATAGGTCAGCCAGCAGGAAACCTGATCGATCTGCACATCTTCCGGGTTTGTTGTAAAGGAAAATGGCACCACACGTTCATCTCCCTTTTGTTCCTGCATTTTTGAAAAATCCAACGAATTTTTGTCTACTCTTGCAGGTGTTCCAGTTTTAAAGCGGAACATTTCTACACCATGTGCAACCAGAGAATCGGTCAGATGATTTGCTGCCATCAGCCCGTTTGGTCCGGTATAAGTGATCATCTCTCCGGTCAGGCAACGCGCACGCAGATAAGTACCCGTACAAAGAACGACTGCTTTCGCATGATAAGTTCCACCGGAAACTGTCTTTACTCCGGTTATCTTTTGTACCGAATCAACTTGTTCCGTCAAAATCTCTGCTACTTCTGCCTGACGTATTGTTAAATGCTCTGTATTTTGCAGTGTTTTCCGCATCTCCATGCTATAGTTCGCTTTGTCTGCCTGTGCACGCAGCGAATGAACTGCAGGTCCCTTGGATTTGTTTAACATTTTTGACTGGATAAAAGTCTTATCAATATTGATACCCATTTGTCCGCCAAGCGCATCAATCTCCCGAACCAGATGTCCTTTGGAACTTCCACCAATATTCGGATTACATGGCATCAATGCAATGCTGTCCACACTTACCGTAAAGATGATGGTCTCCAATCCAAGTCTCGCACATGTAAGTGCCGCCTCGCAGCCCGCATGTCCCGCACCGACAATTACCACATCATAATTTTCTTCAATCGCAGGCATTTTATATCCCTCTTTCTCTATATTCTAACCAACAAAAATACACCGGAAGAATGCCGGTTTTGCATTCTTCCAATAGTTGTCGTCCCATGGCGACAACTATTTATTTTCCTGTACAGAATTTACTAAATATCTCATTCACCAGGTCATCCTCTACGGCTTCCCCGACGATACTTCCCAGTTCTTCATACGCATTCATCAGATCAATGGAATAAAAATCCTCCGGCATCCCGTCCCTGATACTCTGCACTACTAAATGTAAACTATTCAAAGCTTCCTGTAAAGCTGTTTTGTGACGAATATTTGTAATATAAACTTCATCATTAAAGGTAACTTCACCATGGAAGAATAATTCCTTGATGGTTTCTTCTAAGGTATCAATTCCCACCTGCTCTTTTGCTGAAATGGAGATCACGGTTTTATCCAGATGTGATTTTACCTCTTCTGCAGTTGTGACCGGCTGCAGATCAGATTTATTCATCAGAACAACTGCTGTCTTATCCCGCAGTAATTCCATAATTTCAAAATCATTTTCATCGAGTGCTGTTGAACTATCCACAACATAGATGATCAGATCGGCATCTTTCACATATTTCTTCGCTTTATCCACACCGATCTTTTCTACGACATCCTCTGTGTCACGGATTCCTGCCGTATCGATAATATTTAATATGATCCCATTCAGATTGATCTGCTCTTCCAATACATCCCTGGTAGTTCCGGCAATATCTGTAACAATTGCCCGCTCCTCTCCAAGTAACGTGTTAAGTAATGACGATTTTCCGGCATTTGGTTTTCCAACAATAACTGTGGAAATCCCCTCTTTTAAGATTTTTCCATTGTCACTGGTGGAAAGAAGCTTCTCTATCTTTTCTGATACCTCTTCTACAATCCCCTGCAGCTGCTCTGGATATCTATCCAGACTGATATGTTCCGGATCATCCAATGCAGATTCGATAAAAGCGATCTCATGTAAAACTTTTCCCCGGATTTCTTTTATCGCCTTTGACACAGAACCGGATAACTGCCTCATGGAACTTTTTAATGCAAATTCATTTTTGGCATGAATCACATCAATGACAGATTCTGCCTGAGAGAGATCGATACGTCCATTTAAAAATGCTCTCTTGGTAAACTCTCCCGGTTCTGCCGGTCTTGCTCCATAACGGATCACCGTTTCCAAAACCCGTCGCATGACATAGACACCACCATGACAGTCGATCTCGACGGTATCTTCTCTCGTATAACTTTTCGGTCCACGCATCAGAAGAACCATGACTTCATCGATCACTTCTTCCCCGTCACAGATATGCCCGTAATGAATGGTGTGCGTTGGCATCTCCGATAATTTTTTTCCGTTTTTCATACGGAAAATCTTCTCTGTGATCGTGACCGCATCTTCACCACTGATCCGGATGATTCCTATTCCTGAACTTGACATTGCAGTTGCTATCGCAGCTATCGTATCTGTTCTCATTTCTTTCCTCATTTCATTTACTTACTATATTGCAAAAATGGGTACCCAATTGGATACCCATCATTTCTTATCTCTTTAATGT
>JBNMKU010000137.1:0-3768 GCA_050874505.1 Roseburia sp. | reverse complement strand
TATATTGGCTATCTGATTTCTCTGGCTACCAGATCTTACGATGGGATGCGCGTGGGGCTGGATTGTTCCAACGGAAGTACATTTAATATTGCAAAGAGTGTGTTTGATGCGCTTGGTGCCAAAACATATGTGGTTGGCAATGAGCCGGACGGTACCAATATCAATATGGGATGTGGATCGACACATATCGAGAATCTGCAGAGACTTGTCCGGGAGAAGAATCTGGATTGCGGATTTGCGCTTGATGGAGATGCGGATCGGTGTATTGCCGTGGATGAGAACGGTATGGAAGTGCACGGGGATTATATCCTGTATGTCTGCGGGAAGTATCTGAAGGAATCTGGCCGTCTGCAGAATAATACGGTGGTTGCCACGATCATGTCCAACATGGGATTGTTCAAAGCAATGAAGCGGGAGGGCATCGAGGTATGTGTGACCACGGTTGGCGATAAGTACGTCAATGAGGCGATGGTTGCCAACGGATATGTGCTCGGTGGAGAGCAGTCCGGACATATCATTTTCAGTAAGCATGCGACGACTGGAGATGGAATCCTTACCGCATTGATGCTGATGGAGGTAATCCTGGAGAAGAAGCAGAGCCTCGGCACGCTGTGCAAGGGGATGCAGATGTACCCGCAGCTTTTGAAGAATGTGAAGGTCGAGGACAAGGCTGCGGTTACCGGCAATGCGCATGTGCAGGCTGAGAAGGAGCGGATCAGCGCTGCTTTGGGTGAGGATGGAAGAATCCTTCTGCGTGAGAGTGGTACGGAGCCCGTGATTCGTGTGATGGTTGAGGCACAGAGTGATGAGTTGTGCGCGAAGTATGTGGATGAGATGGTGCAGGTGATTCATGAAGAAGGTCTTATAATAAAGTAGGGATGGATTAATGAGTGAAAAAATGATTGCATTCAATTGGTGAGTTTTCCATAAATACGCAATGTAATGATGCAAAAAAGGTGTAAAATGTCTAGTGAAATAAAAAGAAAAGAAAGAATAATAGAACTGGATTATATTCGAGCATTAGCTATTTTGTGTGTATTGCTTACACATACTACGGAAAGAGTATATACATTGAATGCAATGACGTTAGCACAAGAATCTGTTTATAGCAGAATTTTTTCGGTATCTTTATTTACCATTGGTCGATTGGGGGTTCCACTATTTTTCTTCCTGACAGGATTTCTGATGTCTGGGGGGGATTATGGATATGAAAGAATAATAAAATTCGAGAAACGTAATGTGTTGGGATTGGTGATTACAACAGAGATATGGATTGTTATTTATAATTGTTTTAATGCATGGTATTATCAGACGCCACTAAATGGAAAGATTATGATAGAAAATATGTTATTTTTCTGTCAGACAGACATGTCTCATATGTGGTATATGCCTGTAATTATTGGAATTTATTTGGTAAGCGCTTAATTTTTAGGTATGATAGAAAAAACCCCGACTACTTTTCAGTAGTCGGAGCACCTTGACAATTCACATATGATTGATTTGATTCGTTTGCACGACGTTCGATTTCAGCTTTGACGGTTTCGTTCCATGGAGCCAGAAGTTCTAATTCATCATCGCTCATCCTATCATCAGGCAGTTTTTCCAGCAGATAAGTAAGATAGTGATAGACGTTTACTCCATTGGCTTTTGCCATTTCTACCATTGTGTACACGATAGCGCTGGCCTGGGCTCCGTTTGGTGTATCGCAGAACAGCCAGTTTTTACGGCCTACTGTAAACGGGCGGATCGCATTTTCGCTGAGATTATTAGAAAAACTGCAGCGGCCATCTTCCAGATAGGTAGAAAGATAGGAGCGGCGGTTCTGAATGTAGGTGACAGCTTTATCCATTCTGCTTCCACGGGTAGGGCTCTGCTGATCAAGCCACGACAAAAAGCCTTCTACTACCGGTTTTTCTTTTTCAAGACGCGCCTTTTTGATAGCATCGAAGGAAGGATACTTTGATCTGATCGCATCTTCCAGATGGAAGAGCTGGTTAATGTACAACATTCCCTGTACGGATGGCTGGGTATAATCAAGAGCCTTTCCCTTGGGAATGGCATCTGTCAGATATCTTCTGATGTGTGCCCAGCAGGCTGTGCGTTTGGCATCTGGAACTTTATTGTATCCACTATAGCCATCACACATCAGATAACCCTTGAAGCCGTGAAGAAAATCTACGGCATTGTCCCCGGCTCGGGTCTCCGAGTATTTATAGAGGATAATAGGTGGTCCTCCGTCTTCACCGCTGCGGAACAGCCACATATATGACTTGGTCTGTGCACGGCGTTCCGGTTCATGCAGAACCTGAAGTGGCGTTTCATCTGCCATCGCGAATCCACGTTCCAGAAGTTTCCTGTGGAAGTATTTGTACATAGGAAGAAAAAACGCTTCGGAATTTCGGATCACCCAGTTTGCCATAGTAGCTCTGGTGATCTCCACGCCATACTGTTTCCAGTCCTTTTCCTGACGGTAGTATGGGAGACCATTACAAAACTTCTGGTACATTACCCAGGCAACCGTTCCGGCAGAAGCCATTCCATAAAGCATATGGGCTCTGCCATCTTTTCCTTTTTTGATGACCGGAATATCCTGAAGTCTGCACTGCGGACACTCATAGTTCTTGCTGTAGTATTCATATACTTTCAGTTTTGCTGGTACAAAAACCAGTTCCCGGCGGACAAACTCTTCCCCGATTTCTTTCAGTGGGGTACCACAGACAGGACAGAGTTTCTCTTCCTCAGAAAGTTCCAGATACTTTTTTTCAACAGGAACTCCCTTAAAACGTTCCGCATCTGTAGCTCTTGGTTTTCGTTTTTTTGCTGTTTTTTCCGGAAGAAGTGCTTCAAGATCCTCTGCTTTTGCAGCTTCTGGATTCTGTTCCAGTTCCGCCTCATTGAAAAAGTTTAACTGGCCTGGGATATCGAGACCCCTTTTTTCACTGGAGGTACCAAACAGTTTTTTGCGGAGAAGATCTATCTCTTCTTTCAGATTGTCCCGTTCCTGGGTGAGAGCCTCTTCCCGTTTATTGGCAGCATCGACAGTTGCCTGAAGTGTCTTTATCATCTTTTTGAGATCGCTTATCATGTCCTTCAGCTCACGGAGCTGGATATCTTTGGAACTGTCTGCCACTGCTTTTTCCTCCTGTTTCTGATGTTTCCATTATACCAGAAAACAGTGTTTTTTTCCAGCAAAACAGCGGTTTACCAGGACTTGAAAGTGCCGAAAATACAATAAAAAACAAGAGTTTTATGTGCATCTTTTTTATGTTGTCCTGATCGCTTTGGGCTGCTCAATATCAATGCCAGACATCAGCCAGTCGAACTCCCGCCATGTAAGATTCCGGACTTCAGATTTACTCCTGGGCCACCGGTAAGATCCCTGGGCGGTCAGTCTTTTGTAGATCATGACGATCCCATCTGGTTCTTTTAAAATGGCTTTGATACGATCACATTTACGGCCACAGAAAAGAAAAAGTGCATGGTCGATCTCCATCGAAAACTGTTCCTGGATGATCGCACACCATCCATCAATGGACTTGCGCATATCTGTTCTGCCGCAGACGATATAGATCGCATCAACACTTGAGATGTCCGCTAACATAACGACTCCTTCAGCGTATCCATAAGCATCTTCAGAAGTAACGGTTTGATCTCATTACTAATTCGTATAAGCAATCCCTCTGCTTCGATTTCAATCGTATGTGAATTGTCAAGGTGCATAGTTCTGTTTCTATTATCTGGGATCAGTCCTGCCGGAGAAGACTCCGG
>JBNMKU010000136.1:0-3977 GCA_050874505.1 Roseburia sp. | reverse complement strand
GTACAGGCGATCATGCTTTCCTTATTCTTCTCGATGCTGACCGGTGTCTTCTTCGGATATTATCCTGCAAACAAGGCAGCGAAGATGGAAGTTATCGATGCGTTGAGATACGAATAAGAGATAAAATAACAGGAAAAGGAATGGACAGGAGGCTTTGGCTTTCTGTCCATTTTTGCGTAAGGTTCCACTATTGATTTTGGAAAGTGACAGTGCTAAGATAGAAAAGTTGTAAATAAGGTGGAATGAGGAAATTTATGAAATTAAAGGAAAAGATTTCAATCAATGGAAAGGGAGAAAAGTGGTATCTGTTCGCATATACCGTGTGTTTTGCCGTGATGGCAGGTGCGATATTTTCTGTCTTTCTTCTATATAATAAAAGCTTTGTCTGGGTACCGGACGGATTGCAGCAGCATTTTAATGCACTGCTTTATTACCGCTCCTGGCTGCTTGAGATCGGGCGCACGCTTTTAAAAGAGCATAAGCTATCTATCCCACTCTGGGATATGAGCATCGGAATGGGTTCGGATATCTTAACGACCCTGCATTACTATGTGATCGGAGATCCGTTAAACCTGCTGTCTGTTTTTGTGCCGGATGAGGCGGGGATGGAAGTCTTTTACAGTGCGCTTGTCATTGTCCGGTTGTATCTGGCAGGACTTGCGTTTTCGGCGTTCTGTAAATATCATGGACAAAAGCCATATGCAATGCTTCTTGGTGCCATGGTCTATGATTTCTGCTTCTGGGCGATCGTGGCGGTGCGTCATCCGTACTTTTTGAATCCGATGATCTATCTGCCCCTGATCCTGCTTGGCGTGGATAAGATCTACCGGAAGGAAAAGCCGTGGCTTTATATCGGGATGTTAGCACTTGCAACGATCAGCAGTTTTTATTTTGCATACATGATTTGTATTTTTGTTGCAGGCTATGCACTGGTGCGGTATCTGATGATCGTCCGGAAACTGGAACTCAAAAAGATCCTGTACTGGATCTTTCGTTTTTTGCTTTATTCTGTGATGGCACTTGCCTCGGTCTGTGTCGTCCTGCTTCCGGTTGTTATGATGACACTTTCCACCGGAAGGGCAGAGGCGAAACATGATTTTTCACTGGTCTATCCGCTTTCCTATTATAAGAAATTCATTTCGGGATTTTTAATGGGCGGTGCGGGCTACTGGAGTGAACTGGGTTATACCGGACTGATCCTGATCGCCGTGATCTTTTTACTCAGTTTCCGGAAAAAGTATAGAGGACTGCGGCTTGGATTTCTCGTGATGACCCTGATGGTGTTATTCCCATATGCGGGATTACTGTTAAATGGCGGAAGCTATGTCATCAATCGTTACATGTGGGCATATTCCATGCTGGTATCATTTATCGCGGTAAAACTTTACCCGGAGATGCTCTCCATGCGCTCGAAAAAGAGGATCGAACTGTTCTGGGCGGGGATCACCTATATCTTTCTCTGCCTTGAGGTGTCCACAAAGAGCCAGAAACCATATGTTGCAGTTGCATTGCTGCTATTTGCCATTCTGCTGTTGCTTGTGATCGGCACGTCAAAAAGCACGAAAGAGAAATTCTGGTTTAAAAATGTCCTGCTTGTCGTGGTCATGTGCGAGCTTGTCTACCAAGGCTGGTTTAAGTATGCACCATGGGGCGATGATTATGTGGATGAATTTGCAGACCGTGGACAGGCTTATCAGATGCTGACAGAGGATGCGGGGGGAAGCCTGGTCAAAGATGCGGCAAAAGACACGACGTACCGCTATGAGTCCCTGCAGGTAAAAGAGTGGAAAAATACTGCCATGCAGCTTGGACTGCACGGAGTGTCCTATTATTTTAGTCTGGCAAATCCGTATATCAATGAATTTCAGCGGGAGATGTATCTAAACCAGACCAGAGATTTCTGTTATTCCGGTCTGGATGGAAGGCTGTTTTTAGACATGTTATCAGGCGTGCGCTACTTTGTCGTGCCACAGAACGGGACAGGGTATCTTCCTTATGGATATGATACGAAATTAAAAGAGGGAACGCTTGGTGAGGGAACGGAATATGAGGTGGCATCTGTATCCTATGAAAATGAAAATGTCCTGCCGCTTGGATTTGCCAGTGACAGGTACATTGCAAGAGACGACTATGAGGCGATGACAGTAACGGAAAAACAGCAGGCCGTTCTGCAGGGGATCGTGGTCGATGAGAAAGAGATCGACACCGAACCGTTACAGGAGCAGACGCCGATCTTTACCGATATTGAGATCCCCTATGATGTGGAAGAACTCGACGGAATGGAGTGGACCGATGGCGGAGTAAAGGTAACGGAAGAGAATGCGTTCTTAAAACTGCGGTTTCAGGGGGTAAGAAACTGTGAGACTTACTTTATCATAGAAGGACTGGATTATCAGGGAAAAGAGGGCGGTAAGAAAAAGCCCAAAGATCGGTTGCATATCCAGGTAAGCTGTGGGGATGTTTCTAAGAAGATCACCTATCTGACGGCAAAAAATAATTTTTACAGTGGCGTGACCGATTTTCTGGTCAATCTGGGGTATCGCAGGGATATTCCATTTGAAGTTACGATCACATTTCAGGAAAAAGGAACCTATTCTTTTGACAAAATAAGGATCGCGGCACAGTCCATGGAGGGAGCAGAGCACGAGAAGGAAAAGCTGTGTCAGGAAGAGCTGACCAATGTCTCGCTTAAGACCAACGAAGTGACCGGAAAGATCGCATTAACACAGGAGAAACTGCTCTGCATGACCATCCCTTACAGTACCGGATGGACGGCTTATGTGGATGGGAAAGAGACAAAGGTCTTAAGGGCAGATACCATGTTTTTGGCAATCCAGGTGCCAAAGGGGGATCATGATGTGAGGTTGTGTTATCAGACCCCTTATCTGAAAGCGGGAATTTACATCAGCATAGCCGGATGGTGCAGCATCTTGTTTTTGTATGGTTTCATGAAATGGAAAAAGAGTGGCAAAAGACAGACGGGAGGCGTGGGATGAAGACGGAATACCGTGCAATCGATTTTACAAAATTAATTGCGGCGTTTCTTGTGGTTGCAATCCATATTCCGCCGTTTGAAGAACTTGCCCCTGCATTTTCGCATGTGTTTGAGCAGGTCATCTGCAGGCTTTCCGTTCCGTTTTTTTTCCTCTGTACCGGATTTTTTACAGCAGAAAAGATCGCGGACTGGGGACGAATGAAATCCTATCTGCTTCATATTATAAAGATGTATCTTTTTTGGAGCATCCTTTATCTGCCCTGCATCTTTGCGCGGTTTGTAAAAAAAGAAAACACCTGGCAGGAAAATGTCAGGGAGCTGCTGCGCCGGTTTTTCCTGATCGGTTCTTACATCCAGCTGTGGTATCTTCTTGCAACGGTGGTGGCGGTGTTGCTGCTGTTTTTTGCAAAGCGGCTTTTGGGAGAGCGGGATGGCTTGCTGATCCTGCTTGCCGTCTGCATCTATCTGATCGGGCTGCTTGGAAATTCCTACCGGCATATCGTGATACAGAATCCTGTGGCGGCATCGGTGATAAGAGGGTATCAGGCTGTTTTTCTGACAACGAGGAACGGCTTCTTTTTTGGCTTCCCATTTGTGACAATGGGGTATTTCCTCTTTCAAAAAAGGGAAAAGATAAAAAGACAGGGAAAAAGAGAACTTCTTTTGTTTTTCCTTTCGCTGGCAGGACTGTTTGTGGAAGAGGCATGGCTGACAACCTGGTACGGGGATGGTTCGCATGATATGTATCTGCTTTTGCCGGTCGTGGCAGGGTTACTGTTTTTCCTTGTGGCAGGGATACCGGTGTCAGAAAGGGCAGAACGGTCTGCAAAAAGAGCGCGCAGCCTGTCCACGGATCTTTTCCTGCTCCATATGCTGGTCTGGTTCTGGTTAAAAAAGAGTGTACTCTGGCAGTTTGGGTGGGCAAAGAGCGCGCTTGGAAGCTATCTGCTCGTGACAGGGATCAGCCTGTTTCTGGCAGTTC
>JBNMKU010000135.1:0-4062 GCA_050874505.1 Roseburia sp. | reverse complement strand
CGCCCACACTACCAGAACCGGGATCTTCTTTGAAGGCCACTTAAAAGGCACGCTTTCCTTTCGAAACCCTTACGACCGCGCGATCGCCGAAAGCTATCTGTGCGGATTTATCGGACACTATACCTTAGATACCGTCTGCCACCCTTATATCTATGGCATGACACATTATGATAAAACGGACAAGGCATATTTTTCCCGTCATGCATATCTGGAAACGGACATCGACACGGCACTCCTTCACCAGAAGCTGCACCGTACTCCCTGCACGTTCCATGCAGCTGACACGCTTGCCCTCTCGGCACATCAGAAAAAAGTTGTCGCAAGGCTGCTTTATTTTGCTTACCGCTACACCTATCCGGAGCTGCGGATCTACAAAAGCACAATGCTCCTTGCGATCTTTTCCTTACAGCTTGGGCTGCGCCTGCTCCATGATGACAGCGGGCAGAAGAAAGCCATGGTGCGCCTGACCGAACGCTACTGTTTAGGATATCCTCTGTTTTCGCCTTTATTCCCAAGCGATACCTTATTTTTCCGTACAGACCCTTTTAATCTGCAACGGAAATCCTGGCGAAATCCATGGGATCATTCGATTACTTCCAATGAGACATTTTTTGAACTTTACGATAAGGCAATGCCGTTGTATCTTTCGCGCCTTAAGTCTCTTTCTCCTCTTTTGCACGCAAAACCGGACGATCCGCATTACCGTGAACTGTTTGAGACATGTTTAAAAGAATATGGAAATCTTTCTTTCCACAGTGGATTAGACTGTACCATTCCGAGTTAGTCCTTTGCCCCTAGGCAAAGAACTCCCGGATCTGTCCTTCAATGATCTGCATCAGTCTTGTTCTTGCTTCCACACTTGCCCATGCAATGTGCGGAGTAATGATAAGACGGTTGCTGTCTTTGATCCTACGCAGTGGATTTTCTTCCTGCATTGGCTCCACACAGAGGACATCGAGTCCAGCTGCCGCAATGCTTCCCTGCTCTAAGGCATCTGCCAGATCTTTTTCTACCACGATCGGACCTCTTCCCAGATTCAAAAAGATCGCAGATGATTTCATCTTATCAAACGCTTCTTTATTCATAAGGTCTTTTGTATTTTCATCCAACGGTGCATGCACGGAAACAATATCAGACTCACGGAGTAAGGTATCAAACGTTACCCTTTCATAGCCCGGCTGGTCGTGTTTCCCGGAAGTTGAATAATAGATGACTCTGCATCCAAACATCTTTGCGAGATCTGCCACTCTTCTTCCGATGGCTCCAAGACCGATGACGCCCCATGTCATACCATTTAACTCATGGAACACCTCTGCAAAATGTGTAAACATCGTATCATTTACATAATGCTCTGTCTTTACATACTGGTCATAGTAATTCAGATGCTCAAGCAGGTAAAACAGCATGGCAAACGTGTGCTGTGCCACGGTCTCAGTGGAATATCCTGCCACATTGCGCCATGCGATACCGCGTTTGTCGAGATATTCCTTATCCAGATTATTGGTTCCGGTCGCTGTCACGCAGACCAGTTTCAAATGATCTGCTTCTCCGATCGATGCCTCATTGATGACTACTTTATTTAAAATAATGACGTCCGCATCTTTCGTGCGCTCTCTTGCCTCTTCCGGTGTGGAAAAATCATATTTTACCACCTCGCCCAGCTTTTCATATCCGCTCAGATCAATGTCCTCGCCGATCGTCTTTGCATCCAAAAAAACAATTTTTAATTTCTCCTGCATCTTTTTCTCTCCATCTTCTGCATTTTATTGATTTAAGCCTTTAAATATTCTCGAAATGCTCCCATCTGCTTTGTCCCGATCTCGTAACCCTCATCATAGAGTTTTCTTAAAAGGACGGTATCAGTCTCCGTTCTTCCGACTCCATAGGTGCTCTCCGGTGCGATGACAAAAACCTTGCCCTCTTTTTCCAGACGGAGCAGTTCCTGCATATCCGCATTGTATTTCTCCGGGCGTTCCTCTAAGTCTTTTACGATATTGGGATATCTGTGATACAGTCCCCCGGTAATCCCTGTAATGCGCTCCGCTTTTTTGACATAGCCGCGTTCCCTTGTCAGTACCACCAGAAGTTTGTCACATCCCTGCTCGAGTGCGTGACGGAACGGAACCGAATCCGCCAAGCCCCCATCCAGATAGTAATGTTTTCCCACCTTAACCGGCTGGAACAGCACCGGCAGGGAGCAGCTTGCCACGATCGTGTTCATCATACTCTTATCGCGCTGCAATGTTAAATACTCCGGCTTTCCGGTGTGGATATTGGTCACGGCAGCCTCTACAGTTCCCGGGTATGCAGCAAACGTATCATAGTCAAATGGTACGAGTTTGTCCGGCACCTCTCCGAATACAAATCCAAGATTATAAAACGTACGCTTTTTCCGGTCAAGCAGATGGCGCATTCCCATGTACCTCTTATCCGCCATGTATTTCTCCATGACTTCCAGGTTTCTGCCCTTTTGTCTGGAAAGGTAGGATACGCCAAATGCGATCCCTGCGGAAACTCCGATCATATAGTCCGGCATGATGTCTGCCTCTAACAGGGCATCCATGACACCACACGAAAAGACCGTGCGGTTCGCGCCCCCTTCAAATACCATTCCAAGTTTCTTGTTCTGTCCTGTCTTTTCTGTCATAACCTTTATGCCTCTTCCTGTCTCTGCGGCATTGCATCACTCTCGGTCACATACATCGTAACGCCGCGAATCTCCTGTACCTTTACGATCATCCCTGCCTCATAAGTCTTTCCATCTTCATAGGCACGTGCCGTCCATTCCTGCCCTTTTAAGACAACCGTTCCGGTACCTTTTCTGTTATCGATCGCCTCGGTCACACACACATCCTGACCAATATTTCCCTCATAGTTGGTCCTGGTCAGATGTGGTTTTAAATATTTCAGTGCCCACGGTCTTGTAAAAAACAGCAGGATCAACGATACGACAATGAATACCGCGATCTGCCATACAACGTTCAGTCCTACTGCACAGCACAGCAACGCTGCCAGTGCTCCGCCTGCAAACCAGATGGAGGTCAGTCCTACTGTTGCAATCTCTGCTAACGCAAATACTATAATCAATACGATCCAAATGATGATTTCCATACGAATTATGCCTCCCCATTGTTTTTGCTTAAGTATAACATAAAGTATTTTCCATTTCTACGGTTAATTATATGCGCCTTTTTGCCGAAACATATAGCAGAAATCTTATTTTTTGTAACTTTTTAAGGGAGGTCTATTATGGCAACGGTTTTTAGTACTGCTTATGCAGGAACAGGAGAATCCTTAAGTTCTACCTATTATATGAGGCGTTTCTACAGGTCAAATGCCGACGCAAGAACTGCCACTTCAAGACGGCAGTACAGCAATTCTGAACTTTCCAATGCGGATGCCGTTGCATTGCGCCGTGCGATCAAGGCACTGGGCTCCTTTACCTATGATGATGGCCACGCGACCAACATCCGAAACAGCGTGTCCGCATTTATTGACACCTACAACAATCTGTTATCTTCTGCCGGCAGCTCCGATGACCGTAAGATGACCCAGAGCTACAAGGCAATGAAAAAACTTACCTCAGAATACGAAGATTCGCTCGACAAGATCGGTATTACCGTAAATAAAGATGGTACACTCTCTTCCAGAACGGCTCTGTTTGCCAATGCAGATATCTCCAAATTTGAGAAACTGTTTTCCAAGGATGCTGACTATATCCAGCGTGCTACTGCTTATGCAAAGCGGATTGAACGCCGCAGCGATACCCTTGATATTGAAGAAAAAAAGGCAGCTCTGCTTGCACAACAGCAAAAACAGGCTACCTCTACTACTGCAACGTCTTCACTTGCCGCTTCTCTCATCCCATCCACCGGACTTCCGGCAGACAGCACCGGCAGCAATATCAACGTTGTCTTATAATTTAAAATTTCGATTCTTCCATATGGATGCGGATATCATTTCCAGTCACCTGCACTTTCGCATAGCTGCCCGATACCAGAGGCATCATCGGAGGGAGATGACCGATATCCGCATCCATTATGATTGGCACCTGATATTCTT
>JBNMKU010000134.1:0-4097 GCA_050874505.1 Roseburia sp. | reverse complement strand
AATACAGCAGTAGCAACAGTAGCAGCAGACGGAACAATTACAGCAGTAGCAAATGGTACGGCAACTGTAACTGCAACAACAGCAAATGGTAAAACAGCAACGGTAGCAGTAACTGTAAGTCAGAAAGCTGAAAAAGTAGCTCTTACGATCAAAGGTCAGAAAGCATCTGGTACATTGAAAGCAAGAGTAGGTGCTACTTATACATTAAAAGCAACTGTAACTCCTTCTACAGCAGATGCAAAGAATGCAGTAGTATCCTGGAGTACATCTAACAGCAAAGTTGCAACCGTAAAGAACGGTAAAGTCAAAGTGAAAAAAGCTGGTACTGTTGTGATTACTGCAAAAACTGCAGATGGACAGTCAGCAAAAGTAAAATTCAAAGCTACAAAGAATAAAGTATCTGTGGCAAAATTAACGGTAACTGGTAAGAAAACAATGAAGGTTAAGAGCAGCCAGAAATTAACTCTGGGTCTGGCACCTGCAACAGCCGATAACCAGAAAGTAACATGGACCAGTTCAGATAAGAAAGTTGCAACCGTAAATAAGAATGGTAAAGTAACTGCTAAGAAAAAAGGTACTGTAACAATTACAGCAACTGCAAAAGATGGCAGCGGAAAGAAAGCAACTTTCAAAATTAAAGTAAAATAATAAACAGCCTCAAAATCCTATCATGCAAAATTCCACGTAATAAAAGAGAACTCCTTAGATCCTGCCTCGGGTCTGAGGAGTTTTCTATATAAAATTTACTGACATTTCAAAAAAAAACGTGGTAAACTATTAGAGATGACTCTGAAAACAGTGATTTCACAGACGGTTTGGTGCTGTGGATCGAATTGACAGGAAAGGAGAATAGAAAATTATGTTTGAAGTAGGAGAGTATGTTGTATATGGAAGCAAGGGCGTCTGTCAGATCACAGACATTACCCATATTGATATTTCCGGGGCGGATAAAGAGCGTCTGTATTATGTGATGGCACCGCTTGGCGATAGCAATGCAAAGATTTATGCACCTACGGATCATCAAAAGATTACCATGCGGAAACTGATCACAAAAGAGGAAGCGGACAAGCTCATCCATGACCTGCCGGAGATAGAGATGTTATGGATCCCTAATGATAAGCAGCGGGAGGCAACATATAAGGAAGCAATGCGTACCTGTGATTACCGTGCATGGGTCAGTATCGTAAAGACACTTTATATGCGGCGGGAGGAACGGATTTCACAAGGGAAGAAGATCACGGCACTTGATGAACGCTATATGAAAGTGGCAGAAAATGAGTTATACAGTGAATTGTCCTTATCGCTTGGTGTGCCCAGGGAAGATATGGAACGATATATAAAAAGTAACCTCCAAACTGAGTAATGTTACTTTACATCAGCTTGAAGGTTTGTGTAAATTTTGAAATATGTCCAGATCAGACGGTCGTGTTCACACCGTTAACTGCCGCATGTTCGTTTTCGTCCATCGGGATGACGAGGCATTTCTGACCATCGATCATCTGGGAATGGATCTGACCGACCTTTTCCGGTTTGACGCGCAGGATGACATCGTAAGTTTTTACTTCCGGTACATCCTCGCCGTCACGATCCTCTACCGGGAGAGACCTGGTCTCTTCCAGCTGTTGTTTTAAATTTTCAACCTGTTGTACCAGTTCTAATTTTTCTTTTCGTTTGGCATTTGCCTCTAAGAGTTTTGGATCGACCAGATGCTCGGCAGGAGGCAGTTCTTCGCCAAAGACATCCTCATATGTTTTTTCAATCACAGCAGCCTGTTCTTCCGTCACACCGCTTTCTGAGAGTACGGAAGAGATGGTGCCAAGAGTTACCGGAGTCGGCTCCGGTTCCGGGGCATCTTCTTCTGTGACCGGGATCAGGTCGTTTAGGTTATCCTGGATATCTAAAAATACGGCTTCACTTGTTTCATCATCTTCGCCGATGACCTCTTTTACGATGTTCTGGAACGTCAGCTTCTGCTCGGTTGCGGTAAATTTAGGATCACATCCCAACGCACCTTCCATAAATTCCGCATGTGGAGTTTTGACATCTCTGGTGTAGAACATTACGGAATGGATGTCGCTGCTGCGGTCGGTAAATGCCGGGAAAACAAATCCGGTATCCGGTACGCCGACAACCCAGTCGCGGATACGCGGGCCGATGCGGTTTTCATCCTCGCGGTATCCAAGCCCTGGCTTTGAGAGCGTGACAGGGCAGATGGCACACAGCAGATACTCGTAAACTTCTTCGGATTCGTCTAATTTGTTGTTATCGGATGTCTTGGTCATGACGTCATAGGCATCGTGGAAGACCAGGATCAGGTAGTTTCCTACATAGCGGTAATTTTCGATGACAAGGTCATAGAACGCATCCATGAGGTCGTCGTTTTTTAATGCACTTTCCCGAAGCCCCATTAAAAACTGTTGTCTTCCACCGGCAGCTTCCTCGGCGAGTGGAAATTCCAGCTCTAAGATATTGTTTGCAATGGTACCGGACATGACTTTCTTTGCAATCTCGAGATATTTATAAAATTCCTCATCTTCTAAATTGAGAAAAGTCTCTCCGAATGTGGTGACCTTATTGCGGTCGGCATCGACATAACAGCCGCAAAGCCTTGTAAAGGTGCAGGCATCTTTTTTGAAACGTCTTTTTAATTCTAAAATATCTTTTTTATTCATAGTTACCTCGTTTTGTATTTATGTAAAATCTTACTTTATTATAAGGGAGAAAAAATGGTGGTGCAAGGGAAAAAGTTGTATCGTTTTTTACAATACAGAAAAAAACAGATTGGTTATGATACACATATCAACTGAAAACATTATTCTAATCAGCCAAAGGTGTCTGTTATATAACAGGCACCTTTTCTGATTCAAAAAAGGGGACGTAATTATGGCAAATCGAATTGAAGAGCATCCTATTTTAGGAAAAACACAAAAAGGGCGTCTGGTGAAGTTCTATCTGGACGGAAAAGAGATGGAAGGTTATGAGGGCGAGCCGATCGCAGCAGCCCTTCGGGCAGCAGGTGTGATGAAACACCGTTACACGAAAAAAGAACATAAGCCAAGAGGTATCTTTTGTGCCATTGGAAGATGTACGGACTGCGTTATGATCGTGAACGGCAAACCGAATATCCGTACCTGTGTGACTCCACTCGAGGAGGGCATGAAGGTAGAGACACAGGATGGCATCTAAGAAGCGGGCAACAAAAATCGTGAGGAAAGGATAGGGCGTAAGATATGAAACGGTATGATTTGATCATTGTTGGAGCAGGACCATCCGGTCTCTCTGCAGCAATCGAAGCGGCAAAAAGAGGATTAAAAGTAGTTGTATTTGATGAAAATGAAAAACCGGGCGGGCAGCTCTTCAAACAGATCCATAAATTTTTTGGTTCCAAAGAACATAAGGCAAAAATAAGAGGCTTCGTTATCGGCGAACAGCTGTTAAAAGAGGCATCGGATGCAGGCGTTACAGTACGGTTAAATTCCACAGTCATCGGAATGTATCTGGATAAGGAAATTGTCGTGAGAGAGGGCGAGGAGATCCATCACTATAAAGGGGACAGCATTATCATTGCAACCGGTGCGGCAGAAAATATGGTAACTTTCCCGGGCTGGACCCTTCCGGGTGTCATCGGAGCCGGAGCCGCACAGACCATGATGAATTTACACGGAGTCAAACCAGGCAACCGGATCTTGATGTTAGGTTCCGGAAATGTCGGACTGGTCGTCAGTTTTCAGTTAGTACAGTGCGGATGTGAGGTGGTTGCACTGGTAGATGCAGCACCGAGAGTCGGAGGCTATGGCGTACATGCGGCAAAAGTGGCAAGAACCGGAGTGCCGTTCTATCTGTCTCACACGATTGTTGCAGCAGAGGGCGAAGAGTGTGTGACCGGTGTTACGATCGCACAGGTGGATGAAAAGTTCCAGTTTATACCGGGAACAGAAAAGCATTTTGATGTGGACACCATTTGTCTTGCGGTTGGACTTTCCCCGATGTCACAGCTTCTTAAAATGGCAGGCTGCGAGATGGAGGACAACCCAAAGAGAGGCGGTCAGGTGCCGATCTGTGATGAATACGGACAGACTTCCATTCCGGGAGTTTTT
>JBNMKU010000133.1:0-4163 GCA_050874505.1 Roseburia sp. | reverse complement strand
TTGAACAGAAGGTAGCGGATCTGGCAGAGCATTTTGAAGAGAAAAAAGCGGATCTTATTGCAAAATTAGAGGAGCTTACAAGAAGGATCTTTACACCGGAGCGTATGTCAGTCAGTGTTGTATGTGAGGAAAAAGATTTTGAGACAGTTGGCAGAGAGATTGGCCAGTTAAAACAGGCACTGTATCCTTCCGAAGAAACTGCAGTAAGAAATCTGCCACCGCTTGTTTTAGAGCAGAAAAACGAGGGATTTACCGATGCTTCCAAAGTACAGTATGTTGCCAGAACCGGAAACTTCAAACGGCACGGTTATGAATATAACGGAGCACTCCGCATTTTAAAAGTCATCATGGGCTATGATTACCTGTGGATCAACATCCGGGTAAAGGGCGGAGCTTATGGATGTATGAACTCCTATATGAGAAACGGTGACACTTATTTTGTATCATACCGCGATCCGAATCTGGAGAAGACCAATGAGATCTATGATGGCATCCCGGAATATCTGGAGAACTTTACCGCAGACGAGCGTGACATGACAAAATATATCATCGGAACGGTCAGTGATCTGGATACACCGTTAAATCCGAATGCAAAGGGAGCGCGTTCCATGACAGCACTGTTACAGGGTATCACACAGGAAGATCTGCAGCGGGAGCGTGACGAAGTGATCGGTGCGACAGAAAAAGATATCCGTGGGTTAAAGGATATGATCGCTTCGGTACTAAAAGAGCATAATCTTTGCGTCATCGGAAATGAGGAAAAGCTGAACGAACAGAAAGAACTGTTTAAAGAACTAAAGAATATTTTTTAGAAATGGAGTACACATGAACGAAAGTTTTAAGTCAGGATTTGTTACAATTATCGGACGCCCGAATGTAGGAAAATCAACCTTAATGAACCATCTGATCGGTCAGAAGATCGCGATCACGTCGAACAAACCGCAGACGACCAGAAACCGTATCCAGACGGTATACACAGATATGGAACGCGGTCAGATCGTTTTTCTGGACACTCCTGGTATCCATCAGGCAAAAAATAAACTGGGTGAATACATGGTAAACGTTGCAGAGCACACGCTGGGAGAGGTTGACGTCATCCTCTGGCTGGTTGAGCCTTCAAATTTTATCGGAGCTGGAGAGCAGCACATCATAAAGCAGCTCCAGAAAGTGAAAACGCCGGTCATTTTAGTCATCAATAAGGTAGATACGGTAAGCAGGGATAAGATCCTTGAGTTTATTGATACCTATCGCAAAGTGTATGATTTTGCGGAGATCGTACCGGCTTCCGCACTGCGCGGACAGAATATGGATACAGTTTTGGATATGATCTTTAAATATCTGCCGTACGGACCTCAGTTTTATGATGAGGATACCATTACCGACCAGCCGGAACGCGCCATCGTAGCCGAGATCATCCGTGAAAAGGCACTGCACGCACTGGATGATGAGATCCCGCACGGTATTGCGGTATACATTGACCGGATGAAAGAGCGCAAAGGCCAGCCGATGATCGATATTGATGCAACGATCGTGTGTGAGCGCGATTCCCACAAAGGTATCGTGATCGGAAAAGGCGGAGCAATGCTCAAAAAGATCGGAACCAATGCCCGCTATGAGATCGAGCGGCTGCTTGAGACAAAGGTAAATCTAAAGTTGTGGGTGAAGGTAAAGAAGGACTGGCGTGACAGCGATTCGATGATCAAAAACTTTGGCTACAACAAAGACGAACTTTAATCTTCCAATTTTTTGCTGGTATAGTAAGAGGTAGCACCGGAAATCCTATCCATAGAACAACTGATATGGTACAGGAGGATATGCCGATGGAGGAAGCCTGGAAGAAATTTATGACGACAGGAAGTGTAACCGATTACCTTACGTTTAAGGGGGTAGAGACCCTTACTATGCTGGCGGAGAGCAGCACTTCTACAGCGTGGGGAAAAGAGCAAGATGGGACAGAATATTGTGTTGACCGGAATGGTCTTAAATGTGATGCCAGTTGGCGAGTATGACAAAAGAATAACGCTGCTCACAAAAGAAAGAGGAAAGATCACAGCATTTGCAAAAGGAGCGAGACGGCCAAACAGTCAGCTCCTTGCTGCAACCAATCCTTTTTCTTTTGGGGAATTTGAATTTTTTGAAGGCAGAAGTTCCTACAATATGGTAAAAGCATCGATCCAGAATTATTTCAGGGAACTGGTGGAAGATTTTAACGCTACATATTATGGATTTTATTTTCTGGAATTTGCGGATTATTACTGCCAGGAAAATAACGATGAGCGGGAAATGTTAAAGCTCTTATACCAGTCGCTTCGGGCACTGGTCAGCAGTGCATATGACAACCGGCTGGTGCGCTGCATTTACGAGTTAAAAGCGATGAGTATCAACGGGGAGGGACCGAATGTGTTTTCCTGCCTGCAATGTGGAAAAAAAGAAACACTGCATTATTTTGCCACAGAGCGGGGAGGAACACTTTGCGATTCCTGTGGTATGGAGGAAAAGCAGAAGTACCGGGGCGATGTGTTTGTTCTGGATGAGTCCACGGTTTATACGATGCAGTATATCATTGCCTCGCGCATTGAAAAACTCTATACGTTTACCGTCAGTGATGCAGTCTTAAAACAGTTACAGATGGTGTTAAAGAGCTACCGGAAACGTTATCTGGAACATTCTTTCCGCTCCCTTAAGATTTTAGAAGAACTTCCTGCCACGGAATTTTAGCAGTTGAAATCACAATCTGAAAATAGTATAATAGCATGGATTAGCGAATAAATAAGGAGTGGAAGATTGGGAATGAAAAGATTAGCTGGCATATGCCTTAGCCTGATACTTTGCGTTGGAATGCTTGCCGGATGCGGAACTTCTGTTTCCTCCGATGGTGATCTTGTTTACGTGGATAAAAAAGGAAAAGTGACATCCATTGATGTAGAAGATCTGGACGCATCTTATTATGACGAGGACGAATTAAACAGTTTTGTAAAAGATGAGATAGACCAGTACACGGCAGAAAACGGCAAGGGTACGGTTTCCTTAAAAGAACTGAAAGTAGAGGATGGCAAGGCAAAACTTACCATGGAATACAAGACACCGGAGGACTATGCCGCATTTAACGGGATCGAGCTCTATCAGGGCAAGATCGTAAAGGCACTGGCTGCCGGATATGATTTTAAGGCAGATTTCGTCAGTGTGGAGGACGGCGTGGAGCAGAATGCTGCCACGACAAAAGAGATCTACGCGACAGAAAATCTGAAGGTCGTGATCATAAAAGCAAACACGAATGTTCAGGTCGATGGGGATATCTGCTATGTTTCAAAGGAAAATGTTACCTTAACCGGAAACAACAGCGTGTCGATCGCAGAAGAGGGCAATCATTCTTTTGAGACGGATGTCTATACTTATATCATATACAAATAGCAACTGCTAAAAGATACAGCTAAGAATAAAGAAGGCGAGGAATTTTTTATGGAAAAATCAATGGACAAAATCGTTGCATTAGCAAAATCAAGAGGATTCGTATATCCGGGTTCCGAGATCTACGGCGGACTGGCAAATACATGGGATTACGGAAATCTTGGTGTGGAATTAAAAAATAATGTAAAACGTGCATGGTGGCAGAAATTCATCCAGGAGAACCCATACAACGTTGGCGTGGACTGTGCGATCTTAATGAACCCGCAGACCTGGGTTGCTTCCGGACATCTGGGCGGATTTTCCGATCCTCTGATGGATTGTAAAGAGTGCCACGAGCGTTTCCGTGCAGATAAACTGATCGAGGACTTCGCAGAAGAAAAGAAGATCGAATTAAAAGGTTCCGTTGATGGATGGACACAGGAAGAGATGCGTAACTTCATCGAGGAGCACCAGATCCCATGTCCGACCTGTGGCAAACATAACTTTACCGATATCCGTCAGTTCAACCTGATGTTCAAGACATTCCAGGGTGTTACAGAGGATGCAAAAAATACCGTATACTTAAGACCGGAAACAGCACAGGGTATTTTCGTCAATTTCAAAAACGTACAGAGAACATCCCGTAAGAAAGTGCCTTTCGGTATTGCACAGATTGGAAAATCTTTCCGTAACGAGATTACGCCTGGTAACTTTACTTTCAGAACAAGAGAATTTGAGCAGATGGAATTAGAGTTCTTCTGTAAGCCTGGAACAGA
>JBNMKU010000132.1:0-4232 GCA_050874505.1 Roseburia sp. | reverse complement strand
CTGCTCTTGCTCAGGCAAATGCCATTATGACGGGATGGAGAATTGGTGCAAAGGAATATGATGAGTGCGATAAGGGTACACGCAGGGCTGTAATATATGGACTTATAACAGCAACCTGTTTTTCTGTGACCTTTGCTGTGTTCGGACAAGTTATCGTCCACATATTCACGGATGATGTGCAGATGATAAAACTGGTAGAAAAGCTTCTGATCGTGGATATTTTTCTTGAATTTGGACGTGTGACCAATCTGGTGTATGGCCAGGCACTAAAGACCAGTGGGGATGCGCTTTTCCCTGTTGTAATGGGGGCAATATTTATGTACCTGTTTGCAGTGGGCGGCACGTATTTTCTTGGAATCCATTTAGGGCTTTTGGCAGTGGGAGCATATATTGCGATGGCAGGTGATGAGTGCGCAAGAGCTGTAGGAATGGTACTTAGATGGAAGAGCGGGAAATGGAAAAATAAGAGCCTTTTGGAATCATAGGAGCATAGAATGTACTTTGAATTAAAGGAAAACAGACCACATGGTACGAAAGAGGATCCATTTAGCATTTATCATATAAAAGATGTGGGTCGTGCCTTTCAGATACCGGTACATTGGCATAATGAACTTGAAATTATATATGTAAAAAGAGGTTTTTTGAATGTAAATATATCAGGAGAGAGTTATGTTGGAAATTCAGGAGAAGCCTTTGTTGTGTCACCGGGAAACCTGCATTTTATGGGTTCCCAAACAGGAGATGTGGATTACTATACCTTTCTTTTCCCACTCAAATATATAGCATTCCAGATTGATGATTTATATGATGATACTATAGTGGAGCCTTTGAATAGTGGTAAATATATGATAATGCCACAGATTGGGGATGTAATAAAGGATATATGTGAGAGCCTGATCGACATTTATTCCATGAAAAATAATAACGACAAACAAAAGTTAGATGCACAGATCGAGACAAAAATGAATCTGTTACAATTTATACAAAGAATGTGGCAGAAGGGCTTTATCATAAATAATGATACGAATGGCAGAACTATGATGGAAAAAGAGATGATTTCATATATACAACAAAATTTCACGACGAAGATATCACTCAATAAGTTTGGTGCGCAGTTCCATTTATCAGAAAAATATATATCCAGATATTTTAAGGATCATTTTCATATTACCCTGTCACAGTATGTAAATCATCTGCGATTAGAATATGCCAGGCAGCTGCTGCAGGATACGACACTTCCTGTTACGGAAATAGCAATGCAGAGCGGATATCAGAATGTGAGTTATTTTATCAGAAGCTTTAAAAAGACGTATGGTGTGCCTCCGCTCAGATATAGAAAAGAATAAGTAGAGATATTCGTCTGTGCTGAATTAAATCAGAGTATCTTTCCATGTAACTTCGTTCATTCAGATCACAGATGATAAGATCACGGCAATGGACGAGTATTATGCAGATGATGGAACGGCACCACAATGGAGATTGGATAAGAAGATTGGGACGACGATTCAATAAATTATAAAAAATTTCCGGGAGATGAATGCGAAAGGCAGGGAGCTACCGCCGCAGATCGCGGCGTTTCCCTAATGCGTTAAACCATGCCTGGGGCAGGGCAAAACCGAAGACGGTCCCAAGAACGATGGCACCTGCAACCTTGATGGTCTGCATGCCGTAATTGGAAAACTGCTCCATATCGTTCATAATAAAATAATAGGACGTGTAATAGATTCCCGCTCCGGGAACGATCGGAAAGATGCCGGTGATCAGATAAAGGGTCACCGGATTTTTTCGTACCGAGGCGATCACCCTTGAGATCAGGGTAAGGGCGAGTGTTGCAACCAGATTTGCGATGGGAACGCTCGCGTTATGATCTAAAAAGATCAGGTAAACGATCCAACCGACCGCACCGGTCAGTCCACAGAAAAATAATTCTTTTTTGGGTGCCGAAAATAGAACGGCAAAGGATAAAGTTGCCATCAAACTGACAACAAACTGAACCACTATCATAATAATGCTCCTCCCATCAGCAGATGATAAATCGTCATAACGGTACCGACACCGACCGCGATACAAAAAGCAGTCAGGATGGCATCGATCATATGGATGGCACCGGAGAGGTAATCGCCGTTGAAAAAGTCACGGATCGATGTGGTAAGGGCGATACCTGGCACCAGGGGCATGATCGAACCGATGATGGTCTTATCGTACAGGAGAGGAAGTCCAAGTGAATAGAAAAACAAGCTGAAGCAGGTCACAAAGGCACTTCCCAGAATATTTACGATAAAGCGCGAAGATTTTCCGCTGCTTAAAAGTTTTAATAAGATCTTTAATAAAAATCCGGCAAAAAAAGCGGCAATGCCGTCGTAGACCGTTCCGCCGAACAGATAGGCGAAGCATCCACAGCCGATGCCACAGAAGAGCCAGCCGAATTTGTCCCTTGTTTCAGGAATATTTTTACATTCATCCAGACGGATCCACGCATCGATCAGGGCGCAGTCGTGGGAGCAGATCTCTCTGGACAACTGATTTAATGCCGCAATACGACCCAGATGGGTGCTGCCCAGCGGGATGTGGCGGATCATACTGCACGCATCTTCTCTATTTTCATTGGCACTCGCAAAAATACCATTGGATAAAACATAAACATCATATTCTTCAATCTCATATGCGTCTAAGATGTGCATGACCGTATCTTCCACACGGTACACTTCTGCACCATTGCGCAGCAGAGCCTCACCGGTTTCCACTGCCAGCGATAAAATTTCTTTTGTTTCAGCCATTTAAAATCCTCATTCAAAAATAATGTATTCTATGAAAAAGTAACATGTTTTTCCGGAAAAAGCAATCTCATACATAATATTCGCAATTTTAGAAAAACTATAAGAAAAGTAAGACAGGAGGAAGAAAAAATGAACTATAAAAAATATAAACTGTGCCTGGTGGGACTGATCGTTCTGGCACTGGTCTTTGGTGTCTGTTTTTATATGAGAAATTTAAAGGAAGGTCAGATGCCGGCGGACAGTATGCTGGTAAAAAACTGCAAAGAAGCCGGAGCGTGTGTTGAAAAATGGGTGTAAGCAATGAAACATTATATTTAAAGATAGAAAAGAATACCATCGTGACCGACCGGCATGTGAAGCTGTCGGATATCGCAAAGTTAGAGTGCGCAAATCCGGCGATTCCGCGCCAGCTTAAACAAAAAAAGATCTATACGTTTCAGGATGCGATCGATGTGAAAAAACAGAAAAATCAGATGCAGGTCTTTTCCGTATTAAAGATCATCGAACTGATCCATGAGGAATATCCGAATATCGACATTTCCAATGAGGGCGAAAGTGATTTCATTGTGGAATACATCCCCTATCCGCTCAAACCAAAGTGGATCAATGCTGTCAAAACCGTTTTGCTGTGTGTGGTAGTTTTTTTTGGTTCTGCCTTTACGATCATGGCATTTAACAATGATATCGGAGTCAATCAGGTCTTTTCCAAATTTTATCTGCAGGTTATGGGAAGTGGGCCTGGCGGAGTGTCGGAGCTGGAAGTCAGTTATTGCATCGGACTGGGACTTGGGATCGTGATCTTTTTTAACCATGTGGGAAGAAAGAAGATCACGCCGGACCCCACCCCGATCCAGGTCGAGATGCGCAAATACGAGAAGGATATTGACACGACATTTATTGAAAACGCAGGAAGAAAGGGACACAGTATTGAGGTTAATTAAAGAGAGTTTCCTATGTCTGGTCGGATTGACTGCGGGATTTGCCGTATCGGCAGGAACCTTTGCGTTTATGATCGTCATAGGTGTGATCCCAAGGATGATCGGAAAGTGCAACCGGGCGGCAGAGACCATGCACTTTGAAAATGCGATCATCGCAGGCGGGATCCTTGGCAATCTGATCTCGGTATTTTTAGAGATCCGCATCCCGTTTGGCGTGTTGTTTTTGTGTGCCTACGGAATATCGGCGGGCATTTTTGTGGGATGTATTGCGGTGGCACTGGCGGAGATCTTAAATACATTTCCGATCATGTTCCGAAGGATCGGGTTAAAACAGGGACTGCCCTGTGTGATGGTCGTCATGGCACTGGGCAAGACGCTTGGGGCACTTTATTATTTCTTTCACCGGATTGGATAAAAAGAGCGCAGATGACATTTTTCTTCTTTTACAGTATACTGAAAAAGAGCTGTAAAAGGAGGAAAACGCTATGGTACCATCAATCGCAAGACAGAGTATTAT
>JBNMKU010000131.1:0-4251 GCA_050874505.1 Roseburia sp. | reverse complement strand
CGGTTTTGCGTGCAAAAGAGGAGAAAGAGACTTAAGGCGCGAAAGATACAACGGCAGTGCCTTATCGTAAAGTTCACAAAATGTCTCATTGGAAGTAATCGAATGATCCCATGGATTTTGCCAGGATTTCCGTTGCAGATTAAACGGGTCTGTGCGGAAAAACAGCGTATCGCTGGGGAATAAAGGCGAAAACAGAGGATATCCTAAACAGTAGCGTTCCGTCAGGCGCACGAGGGCTTTTTTCTGTCCGGTGTCATCATGGAGCAGGCGCAGCCCAAGCTGTAAGGAAAAGATCGCAAAGCGCATCGTGCTTTTGTAGATCCGCAGCTCCGGATAGGTATAGCGGTAAGCAAAATAAAGCAGCCTTGCTACAACTTTTTTCTGATGCACTGAGAGGGCAAGCGTGTCCGCTGCGTGGAAGGTGCAGGGAGAACGATGCAGCTTCCGGTGCAGGAGTGCCGTGTCGATGTCTGTTTCCAGATACGCATGGCGGGAAAAATATGCCTTGTCCGTCTTATCATAATGTGTCATGCCATAGATATAGGGATGGCAGATGGTATCTAAGGTATAGTGTCCGATGAATCCGCACAGATAACTTTCTGCGATCGCACGGTCGTAAGGATCGCGAAAGGAAAGCATACCTTTTAAGAGACCTTCAAAGAAGATCCCGGTTCTGGTGGTGTGGGCGATCGCTCCAAGATTGTGCCCCTCGAGTACATAGGAGGGCAGATAATAAAAGAAAAGGTCAGGTCCCTGTAATCCAAGAGAGAAGACACTTCGGTTGACGGAAAGATTTTTTTTTAGCGTATGTGTTTCTTTTTTTGTATTGCATTTTAATTTGTGATAAGCTTCGGTTCCGAAAATATAATGGGTTACAAATCCAGGCATAATAACACCCCTTTCGTCTGTAAATATCACAGATATTATAACCATTTTTCCTATTCTTGTTAAGAATCCGGAAAAGTTTTTAAGAAAAAACTAATATCTGTGCTTGCATATGAGCGCAAATAAGCATATAATACATCTGGTAATTAAAACTATGTCATATGATATGCACATTCAATAAAGGAAAAATGTAGTCGAAAAATAGACAAAAATGTCAAAATGTATATTAAAAAGCTACACCGAATTTGGTTTGCATATTTCAAAATGAAAATAACTTTTCTATACTTTCAGATAGTGAAAAGGTAGAGAATAGAAACGGAGGAGCATGAGATGGCAAATTTAGCAATGTCAGTGGAAAGAAAAGCATTCAGTGTTGCCGCAGACTTAGCATTGAAACATCTGAATAAAGATCGTGAGAAAGGACTTCTGCAGATTGTAGACCTTACTGAGAAATTCATGGGAGACAACTTCAACAAGGAAGCCTACGAGGGCGCAAGAAAAATGATCCAGAACCCGGATCACAAATGGATGCGTTATGTGAACCGTCTGTTAGATGAGACAGATCCACACGTAGCAAAAATGACAGCGTTGAACTTGGGATTTCAGGCTGCATTCTACGGAACCAAGACAATCCGTAAAATGCGTGAGATACATGACTGTAATATTCCGTGGCTGATCTTAATGGACCCAACCAGTGCATGTAACCTGCATTGTACCGGATGCTGGGCAGCAGAATATGGAAATAAATTAAACCTTACTTTTGAGGAATTAGACAGCATTGTAACACAGGGAAAAGAGCTCGGTGTATACTTCTACATGATGACCGGTGGAGAACCGTTAGTCCGTAAAGCAGACATCATCAAATTATGCGAGAAACACAATGACTGTGCATTCCATTGCTACACCAATGGTACTCTGGTAGACCAGAAACTCTGTGATGATATGAAACGTGTCGGAAACCTTTCTTTATCTATCAGTCTGGAAGGTTTTGAGGATGCCAATGATTTCCGTCGTGGAAGCGGTGTTTATGAGAAAGTAATCCATGCAATGGATCTGTTACATGAAAACGGATTGATTTTCGGTAACAGCGTATGCTATACTCGTAAAAACATGGATGCAGTAACTTCCGATGAATTCTTTGATCTGTTGATCGAGCATGGAAGCCGTTTCGCATGGTACTTCCATCTGATGCCGGTTGGTATGAAAGCAGCACCGGATCTGATGCCGACCAAAGAGCAGAGAGAATATATCTACCACAGGATCCGTGAAGTACGTGCCATGGAAGGTGGTAAGGAGATCTTTGTTATGGACTTCCAGAACGATGGTGAGTTCGTAGGAGGATGTATCGCAGGAGGAAGAAACTACTGTCACATCAATCCGAAGGGTGATGTGGAGCCTTGCGTATTTATCCATTATTCAGGTGCCAATATTCGTGAAAAATCTCTGTTAGAGTGTTTAAAACAGCCATTATTTATGGCATACAGAGACAATCAGCCATTCAATGACAACATGTTAAGACCATGTCCGATGCTTGAGAATCCGGAGATCCTTCAGCGTATGGTACATGAGACAGGAGCACATTCAACAGATGTGGAAGAGGCTGAACCAGTAGAGCACTTATGTGGAAAATGTGAGGCATATGCCTGCGAGTGGAAGGAAACTGCTGATAAACTCTGGAAAGAGCATCCATATCAGAAGAAGGGATATACGAACTTCAAGAAGAAGTAAGGAGAGATCATTATCAGTAAGAATCAGAAGCAGATTTTAAAATGGGTATTTGTTCTTGCAATTATCGGAATTATCGTTTATACATTTCGTGATTCCGCCGGACCGATCTTAGAACAGCTTAAAAAGACCACTCCGGCGGTGGTCACAGGTATATGTGTGCTGTCTTTGGGATATCATATTGTAGAGGGGCTGATCACAGCCACTCTGGCAAAAAGGTATCAACCATCTTTTACCTGGGGCATGGGCATTACGAATGCGCTCTACTGCTCTTTTTACCGGGTAGCGACTCTGGGCAGTGGTGCCGGTGTGGCAGCCATTTATTACCTGAATGAGCATGGATTGTCATATGGACAGGCTTTTGGGCTGTACATGCTCCAGTATGCGTTCCATAAATTCAGTATTGCAGTATTTTCACTGCTGTTTTTTGCAGTGAACTGGGCGTATATGACTGGTCATTTTGGTGACTATGTGAGCCTTTTGGAAGCGGGATATGGTCTGACCGTATTAATTACACTTGGACTGGTTTTATTCTGCTGTTCCGCACGGTTTCACAGGCTGTTGTTCCGATTGTTTGATTTCATCAACAAAAAGACGAAGAACCGGTTTGCACCAATGTTTTACCAGTTGCAGGATCAGTGTCATATGATGGAAGAGGCATCAAAGTACCTGCTGAAAAACAGACTGCTGATCGTAGAGACGATCGGTTTAAACCTGCTGAAACTGGCATTCTGGTATTCCATTCCGTTTTTGATCTTCGGATCGGATTCCGGGATGGCATTACAGGAAGTGCTTGCGATCACCTCGCTTTCGGTCATGCTGGCGGCGGTCATCCCATCCCCGGCGGGAATTGGATCCACGGAGTTTGTCTTTACCTCGCTTTTCGCAGGGATCGTGGGTACAGGAGCCGCAGGGTCTGCTTCGTTACTGTACCGGTTTGGAACATTTGTCTTTCCATTCCTGGTCGGTGCAATCGTCGTTCTGGTCCGACGCATTCGAAAAAAACAAAACAATAGATAGAACAGATTGTCCGGTTGATGCCAGTTTGGGATCAATCGGACTTTTTTTAAATTGACAAATCCTGCGGAATTGATACAATCTATGGAGGTAACAGGAAGAAAGGATCTATAGAATTTAATGAAAGTAAGATTTTATTTTGATAAAGGAAACCTTGGAAGAACCGGAATTGCCCTTATTTTAACGGTTGTGTTGATGACACTGGTCGGATTCCCGGTATGGGTACTGCTGTGCTTTGGCATTCTGTATTTTGGGATAAAAAGTCTTTCCATTCAGTTGAATGAAAAGTGGAATGGCATTTTTCTGGCTCTGATGCTGGGGGTGGGAAGTGTCCTAAGTGCTTATGAGGTACAGTATCTTTTGCTTGATTCCGAACTTCGGGCGAAGATCACGGACACGAAGATGTGGATCAATGTCGTATGCTGTTTCACACTTTTTGCAGCCGTGCAGGTGTTTACAAATAATGCTGGACTGACCTGTATCATTTCGCATGTATTTTTATTGTCCCTTGCAGGGATCAATTACTTTGTATATCTGTTCCGCGGCAATGAATTTATCTTCAGTGACTTAAAATCGATTGCGACAGGTCTGTCCGTGGCAGGAAATTATGAATTTACGCTGGAT
>JBNMKU010000130.1:0-4295 GCA_050874505.1 Roseburia sp. | reverse complement strand
GGTCTGATGATCACGATAGGGCTCTGCGTGGCAAATGCACTGACCGGACTTTCCGGCGGACTGCTGGCACAGTATCAGAAATCCTGTGACATCAATCTGGGTACCGGAATGGTCACGATCGCACTTGCCAGTTTGATCATCGGAGAGACGATCTTAGGCAGAGGCGGCATGGGAAAAAGAGTCATCGGTGTTGTGTTAGGAAGCTGTCTGTATCGTTTTATCGTGGCAGTGGCACTTCGTTTAAATGTGCCGGCAGAATGCTTAAAACTGGTATCATCCCTGATCGTTGCGTTTGCGATCGCCTTGCCTTATTTAAAGAAGCAGGCAGTCTTTTATAAGCAGCGCAGAGTTGTGCGCACGCAGAATCACGTTTATCTGGAACAGTATCAGAAACAGAGACAGGAACAGGATGAGGAGGGAAAGAGATCATGTTAATGATGAAAGATGTCAGCAAAACCTTCAATCCCGGAACTGTCAATGAAAAGACGGCATTAAGAAATCTGAACTTGGAACTGGCAGATGGAGATTTTGCCACGATCATCGGGAGCAACGGAGCCGGAAAATCGACGTTGTTCAACGCGATCACAGGAGCCTTTTTCGTGGATCAGGGATTGATCGTATTAGATGGAGAGGATATTACTTACCAGAGGGAACATGTCAGGAGCAAGGTGATCGGACATTTGTTCCAGGACCCGCTTAAGGGAACGGCACCGCATATGACGATCGAAGAAAATATGGCACTGGCGTACCTGCGTGCGAGAAATAAACGGTATGCGTATTTCAGCCGGATCACGGCAGCGGACAAAAAGAAGTTCAGAGAACAGCTTGCGCTGCTTGATATGGGACTGGAGGACCGGATGAAGCAGCCGGTTGGTCTTTTGTCTGGTGGACAGAGACAGGCACTTACTCTTTTGATGGCGACGATGGTAACGCCAAAGATCCTGTTACTGGATGAGCATACGGCGGCGTTAGATCCTGCCACTGCGCAGAAAGTGCTTGATCTGACCAAACAGATCGTTTCCGAGCGCAAGATTACCTGTCTGATGGTAACCCACAATATGAAGCAGGCACTGGAACTGGGCAACCGCACCTTAATGATGGATTCCGGAAATGTCATTTTGGATGTGTCGGGAGAACAGAGAGATAAGATGACGGTAGATGATCTTCTGGAACAATTTGCACAAAATGCCGGAAAAAGTCTCGATAATGACAGGATTTTATTTTCCAAAGTGGAATCTTAGAAAAAGAATAATAAGTATAAACAGAAAATATGGGGAAAGCCGTTGAAAATTCGCGGCTTTTCCTTTATCATATTAAAATGAGTGTAGCGCAGTATTAAGGCTAAGGAGGAAAAAAATGTACCCAATCGTAAGAAGAGAAAAATTGGCAGATAAGATCTATCTTATGGATGTCAAGGCACCCCGTGTCGCACAGTATTGTGAGCCGGGACAGTTTGTTATTGTGAAAATGGATGAGGTAGGAGAGCGTATACCGCTTACCATTTGTGATTATAACAGGGAAGAGGGAACCATTACGATCGTATTCCAGACCGTAGGTGCATCGACCGAGCGTATGTCATCTTTAAAAGAGGGAGATGCGTTTCAGGATTTCGTTGGACCGCTTGGATGCCCGTCTGACTTAATTGAAGAGGATATAGAAGAATTAAAGAAAAAGAAGATTTTATTTGTGGCAGGCGGTGTTGGTACCGCTCCGGTTTACCCACAGGTAAAATGGCTCCATGAGCACGGCGTTGACTGTGATGTTATCATGGGTTCCAGAAATAAAGAGTTACTGATCCTTGAAAAAGAGATGAAAGAAGTAGCTACCAACCTGTATGTGACAACCGATGACGGTTCTTATGGATTTAAGGGAACCGGTACGGCACAGTTACAGGAGTTATGGGATAAGGGCATTCGTTATGACCACTGTGTTGCGATCGGACCGATGATCATGATGAAATTTGTCTGCAAACTGACAAAAGAACTCGGCATTCCAACCGTTGTTTCCATGAACCCGATCATGGTAGATGGAACCGGTATGTGCGGAGCATGCCGTCTTGTTGTAGGAGACGAAGTAAAATTCGCATGTGTAGACGGTCCTGAGTTTGACGGTCATCTGGTAGACTTTGATCAGGCAATGAAACGTCAGCTTCAGTACAAGACCGAAGAGGGCAGAGCAATGCTGAAATTACAGGAAGGCGACACCCATCACGGCGGATGTGGCCAGTGTCATTAATGGAGGAGAGGTAGAATCATGGACGTATTAAAGAGAGTACCGGTTCGTGAGCAGGAGCCACAGGTTCGTGCAGCGAATTTTGAAGAGGTATGTTTAGGATATAACGAAGAAGAGGCAATGGCTGAGGCAGCACGTTGCCTGAATTGTAAAAATGCACAGTGTATGAAGGGATGTCCGGTTTCCATCAATATCCCTGCATTCATTGAAAAAGTAAAAGAAGGCAAATTCGAGGAAGCTTATCAGATCATCAGCGAGTCCTCTGCACTTCCAGCTGTCTGTGGCCGTGTATGCCCACAGGAGAGCCAGTGTGAGGGGAAATGTATCCGTGGTATCAAAGGAGAGCCTGTTTCCATCGGTAAATTAGAGCGTTTTGTTGCTGACTGGGCAAGAGAGCATGGCATCCGTCCAAAGAAAGCAGAAAAGATGAATGGACACAAAGTTGCAGTCATCGGTTCCGGCCCGGCAGGTCTGACCTGTGCAGGTGACCTTGCCAAATTAGGATATGATGTTACGATCTTTGAGGCTTTACATGAGGCAGGCGGTGTACTGATCTACGGTATTCCGGAGTTCCGTCTTCCAAAACAGAAGGTAGTGGCAGCCGAGGTAGAAAACGTAAAATCTCTTGGCGTTAAGATTGAGACAAACGTTGTCATCGGTAAATCCGTGACGATCGATGAATTAATGGAAAACGAAGGATTTGAGGCAGTCTTCATCGGTTCCGGTGCAGGACTTCCAAGATTTATGGGAATCCCGGGCGAGCAGGCAATGGGTGTCTTCTCCGCAAACGAGTTCTTAACCAGAAACAACCTGATGAAAGCATTCTTGGAAGACTTTGATACACCGATCAAGGCAGGCAAAAAAGTGATCGTTGTCGGTGGTGGTAATGTTGCAATGGATGCTGCCAGAACCGCAAAACGTCTTGGCGCAGAAGTACATGTTGTATATCGTCGTGGCGAGGAAGAGCTTCCGGCACGAGTAGAGGAAGTACATCATGCAAAAGAAGAGGGTGTCATCTTTGATCTGTTACAGAACCCGACCGAGATCTTAGTGGATGAGGACGGATGCGTAAAAGGTGCGAGAGTGATCAAGATGGAGCTTGGAGAGCCGGATGCCTCCGGAAGAAGAAGCCCGGTTGAGATCCCTGGTTCGGAGTATGAGATCGAGGCAGATACCGTGATCATGTCTCTTGGTACTTCTCCAAACCCACTGATCTCATCTACCACAAAAGGACTTGAGATCAACCGTAGAAAATGTATCGTAGCAGAGGAAGAAAATGGTGCAACATCCAAAGAGGGCGTATTTGCCGGTGGAGATGCAGTAACCGGAGCGGCTACGGTTATCCTTGCAATGGGAGCAGGAAAGGCAGCTGCCAAAGGAATTGACGCATATTTAAGCAACAAATAACAGAGGGTACGTTTTACGGATCTTCTGTCAGCGTGAAGAAAATAGAGCAAAAAAGAAACTCCTCAGAGATCATATGATTTCTGAGGAGTTTCTTGTATTCTTGACAATAGAATGTTCGCGGAGTGTGCATTCTATTGTTATTCCAGATTCAGATGTTTTTGTAAGATAACCCGGCATACGATATAGTAGACGACGCAGAAGCAGAGTGACCAGATCAGAGAAATGGTCAGGGTATTACTTAAAAATTCCGGTGGCATGGTTGCGGTGCTATTTTCAGTATCGATAAAAAGGAACTGGAAGTTGCTTGCCAGTGTAAAAATAGAAGATGTAATCTGTTCCACAAAATACAGAATAACACCTGCAATCACGGATGCAGCCACCTTGTTTTTGGAAAAAAGCTGTCCGATGCAGCTACTGGTACATACCATTAAGATAAAGACAAGGCAGGACAGGAACATGGAAACCGGAAGCAGCCCAAAGAAGAAGCGGCTCATTGATATGCCCATTGTTGCTTCGAATTCTGCAGCGGCTTCTGCAAAAGCGGCATGGTCAACATGCAAAATGTCGCCCTGTGTACCAGCCCATGCAAACAGGAAGATGGACAGGATCAAAAGTGCCATAGAGCAGATCATCCAGACCAGTGAAACACCGAGTTT
>JBNMKU010000129.1:0-4406 GCA_050874505.1 Roseburia sp. | reverse complement strand
GCAGAGATTAAGATTGAGCAGCGGCCAGCAGAGGAGGTCACGGAAATGTGGTACAAAGAGCGGATGGCACCGGAAGGAGTCAAGGTGTTCAATCCGGCATTCGATGTGACAGATCATGAGCTGATCGCAGGGATTGTGACTGAATATGGGATTGCGCGGGCACCGTATACGCAGAGCCTGAAAGAAATTTTTGCGAAAAAGCAGGAAGCAATCCGTACAAAAGAATAAATAAAAAAGAAAATGGAGGGCAGAAATATGCCAGAAAATAGTAGTTGCAGCAGTGCATCCAGTTGCTCCAGAGAGAGCTGTGAAGGATGCCCAAGCAAAGCAAACGGAGGTGGCGGCATCGCAAAAGAGCCAATGAACCCATCTTCTAATGTAAAAAAAGTCATTGGAGTCGTCAGTGGAAAGGGAGGCGTAGGAAAATCTTTCGTGACAGCATCCCTGGCAACGGCAATGAGACAGGCAGGATACAAAGTAGGTATCATGGATGCGGATATTACTGGTCCATCCATTCCTAAAATGTTTGGTGTACATGGACAGGTATACGGAACAGAAGAGGGAATGGTTCCGATGGAAGCAGAGAACGGGATCAAGATCATGTCAGTCAACCTGCTGTTAGATAAAGAAGAAGACCCTGTCATCTGGAGAGGACCGGTTATCGCCGGAGTCGTAAAACAGTTCTGGAATGAGACCGTATGGGGCGATGTAGACTATCTTTTTGTAGATATGCCGCCAGGAACCGGTGATGTACCGCTTACGGTATTCCAGTCCCTTCCGGTAGATGGAATCGTGATCGTAACATCTCCACAGGAACTGGTGCAGATGATCGTGAAAAAGGCATACAATATGGCAGACATGATGCACGTTCCGGTGCTTGGAGTTGTTGAGAACTTCAGTTACTTAAAATGTCCGGACTGCGGCAAAGAGATCAAACTTTTTGGTGACAGCCATATCGAGCAGGTAGCAGAGGAATTAAGACTGCCTGTATTTGGAAAGATGCCGTTAGATCCTGCATTCGCACAGAAGGCAGATGAGGGTAAATTCTATGAGATGGAGAACCCTTATATTGATACGGCAGTCCGTGCACTGACAGCATTGCTTTAAAAATTAACCACTTACCAGTCAAAATGGACCACTTGATGTAAAGCTATTTACATTGAGGGTCCTTTTTTTACAATAAGATCATCAGAAAACAAAGCGCGCGCAGGGTACCTGGATTTTGAAACGCAGGCATGGAGGAAGGAATGAAAATAAAAATTGAAATTGAAGATTCTCTGGCAGAGGATGAGGTCATCATCCGATGCAGGGGATTGACCGAGGAAGTGTCTGCCGTGCAAAAAGCAGTAAGTGAGGCGGCAGGTGCAGTACAGAAATTTCCGTTCTATAAAGGAAATACCGAGTACTATCTCTCGTTGGATGAAATCCTGTTTTTTGAAACGGATGAAACGGGGATCAGTGCTCACACCAAAACAGAAGCATACCAGACAAAATATAAATTATATGAATTGGAAGATATGCTTCCGGGGTTTTTTATGAGAGTATCGAAATCAACCATTTTGAATACCAATCATATTTACTCCATCAACCGGAACCTGACAGCATCCAGTGTGGTCGCATTTTCAGACACACACAAGCAAGTCTATGTTTCGCGGTATTATTATAAACTATTGATCAGCAAATTAGAAGAAAAGAGGTTACATCGATGAAAGGAAAGAAAATTTTTTGGGGCATCTTTTTTATTTTTGCAGCAGTTCTTGTTGTGATAAGCAAACTTGGCATTGTGCCGGATATCGGTTTGTTTACGATCCTGGCAACCGCAGTGTTGGCATGTACCCTGATCGAGGGAGTCCGTCGTTTGAATTTTTATGAGATCTTATTTTCCATTGCATTTCTGTGCATCGTTTATGACAAACCACTCGGAATAGAGGCATTGACACCATGGACGGTCCTTGTGGCAGCATTACTTGGAAGTATCGGTTTATCCATGCTGTTTCGTGGGAAAAAAAACAAAGGATGGAAGGGAAGTACTTCCTGGGATAACGGAAATTACAGAGGGGACAGCGAGCAGTGCAATGGCGAGCACATCCAGTGCGAAAATAATTTTGGCACCGCGATCCGTTATATCAATTCCGATAATTTCTGCAATGCACATTTAGAGAACAATTTTGGAACCCTGACCGTGTATTTTGACAATGCCGTGATCCAGGGGGCAGCCGCTTATGTGGAAGTGGAAAATAATTTCGGAGAGACATCGCTTTATATCCCGAAGGAATGGAAAGTCGAGTTAGATCTGGACCGTTCCTTTGGTGGGGTAAGTGAGTATGGCGATCACATCGGAAGCAGCAATGCCACACTCTATGTGCGTGGAGAGGTAGATTTTGGACACATCGGAGTACATTACATTTAAAAGGTGGATGAGGATATGACAAGGCAGAGAAAACTGGATACATTTCCAGAAGAAAACGTAACAGAGATCAAAATAAACACGGCATATGCAGCTGTATATTTTGAAGAGACCGAAGACCATCGGATCCGTGTGGAGGCAGAAAAGATCGGGGAAGAAGATTATTCCTGCACGTTACAGGAGGGCTGCCTGGAGGTTGTGCTGGAACAAAAGCGGAAATTCTTTTCCGTCCGGCATGGCGATGTTCCGGTAATACGGCTGTACCTTCCGAGAGGACACCGGTTCCACACGATCGCATTAAAAAATGGCGCGGGGGATGTCCATATGGAGCAGGAGAAGATCAGCTGCGATACGATAAAGGCAGAGATCGGCGCAGGAAAATGGACGGTTTCCGGTATGATCGTGGAGAAATGTTTAAGGGCTGAGATCGGTGCAGGAGATGTCACTATGTCACAGATGAATGTGAAACGGATGGATATTTCATGTGGAGTCGGTAATTTTAACTATCAGGGAAAACTGTCCGGCGACAGCAAGATCGAGTGTGGCATGGGAAACTGCAAACTGCATTTAGACCAGAAAGAAAATGATTTTGGCTATGATATGAAGCTTGGCATGGGCAAAATTGTTGTAAATAACCGTTCGATAAAAAACAAAGAGACCCGCATAAGACGTGAGAATACACAGGGAACGCTTTCCTTAGAGTGCGGTATGGGGAAAATTGAAGTGGAGACGGAGTAGAAACTGCATATCAGGTAAGGCAGGAGAAGAAAAAAAGTTCCACCGGGCACGATCGCCCGGTGGAACTTTTTCGCTGTATATGAAATTCCTTTGAAATTCCCTATACAGCAAAAGCAAGCTTGCCAAGATGCGCAGCTCGTGGAGAAGAAGTTTATGCTTCGCATATCACTCGCGCGCGAAAGTGTGCGACATGCGCACACTTTATTACCCTCAAAAATCACGGATACTGCCGTACCGGAATGGAGTCGAGTTCTCCGGTGCAGTCCAGATAAAAGCTAACCATGGTCTGGTTGCGGTAAGGGCTGACCCAGAGAGCGGCAAGTCCGAGGGAGCAGACAATCAGAAGATCCCATCCGATAAAACTGAGCAGGACATAGAGCAGACGTCCCTTGTTGCCCTTCATCATCAGGCGACATTCGCGGAAACAATTAATAACACCAAACTGAGGATGGTCGAGCAGCAGCAGTCCGACAAAATTATAATTTAACAGGACAAGTGCATACAAAACGACCGAAATCAAAATCGTGCAGACAAGGATGACAATGCCGGTGATGTTTTCGCCCAGGTAATAAAACAGTAAAACCCCTCCGATCAGTGGCAGGGAAGCTGCAAGAAACAGCAGGAGCAACAGGACAGCGGCACCGAAGTAACATTCCGTGCGCTGACGGAACGGAGCGAAGATCTGCGTAGCCTTAAAGGTCTGGTTTCTTGTCATGTTCAGATGAACAAGGGAGACCCCGGTGGATAAAAGAAAAGAGATCAAAGTGATGATGATCTCTGCAAAAAGCGTGATCACAAGCTGTGAAGTGGATGGGTTATTGCCGGAAGACATCGAAAATGGAAGTTCGACTGCCATCGGGATCACACTGGCGAGTACAAATGCACCCATCGGAACCCCATACCGGTCATTTAAAATGTCTCTGGATATCCGTTTTATTTCTTTCGAAGAACGTTTCATGGAAGAACTCCTTTGCGTATGTTATAATAGTAAGCTGAAAAACTATTTGAACATTATAGCACAGGAAGAAACGATTTGCATAGACCATTAGAAAAAATCAGTGTATGTGGAGAAAAAACGATGAAACGACAGAAAAAACCGGAAACAAACAAAAAAGTAGAGGATATATTTTATGTGACAGGATTGATCCTGGCAGCGGCAGGAGTCCTGTTCTGGTATGCCTATCAAAGACTTGGCTTTCGTCTGGAACACTATATCCCACCATGTATCTTCCGGCAGGTTACCGGGTATTATTGCCCGGGG
>JBNMKU010000128.1:0-4457 GCA_050874505.1 Roseburia sp. | reverse complement strand
TGGTATGCCGGACGTTTTGTCCGGAACCAGAGCCTGATACCCTCTTTTGCATACGAAAGTATGCCACAGATGCCTTTAGCCAGCCGGTAATAGCAGAAATGTACTTTTTCCTTTACAGGGTCTGCTTTTTGTATAATGGATACCTTAACAGCATTCGTTTCGGGCTTCATGGATAAATGAGCCAAAAACGCCATGCACAGGGTGATATAAAAATTTAGAGCATTGATTGCTTCAAGCTTCCGTACCCGGAAGTTTTCAAAATGGAACATCTGCTTTTTACAGCGGAAATATTCCTCAATGCGCCATCTTGAGAAGTATGTCTTTGCAACCTTTATGACATCTTCTTTGGACTTGATTTCCCTATTGGTTGCCAGCATCATGGGATGCTCGGTAATGCCATAAACGAGAACCAGATAAATATCTTTTCTGGACGCGGTTATCTGTACTTTTACATGGGAAAGATAAGCATCGTGGCACTTTCCCCGGAATATAAGAGGTGTTTTGATCTTTCCCTTCCGCTGGTTACACAGCTGTGCGGCAGAGACCCATTTTCCGTGGAAAAATAGTTTCCGTTTAGCGGTAAGGCGAATCACGTAATCCTGTTTCAACTCATCAAGCTTTAGAAACATCTTGTTGTCATCATATCCCCTGTCCATGACAAAGGTTGCCCTGCCAAACAGGGAAGCGCCCCGTTCCATTGCGGAAAAAGTTACGTCGTTGGCAGAGGTAAAATTTTTTTCTTTTGAAGAATGGATCTTTGAGAAAATACTGACCGGATGGCTGCTCTTTGTCAGGACACAGGCTTCGGTTACATGATAGCCTTTTTCATAAACATTTTTAATATCCGTACTTTTGGAACCATCCCTGACAATACCAAGAGCTTCAAACTTATAGCCATCTGGCTTTATGATATCGCTGTCATCGATGTGAATAACGGGTTCGTCAGGAACCCATTTACGGATCGTGGAAAGATAGGAATGCAGGGCTTTTACAGGAGTGCCGATATTCAGATGCCTTGTAAGTCTTTCTACGGAGTTGACCTTTTTAGAAGGTTCATGAAGCTGATCAACGATATCCGTAAGAAGGCAGCTGCCGGAAGCGAGCATGCCATAAGTCATGTCAGCAGTGAACTTTCTATCCGGTTTGGACAGGTGTCTGGAAATTTTGTTTGAAAAAGTTAAAATTTCCCGTTTCAAAGTATAAGTATTTGTTGTAAAATAAGCCACAGGGAATCCTCCTCTTTTTTGTTTAGTACAGTTTTGTTGTGGTGACTTAATTTTACATCAAAAAGGAATGGGATTCCTTATATTTTACGCATTTTTTGAAAGTTGTTTATGACAATATATGAAAATATGTGTGACTGTAGATAAAACTACGGAAACTCAAGAGCTTTTTTCTCTTTTCAGTTTTTGTTTGAAGGAGTATAATAATATTTGGAATTTTTCCAGAGAGGAGACCGTAATGAAATTAAAAGAATTACAAGACGCAATGATTGCTGCCATGAAGGCAAAAGATAAATTCAGAAAGGATGCCATCTCCGCATTGGTATCCGCTGTAAAGAAAAAGGGAATCGACAACGGCTGCCGCGACAATATCCCTGATGAGATGGCCAATGAAGCTATCTTAAAAGAGATCAAGTCCGTAAAAGAGCAGATCGACACCTGTCCTGCAGAGCGTACCGAACTGCTGGAAGAATATAAGAAGCGCTACGAGATCATGAGCGAGTTTGCTCCCAAGATGCTTTCCGCCGAGGAAGTGAAAGCTATTCTGGAAGAGAAATTCGCCGATGTCCTGGCCACCAAGAATAAGGGACAGATCATGAAGGCTGTCATGAGCGAGCTGAAGGGCAAGGCTGACGGCAAGGTCATCAACCAAGTCGTTGCAGAACTGACGAAATAGACAACGAGATGAAATAATTGATACGGCTTAACAGTGGATTTCTGCTGTTAAGCCGTTGTTTATTTAATGAGCCAGTGAAAAAATCTCCTACAACCGTGATAGTTATCCCTTTTCAGATTATCCGAGAAATGAAGTACCTATCTATTGGGGGAGATTTTTTGTAAAGTTCCGCCAAAACATCAAAATTTATTCATACATAAAAGGTACTTCCACCGGAATTTTAGGTAATCTGCATTCCACCGGAAGTACCTCAATTAATCTATTATGTCTGCTCTATTCCACTACCACCGTTCCGTCTTCCTTCACGGTAATATCCATATCATCTTTCACATACGTAAGAAACTCTTCTCCCAGGCTGTCGATCACAGGCATCTGCACGTTATCCAGCCATACATCCGCCAAGATTGCTCCGGCTGCTGCCAGAGAATCAATGGGCTGGGAGAACAACATGCATGCCGGCTGTCTGTTCATGGAGCAGGCACAGTACAGCACCAGTCCGCCGGTGGTGGAACCGATGGTCGTAGGCAGGCACAATGCCTTTCCTGCCATCTGCTTACCATAGAGATCCGGATTATTCTGGTCTCCACAGGTTGCCTTTTTATCTCCGAACTGCAATGCCTTTTGGAAAGATGCCAGGGTATTCAGTCCACCGTGGGATACCAATGCTTTCGCCGTTACGGTTCCGGGGGCTACGATTCTGCCTTTAAATTCTTTCATTTGTCTGCTCCTCCCTTCGTGATCTGCGCTAAGATCTCTGCATCGGTGTAATACCTTGCACTGGTATAAGTCCGCAGCTTATTGCTGGAAGTGATGACCGGCATCTTCTCACTGAGCGGATTGTTCATATACATCAGCGGACAGATATAAGAAGTGATGACACCTGTCTCCTTCAGTGTTGCAGCGTAAGGAGTCTCTTCGAATTTTTTCAATACCGCAGGAGCCGCCGTGAATACAGTAGGAATACATACCTTTGTCCGGCCTGCTTCTTTCAGGCTTTTGCTGATCTTCTGTGTCCAGTCGATCAGCTGGTTCAGACTCATGTGAGGACATCCCATGAAACACAGCTTCGGTGTGGCATCTTTCTTTTTCCAGATGACGGGATAGCTCTGATAGACTCTCTCCAGCTCCGCATCGTCCACCACATAGACTTTCGCGTCTTCCACGATCAGGTCTTTTCCGTATTTTACAGCTTCCGGTGTGATATTTTCCACATGATACAGTCCTACCGCACCGTTGGAAGCAGTCGCCGCGCCGAAATCCTTCAGATAGGTCTTCGCCGCGTCATCCAGCTCACCGCCCAGCCATTTGTCCAGACCTACGATATAGGGCACATCTGCCATAACTTTCATACCGATGGCGGAGCCAAGCAACTGTGCTTCCGGCTTCTTCGTAGTCTCGATCTTTACGATCCAGGTTGCTTTTCTGCCTTCGTCTGTCAACAGTCCGAAATGCGGCACATAACCCACGACCGATCCCATGAGGTCAATGATGCCGGAATTACGGTTACATCTTGCGCCCAGTACGGAGTTTGCATAGACGACCGCCGAAGACTCCGACCAGGACAATACTTCGCCCATTGCAGGCGTATTGCCCACCTCGTCCATATAACAGGTACAGGTATAAGCGTCTTTTTCCATGATGCCAAGCTGTGTCAGCTGCTTCTCATAATCGTCCTGTTTGGAATACATGAAGTTCTTAAATACAATATTCTGTAAAAAGGAACTGGGCACGTTCGGATCCAAAGGCCTTGGATCCGCTGAAAACTTCTGTTTCGATACATTGCCGGATTCGATCAGCTGGTTCATCAGCTCATAGACCGGCGCCAGTGCTTTCAGTCCGAAAGAGGTTACCAGATGGTTGTATTTGCTGGTCACGGGTACCATCTTATCTGCGCCGAACAGTTCACCGTAACGTACCAGTGTCTGCATGACTTTTGCCAGGACATCGCCCTGTTTTCCGTCAAAGATTTCCTCTTGTTCTTTTGTTAAATTCACAGTTTTCATCCTCATTTCCGCGCACGCTCTTTGCGCATAGCGAGTTTGTGTCAAGTGCGCGCAGACACAAACTCGTGCGCTGCCCTCTCGGCATTATATCTTCATAGCCACTTCATAAGCACGCCATACAACAGTTCTCAGATTACCCACACCGTTGCAGTCACCTACGAGACTTACATTGCTGCCCTTCGGTGCCAGCGGATTCGGGATATAACCTGCTGAGCTGATCACACTGTCACAGGGAATCGTGATCTCTTTTCCGGCTGAATCCTTACATACGATGCTGCCGTCCTTTACTTCCTGTAACGTCGTCTCCAGATATACCGGCACCTTCTTCCATGCAAACCACTCTCTCAAATAGGAACTGTTTGCCAGGCAGACACCGGTCTGGGCGATCAGGTCATCCTTCATCTCTACGATGATGGGCTGTTTGCCCTGCAATGCCAGCTCATACGCGATCTCACAGCCGGTAAGTCCGCCGCCGATGACAGCCACTTTTTCTCCTACAGGCGTTCCGGTGAGGTAATCACAGGCTTCGATCATCTTCTCATGACCCGGTACTTT
>JBNMKU010000127.1:0-4530 GCA_050874505.1 Roseburia sp. | reverse complement strand
GTTTCTTCTTCATAATTGTTCCTCCTGAAAATTATTTATATGTTTCACCCTTGCGGGAAAAAACCTTATTTGTTCCAGAATGCAACGAAATGACCGTTCCCCCTGTCGGTCAGCTGCGGCATTTCTTTCCCGCATTGCTCGGTTGCATACTTGCACCGTGTACGGAACGGACAACCGGTCGGCATTTTAAGCGGACTCGGCACATCGCCCTCCAAAACGATACGGTGACTGTTTCTTGCCGTCTCCGGATCCGGGATTGGAACCGCAGACAAAAGGCTTAATGTATACGGATGCATCGGGTTTTCGTTGAGTTCATCTGCATCCGCGATCTCCATCATCTTGCCCAGATACATAACCGCGATACGGTCAGAAATATGATGCACCACAAGCAGGTCATGCGCGATAAACAGATATGCCACGCCAAGTTTTTCCTGCAGTTCCTCAAACATATTGACAACCTGCGCCTGAATGGATACGTCAAGCGCCGATACCGCCTCATCACAGACGATGAACTTCGGATTTACGGCAAGCGCACGGGCAATACCGATACGCTGGCGCTGGCCGCCGGAAAACTCATGCGCATAACGCATGGCATGCTCCGCATTGAGTCCTACCAGTTCCATCAGATCAAGGATCTTTTCACGGCGTTCCTTTTTATTTTTGTAAAGTTTATGCACATCGAGAGGCTCTCCGATGATATCTTCAACCGTCATGCGCGGGTTTAAAGAAGAATATGGATCCTGAAATACCATCTGCATCTGCTTGCGGTATGGCATCATATTGACATCGATCTTCTTTCCCATGACCGGCTTTCCGTCGGCCCCGACGATCATTTTTCCGTTTTCGTCGTACTGTTCCCCACTATCAAAGATCACATTGCCGTCAAACTCGATTCGGCCTGCCGTTGGCTGATACAGCCGAAGCAGGGTACGGCCTACAGTAGTCTTTCCACAGCCGGACTCTCCTACCAGTCCAAGGGTTTCTCCCGGACGGATGGCAAAGGAAATATCATCCACAGCCTTAAGCGGAATCGTCTTAAATCCCTGATGCACCGGAAAATACTGCTTTAAATGTTCTACTTTCAGCAGGTATTCATTGTTCTTGTTTTCACTGCTCATTGCTGCCGCCCTCCTGTGCTTCATAGAATTCTTTTACGTTCATCCAGCAGCTTGCCAGATGATCTTCCCCTACACGGAACTCTTCCGGCTGCTGCTTTAAGCAGATCTTCATCGCGGACTCGCAGCGCGGACAAAACGCACAGCCCTCCGGCATCTGCAGCAGGTTGATCGGGGTACCTCCGATCGGGATCAGTTTTTCATTCATATTGTCTGCCTTTGGAATGGAGCGGAGCAGACCTTTTGTGTACTCATGTGCCGGATGATAGAAAATCGCATCCGCCGTACCGCGCTCACAGACACGGCCGCCATACATAACGATGATCTCATCACACATGCTTGCAATGACACCTAAATCATGGGTTACCATGATGATCGCCATTCCGAGTTTCTTCTGCAGATCCTGCATCAGTTCAAGGATCTGTGCCTGAATGGTCACATCAAGCGCCGTGGTCGGCTCATCAGCGATCAGGATATCCGGCTCACATGCCAGTGCCATGGCGATCATGACACGCTGACGCATACCTCCGGACAACTCATACGGATACTGTTTTAAGCGGCTCTCCGGCTCATTGACACCAACTAAAGTCAGCATCTCGATGGCGCGCTCCCTTGCCTGCTTTTTGTCCTTGTCGGTATGCAGCAGGATTGCCTCCATAAGCTGGTTTCCGATCGTAAATACCGGATTTAAGCTGGTCATCGGATCCTGGAAAATGATCGAACATTTCTCTCCGCGGAACTTCTGCATCTGCTTTTCGTTCCATTTGGAGATATCCTCGCCGTGGTAGAGCACCTCTCCTCCGGTGATTTTTCCGGTCTCCGCAAGGATCTGCATGATCGAGTAGGAGGTAACCGATTTACCGGAACCGGATTCTCCTACGATTCCAAGTGTTTTTCCCCTCTCCAGATTAAAGGAGACACCGTTTACCGCGCGAACCTCGCCAGCATCTGTATCAAAGCTGGTATGAAGATCTTTTACCTGTAATATATATTTATTTTCTTCCCTCATTTGCTTATCTCCTTAATTCAGTTTTGAATCAAATGCATCTCTTAAACCGTCTCCTAAAAGGTTTAATGCCAGCACGATCAGACAGATCAGCACTGCCGGGATAACCAGACGGTGCGGATAGGACTGCATTGCCGAACGCGCATCATTTGCCAGACTTCCCAGGGAAGTAAGCGGTGCGCTGACACCAAGACCTAAGAAACTCAGGTAACTTTCGGTAAAAATAGCGCTAGGCACCTGCAGCGCGGTCGTGATAATGATGACCGATAAACAGTTTGGCAGAATATGTCTGGTTAAGATACGGCCGTTTTTCGTTCCGATACAGCGTGCCGCAAGCACATATTCATTGTTTTTGATCGTAAGGATCTGACCACGGATCAGACGCGCCATACTTACCCAGTACAGCAGTCCGAACACGATAAACATGGAGATCATGTTTGTTCCGAGCTTTGCAAGGGCGGTTCCCTCAATGAGTGGTTTTAACCGTTCCTGGAATACAACCGAAAGCAGAATGATAATCAGCATGTCCGGCAGTGAATAAATAATATCAACAATGCGCATCATGATCATATCCACTTTTCCGCCAAAATATCCGGCAACTGATCCATAGACCAGTCCGATGATCAGTACCATGATCGCGGCAACCACGCCGACAGACAGGCTGACTCTCGTTCCGTAAATCACACGGATAAAATAGTCACGGCTTAAGTTGTCCGTTCCAAAAATATGCGGGAAGAGCTTCTCTCCCGTGCGGTCCATGTACTGCTGCTCAAGTTTGGAGTATTCAAACGGTGCCATGTTGGCGGCTGTCTTGTCACGTTTGCCGTCTACCGTAATGATGTCCGAGTAGCTGTATGGTACAAAAATCGGGGCAATGATGATGAGTGCAAGGATAAGAACCAACACAACGATACTTCCCATTGCCAGAGGATTCTTTTTGAGACGTCTCATTCCATCTTTGAAAAAGGTGGTAGATTCGCCCATGACGTCCTGCTGTTTCTTTTCCTCATCTGATGCCTTGACAAAATCATTTTTATTAAATTTACTTAAATCGATCTGTGCGGACAATAGCTGCCGCTTCTTTAATTCTTCATTTTCCTGCATTTTTTCTTCCTCCGGAATTATTCAAATGTGATCCTTGGATCGATCAGTTTGTATGCAATATCTGTCAGAAGATTTGCAATTACCATCAGAACCGCAAGGAAAATCGTGATTGCCATGATCATTGTATAATCACGGTTTACAATACTTGTAACAAATTCTGTTCCAAGACCACCGATCGTAAAAATGTTTTCCACAACCATGGAACCGGTCAGAATATAGGCAACCATCGGTCCGACGTAAGTCACAACCGGGATCAGTGCGTTTTTGAGCGCATGCTTAAAGATCACTTTCAGTCTGTGCACACCTTTTGCCCTTGCGGTACGGATGTAATCCTGATTTAAGGCATCGAGCATACTGGTCTTTGTCAGACGGGTAATATATGCCATCGGGTAAGCTGCCAGTGCGATGATCGGAAGCAGATAATTCGGATTGCTTGATGACCAGACCGGAACCCAGCCGAGTTTTAAACAAAATACCAGCAAAAGCAGTGTCGCAAGCACAAACGATGGCATCGCGGTTCCCAGTGTCGTGAAAAATACGATCAGACGATCCGGAAGCCGGTTTCGCGTAAGCGCTGCGATACTTCCGAGGATCAGTCCGATGATGATTGCAACAATTGCTGCCACACCACCTAATTTTGCAGAAACAGCAAATTTTCTGGAGATCTCTGTCCAGATGTTTCTTCCGCTGTGAAGGGATACTCCCCAGTCCCCGTGCAAAAGATTATTCATGTATATTACATACTGCTCCGGAACCGGTTTATCCAGATTATAGCGCTCCTCGAGCACCTTCTGTGCTTCCTTGCTGGTCGCTTTCTCCTTGTTAAACGGCCCTCCGGGAATCAGGTTCATTACGAAAAACGTAATGGCACTTACAATGAGTATTGATAATATCGCTAACAATACACGTTTTACTAGATATTTACTCATGTTCTTCTCTCCTACCTCTTATTAAGTATTTTTGTAATTTCATCGTATCATCTCATTAACTCTGCATCACGCTAAAGTGTTCCAAAAAAAAAGCACGTAAATTTGCCTCCTTTGACATATTTGCGTACTATTCTTACCTCATTGGATAATACAACGATAACTTGTATTATACTTCGTCGAATCTTTTTGTCAATATACAAAAACTGGGTATTGTACCTTTTGTACTGGATTTTGAACAATCGGTTGGACATGCAGGCACAAAAAAGATGCCTGAAAGATCAGACATCTGTAAAAAATGGGCTTAAGTGGACTCGAACCACCGACCTCACGCTTATCAGGCGTGCGCTCTAACCGGCTGAGCTATAAGCCCATGTAC
>JBNMKU010000126.1:0-4563 GCA_050874505.1 Roseburia sp. | reverse complement strand
TCATGCGTGATACGCAAAGGAGGATATCAGGATGGAAAAAATAGCAAGTTTTACAATAGATCATATCAAATTACAGCCGGGTGTTTATGTATCCAGAAAGGATCAGATCGGACAGGAAGTCGTAACGACATTTGACCTGCGCATGACATCGCCGAATGAGGAGCCTGTCATGAATACGGCTGAGGTGCATACGATAGAGCATCTGGGTGCAACCTATCTCAGAAATAAGGAAGAGATCAAGAATAAGGTGATCTATTTTGGACCGATGGGCTGCAGAACAGGATTTTATCTGCTGCTGGCAGGGGACTATGCTTCTAAGGATATCGTAGCACTTGTGACGGAAATGTTTGAGTTTATCAGAGATTACCGTGGCGAAGTACCGGGTGCAAGTCCCAAGGACTGTGGTAATTATCTGGATATGAATCTGGGTATGGCAAATTATCTGGCTGACCGTTATCTGGAAAAAACACTGTACGGGATCGATGATGCACATCTGATCTATCCACACTAAGTTGTCTGACGGAAAGGAATTATTATGCTGAATCAGTTTTCAAGGACACAGCTTCTGCTGGGCCCGGAAGCAATGGAAAAATTAAAAAATGCAAGAGTCGCCGTATTTGGAATCGGTGGTGTCGGTGGTTATGTCTGTGAAGCACTTGTCAGAAGCGGTGTCGGTGCTTTTGATCTTGTGGATGATGACAAGGTCTGCCTGACCAATTTAAACAGACAGATCATTGCCACAAGAAAAACGGTCGGTAAATATAAAGCGGATGTGATGAAGGAACGGATCCTGGAGATCAATCCGGATGCGGAAGTGACGGTGCACAAATGCTTTTTCCTGCCGGAAAACGCGGATACTTTTCCATTTGAAGAATACGACTATGTGGTAGATGCGGTAGATACGGTAACTGCCAAGATCGCGCTTGTCATGAAGTCGCAGGAAGCGGGTGTACCGATCATCAGCAGCATGGGAGCAGGCAATAAGCTGGATGCATCTGCATTCCGTGTGGCGGATATTTATAAAACAAAGGTCTGTCCGCTGGCGAAGGTCATGCGGCGGGAACTCAAAAAAAGAGGCGTGAAAAAGCTGAAGGTGGTTTATTCCGAGGAACAGCCGGTAAGACCGCTGGAAGATATGTCAATCAGTTGCAGAACGCATTGTATCTGCCCACCAGGGGCTGCGCGCAAATGCACGGAAAGAAGAGATATTCCGGGCAGTACGGCATTTGTACCATCGGTAGCAGGGTTGATCATAGCAGGCGAGGTAGTAAAGGATCTGTGCAAATAAACAAAAATCCTGTATAAACAGATCTGCAGAAAAGAGGAAATACAGATGCAGAACCATACAATCGTAACGCTGAAAAAAGGAGAGGGCAGAACCATCAAAGCAGGTGGTATGTGGATCTTCGATAACGAAATAGATACGATCACCGGAAGTTTTCATAACGGGGATGTTGTGACGGTACATGATTTTGACGGGTATCCGATGGGCAGAGGATTCATCAACCAAAATTCCAAGATCAGGATCCGTATTATGACAAGAAAAACGGAGCAGGAGATCGACAGGGAATTTTTACGGATGCGCGTAAAAAATGCATGGGAGTATCGTAAGACAACCGTAGATACCTCCTCCTGCCGCGTGATCTTCGGGGAGGCGGATTTTCTGCCGGGGCTTGTTGTGGACAAATATGAAGATGTACTTGTGGTGGAATGTCTGGCACTTGGCATGGAACAGTTTAAGGAAACTATCGTGGATCTTTTAAAGGAAGTTCTGGCAGAGGATGGGATCCATGTCCGCGGCGTATACGAACGCAGTGATGCCAATGAACGGAAAAAAGAAGGTTTGCCGAAGGTAAAGGATTTTATCGGTGAGCCGTTTGATACCAATGTGGAGATCGTGGAAAACGGAGTCCGCTATATGGTAGATGTGGTAAACGGGCAGAAAACGGGATTTTTCCTCGATCAGAAATACAACCGCCTTGCCATGCAGCGCATCTGCAAGGGAAAAAGAGTGCTGGACTGCTTTACCCATATGGGCACTTTTGCACTTAACGCGGGAATCGCCGGGGCTTTGGATGTGACCGGGCTGGATATCTCAGAGTACGCCGTTTCGCAGGCAACAGAAAATGCCTGCAGGAATGGTCTGGAGGATACGGTACATTTCCGCTGTGCAAATGTGTTGGATGAACTGCCGCGCCTTGCAGCAGCCGGGGAGAAGTATGATGTCGTCATTTTGGATCCACCGGCTTTCACAAAGTCACGTGAGGCGACCAAGAATGCCATCAAGGGTTACCGTGAAATCAATATGAAAGGGTTAAAGCTTGTCAAAGATGGCGGATATCTTGCAACCTGCTCCTGCTCTCATTTCATGACACAGGAGCTTTTGGCAAAGACGGTCAAGGAAGCAGCAAAGGCGACACACAAGCGGCTCCGTCAGGTAGAGTTCCGCACGCAGGCACCGGATCATCCGATCCTGTGGGCGAATTCGGCGAATGTACCGGAGAGCTATTATTTGAAGTTTTTTATCTTTCAAGTTGTTGATGAAAAGTAATGACTGGAAAGAGGCGGTAATGCTTGATTTATAAGGGATTGAAGGCATTTGACGTTTACAGAGAAAACATCGTAAAGTATCACAAAATATCATAAAACCGTGATTTAAAGTGGTAAGAAAAGTGGTAAGTCTGAGTGGTAAGCTTATGGGGAAAACGGTATGTTCTATTTGAATGATTACGAAAAACTAACAAAAGACTAACCATGGACTAACCACACGCATCTTTCTTTTTCAAATAAGAGTTGATATTATTATGGTGGAAAGAAAAACGACTTACAAAAAGTTACAAATATATACGGAATGACTACGGTTTGGCTACGGTATTGAGACTTTTTTTGAAAAGGAAGTTATGATATTATTATCATGGAAGTAATGAACAGAGAGTAATCGAGAAAATTCGGTTGCTCTTTTTTATTGTGAAGGGGGTTACATGTGCTATAATAAAACAAATTAACAAATCGTAAATTATTGCTAACTAAAGAGGTATAAATATGTCAACTGGAATTATGATAATTGGTCCATCTGGAAGTGGAAAGACAACACTTGGAAAAATTGTTGCACAGAAATTGGGATATCCATATTTTGATGTGGACGATTATATATGGAAACAGAATACAGATAGTCCATATACACAGATGTATACACGAGATGAAAAGATTAGCAGACTGAACAATGATATTGCTCCATATGAACATTTTGTTATGGCTGGTTCGATGAGTTCGTTCCATTACGCATTTGATGAGATGTTTGAAATGATGGTATTTCTTTATGTTTCACCAGATATTCGAATAGAAAGAGTCCATAAAAGAGCAATAGAGCGATTTGGTAAAAGAGTGCTTGAAGGTGGAGATATGTATGAAGCCCATATGAGATTTTTGAATGATAATCGAAGGTATGAAGGAGATGGTTTTCCGAATATGAGAGAACAGAAAGAATGGATGAAAAATATGTCGTGTGTAAAAATTGAATTGGATGGAGCTGCGGATCTTGAAAAGAACGTAGATCTTATTGTAAACAATTGGAATGGGATAGTGAGATAAATTCAAGTTTGTATAAGGAGATCGTGAAAATGAATATTACAGTATATCTTGGAACATTGGAAGGAAAGGATCCAAGACTGGCGGAAGCGGTCAAGGAGTTGGGAATATGGATTGGAAAAAGCGGTAATTCGCTGGTGTATGGTGGATCAAAATCCGGCTTGATGGGACTGATTGCCGAAAGCGTATTAAAGGCCGGTGGACAAGTTACAGGCGTGGAACCACAGTTTTTTATGGATAAGGAACTTCAGTACGTAGGATTAACAGAATTGATCATTACAAAGGATATGACAGAACGCAAAAGTAAGATGATAGAACTTGGCAATGCGTTTATTGCATTTCCGGGGGGAACAGGTACATTGGAAGAGATATCGGAGGTTATGTCAAAGGTATCGCTAAAGCAGTTAGATGCACCGTGTATTTTATATAACCTGAATGGTTACTATGATAGCCTTAAGGCACTTCTTACACATATGATTGACATGGGATTGTCCTCAGAGGAAAGGCGAATAGGAATCAACGGTTCACAAACCTTCGGAATAATGATATGATAGACAAAGATTCGATGAATCAGCAGACATCATAAGAAAAACGAAGGAGATACATGTATGCACTCACCATTGGAAATAGCAAGAAACTATGTAGAGGTCGGGATTCATAAAGCAAACCTGTCCATATTTAAGATGTTATTGTTGGGCTTCTTTGCCGGTATGTTTATCGGATTTGCCGGAATCGCATCCACGACAGCATCCAGTACGATCGCGGTGGCTTCTGTGGCGAAGCTGGTTGGGGCCTGTGTGTTCCCAGCCGGTATGGCTATGGTACTGGTAGCCGGAAGCGAGTTGTTTACCGGGAATAATCTGATCATTCTCGCGGTACTGGAGAAGAAGGTTCCGGTATGGAAAATGTTAAAAAACTGGCTGTTTGTATATATCGGAAACTTTCTGGGAGCTGCATTTGTAGCCTGTGTAGTTG
>JBNMKU010000125.1:0-4636 GCA_050874505.1 Roseburia sp. | reverse complement strand
GAGATGAAACAGTGGAAACAGCAGGACGAGGATGTATGATCTTACGCACTGTTCCCACAGGTAGCAACAGAGTTCTTCAAATATCGTGAGGCACAGCAGAAAAAGGTAGATGCAACGATCGCAGATACCAAAAACGGTGCTTACCCGGTATAAAAAATAGCAGAATGAGGACACCCGCTTGTCGGGTGTCCTTTTTTGCGTGCGTAATAAGAAAAAGAGAGTATCTTTTCAAAAAAGATTGTGCTAATATGAGAGAAAAAGACAAAAGGAAAAGGGACAGATGAACGAATTTGAGAAAAAGACTGCGCCGCGCAATCCAATCGATACCGAGAGCTGGTTTATTGAGAGTTACCGGAGACAGAAGGGACACCCCATCCGTATTCTGATCTCACTATATAAGGGGAATTATCATAAATTTGTCATGGCAGTCATCTGCTTTTTCTTAAAGCATGCCTGTGTATGGGTGCTGCCGATCATAACAGCAAACATCATCAATGATGTGACGATGAAGAACCCGAACACGGTACAGAACATCATTTTTTATTCGATCTTAGAGGTTGGGCTGATCGGTTTAAATATTCCGATGAACTATTATTATACTTCTTATAAGAGCCTTGCGACGCGTTATGCGGAGACCGGACTTCGAAAAGCACTGGTGCGGAAACTGCAACAGCTGTCTATTTCCTATCATGTGGAGACGCAGTCGGGCAGATTGCAGTCGAAAATCATGCGTGATGTAGAGGCGGTAGAGACGTTGTCGACCCAGATGTTCCTCAGTATTTTAAATATTGTCTTAAACATCGGCGTAGCATTGGTGGTAACGGCATCCAAAAGTAAGGTGGTCTTTATCTTTTTCCTGCTGACTGCACCGGTTGCAGCCATCACGATGGTATCGTTTCGTACAGCAATGCGGAAACGGAATACCGAGTTTCGAAAAGAGATGGAAGAAACCTCTGCGCGTGTCATGGAAATGGTAGAACTTGTTCCGGTGACAAGGGCACATGCCTTAGAGGATGAGGAAGTGCACAAAATGAGCGGACAGTTGTTTGCGGTAGCAGAGAAGGGCTATAAGCTGGATCTGGTGCAGGCATTGTTCGGCTCGGTCGGCTGGGCGATCTTTCAGGTGTTCCAGGTCATCTGTCTGGCATTTACCGGGTATCTTGCGATCGGGGGACGGATCTTAGCCGGAGATATCACCTTATATCAGAGTTATTTTGCAACGGTAGTCAATCAGGTATCGGCGATCGTCACATTGCTTCCAACGATCACCAAGGGAATCGAATCCGTAAATTCCATAGGAGAAGTGCTTCTCTCCGAGGACGTCGAGGACAATGAGGGAAAGAAACAGCTGGACGATGTAAAGGGTGAATTTGATTTTTGTGACGTTTCCTTTCATTATAAAAATAACAATACCAAAGTGTTAAATCATCTGAACCTTCATGTTAAGCAGGGCGAGACGATCGCATTGGTAGGTGAATCCGGAGCCGGAAAATCAACCGTTCTAAATCTCGTGATCGGATTCCACCTTGCAGATGGTGGTAAGGTGCTTTTGGATGGAAACGATATGAAAGAGATCGACCTGCGTTCCTACCGGAAACATTTAGCAGTCGTGCCGCAGACATCGATCTTATTTTCGGGAACGATCCGTGAAAATATCGTATATGGGGCAGAACAGGTGTCGGAGGAAGAACTGTGGAATGTGATCCGCGCGGCAAATCTGACAGATCTGATCGAGAGCCTGCCGGAAGGGCTTGACACGGTTGTGGGAGAGCATGGCGGAAAACTGTCCGGTGGTCAGAGACAGCGGATCGCGATCGCAAGAGCACTGATCCGAAATCCGAAGGTCATTGTATTGGATGAAGCAACCTCGGCATTAGACAGCATTTCCGAAAAACTGATCCAGGAGGCACTCGGCAATCTGACCAGAAACCGTACCACCTTTATTGTGGCACACAGGCTTTCTACGATCCGGGATGCGGACAAGATCGCAGTATTAGCGGATGGTCATTGTGTGGAATATGGGACCTTTGAGGAACTGATGGCGCAAAAAGGAGAGTTTTATCGCATGAAAACGATACAAAGTTAAAAAACTTGCGCAGTATCAGTGGATTTGATATAATCATATGATGGATAAAAATAAAAAGATAAATGAGGATGAACATGAAATATTCTGTGATTGTGCCATGTTACAATGAAGAATTAAATATACATGGACTGGTAAAACGATTAGAGCAGGTAAAAGGTTCCCGGGATGTGGAATATATTATGGTAGAAAATGGCTCAAAGGATAAGACCAGAGAGTGCCTAGAGCGTGAGTGCAGCGAGAGAGCGGACTTTAAGATCGCCTATGTGGATGAAAACCTTGGCTATGGCTATGGTGTGGCGCAGGGAATGAAAGCGGCAACCGGCGATTATATCGGCTGGATTCACGCGGATTTACAGGTCAGCCCAAAAGAAATGATGCGTTTTATTGACTATATTGAGAGAGATACATCCGGTCAGAAGTTTTTCTTAAAAGGAGTCCGGGACAGCCGGAGCGTGGTAGAACATATTTTTACCGCCGGGATGACCGCCTATGTGACATTGATGTTAGGACAGTACCTCTATGACATCGGAGCGATCCCGGTGTTGTTCCACAGAAGTCTGCTGGATCAGATGGATGAGCGTATCCCGTATGATTTTGCGATCGAGACTTATGTTTATGACAAGGCAAAACGCAGTGACCTTGTGGTAAAACGTTTCCGCATCCATATGGGAAAAAGAGAAAAGGGAGCTTCCTCCTGGAATAAGGGATTTTCTTCCAAGATACGTCAGAGCAAAGTGATCATGGGAGATGTACTTAAGATCAGAAAAGGAGAGACTGTCAGGTGAAGAAAAAGGCGTTTGATTACGAAAAACTATTGCTCTTTTTGCTGTGCATTGGCTTTTCCTTCCTTTTTTATGGGAAAACGATCGCAGTTGAAAATGTAAATTATGGCATGGAACAGTTACATCAGTATAACCATGAGCTGTTCAAACAGAATATCGGATTGCTGGAAGATGGATTTTCGCCACGCTATTATGCCAATGTGATCGTAAGTGTTCTGATGAATCTGCTGAAAATGAGCTGGGCTGGTGTTGCAACCCTGATCATCCGCGCAAACTTCATTATTTACGCAGTAGCGGCGGCACGGACGGTGTGTAAAGTGACCAAAGAGAGACGACTGCTGTTTGGTGCGGTTTTAGTGTCCTGTATGTTCCGTTCTTCTCTTGGAACACTGGCAGGATTCGGCTTAAATGGTGCGATGGACGTATTCATCGGAACCGGAACGGCACTGGTGCTGCTTGGCATCTCTTTCCTCATAGGGGAAAAGAAAAACTGGATGGCAGCGTGGATCTGCCTTTCCCTTGCAACCCTGATGCATGTACATGAGGGAATGTGGGGTGGCTGTGCCATCGGAGTGATCTGGCTTGCTGTTATGATCGCAGAAAAAAAGATTGACTGGAAGACCTTAAAGGGACTGCCGGTCTATGTTGTGGTCATGCTCCTTGTAACGGTACCGGCTCTGCTTCACGGCGAGGCAGTGGATGAGACTTTATTTGCGGAGATCTATGTCAATATCCGTACTCCGAACCATCTGCTCCCGACTGCGTGGGGGACGGACGTGATCGTAAAAAGTTTCCTGCTATTGCTGATCCCGGCACTGTTTTTTGCCATCCGGTATTGGAAAGACAAGACAGAGGTGAAGTCACGCCAGTATCTGCTTCTTAGTATCCTTTCCATGGCACTCTGGATCCTTATTTTTGCAGTGCAGTATTTTGGTACGATCCTTCATCCAAGTTCTACTATTATTACGATGTATCTGCCGAAATGCTTTAAATACATGGCATATTTTGCAATGCTGTTATATTTAAAGATCGCGGACATGCTGTTTGACGAAGAGCGGTATTTACAGGGTGCGTTTGCCATTTTGGTGCTGTTGCTTGGCTGCGATTACAGTTTCGCAGTGACGATGCTCTGCGCGGTATTGCTCTTCGCAGAGAGTCTCTTTGGACTGGAAGAAAAACTGGTGACAAAAGATGTTCCGTTTTATCATGGAACGATCAAGCTGCTTGTCTGGGAAATCTTCTTAGTGGCACTTTGTGTCTTACATGGATGGAGTGAAGTGGTTGTGATGATCGCTGCGGTGGTCTTTCTTACAGAATTTATCCTTCCATATCTGAATTATAAAAAAGTGTATCATGTTGTATTGTGTCTGTTTGCAGTGTTTGTGATCGGCTATTCGATCGAAGGAACCATTGTAAAGATCGATGAAAACGGTGTTTCTTATGTATCGGGAGACGAGTGCTTAAGAAGTGCAATGGGAAATGACATCTATCAGCTCTCGATCGCGTTTAAAGAGGCATCCGATGCAGAGGATGAGTTCCTTGCCGATCCGTACAATGGAGATTCGGGCTGGGTACAGTTAATGTCCGAGCGGAACTGTTACTGTATCTTTAAGTCGACCCCGTCTTCAAAGCGTGCGGTGTTAGACTGGTATGAGCGGATCCAGAAAGTGGAGCATATGTCACAGATGAGTGCAGAGGAGCTTTCAGATCTGATGCAGGAGATCGGAACAGATTATGTGATGGTAACACCGGGGCAGTATGATACCTT
>JBNMKU010000124.1:0-4647 GCA_050874505.1 Roseburia sp. | reverse complement strand
GTTCCAGGTTGCACCGATGGACAAGCACGGTTACTTCAACTTTGGACCAAGTGCTTCCCATCTTGGCGCTATGTGTGAGACTGCAAAGCATATCATTGTAGAAGTAAATGAGAACATGCCTCGCTGCCTCGGCGGTACGGAAAACGGTATCCATATTTCAAAGGTAAATGCCATCGTAGAAGGTGACAACCCTCCAATCGGAGAATTAGGTGCAGGCGGTCCTGCCACAGAGATCGACCAGAAAGTAGCCCGTCTGATCGTAGACCAGATTCCGAATGGTGCCTGCTTACAGCTTGGTATCGGCGGTATGCCAAACGCAGTCGGTTCTCTGATCGCAGAATCCGATCTGAAAGACCTGGGTGTACATACTGAAATGTATGTCGATGCATTTGTTGATATCGCAAGAGCCGGAAAAATCACAGGTGCACACAAGAACATCGACCGCTACCGTCAGGTTTATGGCTTCGGTGCAGGAACCAAGAAGATGTATGACTACCTTGATGAGAACCCGGAACTGATGAGTGCCCCGGTAAGCTACACAAACGATATCCGTTCCATTGCAGCTCTGGACAACTTCATTTCCATCAACAACTGCGTAGACATCGACCTGTTCGGCCAGGTAAGCTCCGAGTCTTCCGGCATAAAGCACATCAGCGGTGCAGGCGGACAGCTTGATTTCGTGCTGGGTGCTTATCTTTCCAACGGCGGAAAGAGCTTTATCTGCTGCTCTTCCACCTTTACCGACAAGCAGGGTGTAAAGCACTCCAGAATCCGCCCGACACTGGCAGAAGGATCCATCGTAACCGATACCCGTGCCAACACACACTATGTCGTAACCGAGTACGGTATGGTCAATGTCAAGGGATTATCAAGCTGGCAGAAGGCAGAAGCACTGATCTCCATTGCACATCCGGACTTCCGCGATGACCTGATCAAAGAGGCCGAAAAGATGCACATCTGGAGACGTTCAAACCGATAAGAACACTGTTTGTTCACAATTTATTCATATTGCAAAAAAACCCCGTTTTTCACGGGGTTTTTTTATAAATTTTACCTCTTGTCTTTGCATTTCTTTTTTAGTACTCTATAGTTCGAGTAAAGGAGAGGTAAAGATGAAGAAATTTTTTAGTGTAATCAAAGAAAAACTATTCACCAGGGTTGAAAAACAGCATTCCGAAGCTTACCTGCGGCGGATTTCATTTTTAAATAAATATTCCTTATTATTCCACGCACTGATCTCCTGTGGAATCGTATTTATCGTAGAGGTGCTCTCTCGAAGAGATTTTCTCTCCGCATGTACTTTCGTGGGAATGCATACCGTTGCGTTTTTCTATAACGCATTTATCGTATTTGCATCCCTGAGTCTGGTGTACCTGTTCCGCAGACGTGCGTTCTGGCGGGTCATCATCAGTGGATTCTGGATACTGCTTGGCATCATCAACGGATGTATCCTTTCCAACCGTGTCACACCATTTGGTTTTACGGATCTGAAATGTATCAACGATCTGTTTGCCATGAACAATACCAACTATTTTACCGCCGAGGAAGCAACCATTGTTGTCATCGGTCTTGGATTGTTCTTCCTGTTCTGCGCTGTTTTGTTCATCAAAGGACCACGTTATCAGGGAAAGACCCACAAGATCGTTGTATCCGCAGCAATTGTATCCGTACTGTTTGTCGGACTTCCGGTCACCACATCCGCTGCACAGAATGCAAATGTAGTGGCAAGTTATTTTTCCAACATTGCACAGGGCTATGAAAACTACGGTTTCATTTACGGTTTCTCTTCCAGCGTGGTAGACCGCGGCATGAGCAAACCAGATGATTACAGCAAGGAAAACATTGCTTCTATCGAGAAAAAAGTCGACGAAAGCAAAAAAGAAACAAAAGTAACCAAAGACGATGCACCAAACATCATCCTCATCCTGTTAGAGTCCTTCTGTGATCCGGATGAGATCAAGTTTTTAAATTATAACGAGGATCCGATTCCTACGTTCCACAATCTTGAAAAGAACTATACGAGCGGTTATCTGACCGTTCCGGTTGTGGGAGCCGGTACTGCCAATACCGAGTTTGAAGTGCTGACCGGTATGAGCATGCAGTATTTCGGAACCGGAGAATATCCATACAAAACTGTTTTAAAGAAAAAAGATGTCACCTGCGAGAGCACCGCTTCCGCACTGGCTTCCATCGGTTACGGTACCCATGCCGTACATAACAACGGCGGTAACTTCTACAGCCGCGTAAATGCCTTTTCCAAGATGGGATTTGATACATTTACAAGCAAAGAGCTTATGAATATCCAGAGTTACACCCCAAACGGAAGCTGGGCAACCGATGATATCTTAGTCAGCGAGACCATCAAGACACTGGATTCCACACCGAACCAGCCAGACTTCACATACACCATCACCGTCGGCACACATGGTGACTATCCAAAACAGCCGGTCATTGCCAATCCGGTATATACCGTAAGCGGTGTCAGCGACGAGGAAAAGAAAAACCAGTGGATCTATTATGTGAACCAGCTCAATGAAGTGGATACTTTCTTAAACGACCTGATCTCCAATCTCTCCAAGAGAGACGAAGATACAATCGTGGTTGCCTTCGGAGATCACCTTCCGACTATGGGACTGGAAGATTCCGATATGAAATCCGGTGACATTTACAAAACCAAATATGTCACATGGAACAATATGGGCTTAAAGAAACAGGATGCCGATCTGTATGCCTACCAGCTTATGGCAAGCATCACAAATGCAGCCGGAATCCATGAAGGTACCGTATTAAATTACCACCAGACACAGATGGCAGATAAAAAAGACCAGACCACTTATCTCGACGGGCTTGACAACTTACAGTACGATATCCTTTACGGAAATAAATACTGCTATAACGGCGAGGACAAATACCCGGCAACCAATATTGTCATGGGAATCGACGATGTAACCGTATCCGATACTGCAGACTCCATCGGCGGATCCGAAGTATTTATCCATGGCTCCAATTTCACAAAATGGAGTAAAGTATTTATCAATGATGAAAAGATCAGCACCACCTTCAGCAATGCAAATTGCCTGATCATCCCGAAGGACAAAGTAAAAGATGGCGATACGATCAAGGTATGCCAGATGGGATCCAACGAAACCATCTTCCGTGAATCCAACACCATCACCTATGAAGATCCTTCCGCGATGACAGAAACTGAGACAACTGCCCCGGAAGGCGATAAATAAAACGATAGAAGAATAAAAAAGGAACAGGTTGAAAGAAAATTTTCTTTCAACCTGTTCCTTTTTATTATACAGATTTTTTATACAGATCTAAATGTTTTTTAAAACTTCTACTGCATCATTTAAATACGGATTTTCCATCTCATAGAATTTTCCTGCATCCGCGGTCTTTGCATAGTCCGGCACCATCGGAAGCTTTCCAAGTACCTTCGTTCCCTCTGCCGCTGCCACCTCATCAATATGGCTTTCTCCGAATACGGAAATCTTCTTTCCACAGTCCGGACACTCCAGATAACTGAAATTTTCTACCAGCCCGAGCACCGGGATGTGCATCATATTTGCCATGTGGAATGCTTTCTTTACAATCATCTGCACAAGTTCCTGCGGAGATGTGACAATAACGATTCCGTCTACTGGAAGGGACTGGAACACCGTAAGCGGTACATCACCGGTTCCTGGCGGCATATCAACAAATAAATAATCAATATCGCCCCATACCGTCTCGTTCCAGAACTGCTTGACTGCACCTGCAATCACCGGACCTCTCCATACAACCGGAGCCTCCTCATCTTCCATCAGAAGGTTGATAGAAACAATCTTGATGCCTTCCGGTGTCTCATATGGATACATGCCCTTCTCATCCCCAACTAACTGGCCATGTGCGCCAAACATCTTCGGAATCGAAGGTCCTGTGATATCTGCATCGAGAATTCCTACTTTATAACCGGCTTTTGCCATCTGCACGGCAAGCGATGAAGTGACGAATGATTTTCCGACACCACCCTTTCCGCTGACAACACCAATCACATGTTTGATATCGGAATAGGCGTTCATCGCCTCAAGCATGCTCTGAGGATTCTTTGTATTCTGCGAACATCCTGCGCAGCTTTCTTTGGAACAGGAAGATGCTCCGCTGCAATTTGAATTTTCTGGCATAATTATTCTGCCTCCTTGTATAAATTATTTATTTGTATAGGCTACCCAGTCTTTTGAATGGATAGTAAATAAAATAAGCTTTACCAATAATTTCATCTTTGGTCACATACGTGTGATCCCAGTAACGCGCATCATATGAATCATTGCGGTTGTCCCCAAGCACCAGATAACTGTCCTCTGGCACTTCAAACGTAAACGGCCCTGTAGCCTCTGTCCACGTCTCCTTTAAATAATCTTCTTTTAACGGCTGTTCTGCACCATTGATGTAAATTTTTCCGTCGTTGATCTCCACCTTATCGCCCGGCAGACCGATCACGCGTTTGACGTATTTTTGTGTTTCATCATCGGGGAACCGGAAAATAATAATATCCCCGCGCGATGGTTCCGAAAATTTGTAGGTCAGACGCATTCCAAATAAGTCATCGCCCGGCTCGATCGTGTGTTCCATGGAACCGGTCGGAACGGTCGCATTGATGAT
>JBNMKU010000123.1:0-4682 GCA_050874505.1 Roseburia sp. | reverse complement strand
GTCTTTGTGGTAATAAAGCTGTCCATCCCCTTAAACAATGACTCTACCGTTGTGTGAAAACTATTGTCTCCCATATCAAATTCCTACCTTTCTATTTTTTCATCATGCGATTTACAAATCTGCGTACTTCTTTTTCTTTCCATAACAGGATACCACTGCGCAGCACATGTACCAGACGTGCATGTCCTTTTATCTCAAAGGTTCCCCGCAGGTACCACTGTTCACTTTCAAAATCCGGCACCACGGAAACCTCATACTGATACAGCACTGGAACCATGCAGAGCATTCCAAGGATCTGCCCGGTTAAAGCCGGATCTCCCGCCGAAAACGTAAGGTCTGTTTTTAGCTTTCGAAATCTGCTGTGCCGTAACAGGTAACGGATCTGTTCCCATACCATGGATACGACTTTGTGATTGCCCTCATCCAAAATGACATTCCGGATGGCAGAAACCTTATCCGGTACCCGCTTTATCTTCTCCAAAAAACGCTTCCATTTACTGAAAAACGTATGAAACTTTCGCTTTGGCTGCCGTTTCGGCTTTCTGTTATCTTCTGAACTACCAGTCTGTGACCCTTCACTTTCGTCTGTCTGACTTTTCTTTTGTGGCTCTCTATTTTCTTCCGTCTGACTTTCCGTCTGTGGCTCCCCACTGTACTCCGTCGCCGTAAGCTGTGGTGTCTCCTGCACAGGTTTCTGCGTAACACTCTCGTCCTCTGCCTCTTCTATATCGTCAAAATCGGTGTCATCCAACGCGGACTTTTTCTTTTCCCGTGGGAACAGGCGAAATCCTAAGATACGAAACTCTGTGGCAAACTCCTTTTCCTCGTAGGACAGGGAAAAAACAAGCAGATGTAACAGCCAGTGCAGTTTTACATGCACGGTCACATCATCCAGAATAGAACCTTTGATCCGGTATCGGACCGGTACAAACAAAAGCAGAGCAAGCAGGACAAGCACAATGCCAAGCAGAACAAGCAGGATGATGCCAATTAATTTTAAAAGAAATAAGATTACTGTCATCCTTCTTTTTTTCTTCTCCTTTTTTCTTCCAGATACGGTCTGACGGCAAAACCACCTGTATTCTGATATACTTCATCCACGATCGACGCTGCCACTTCGACCGCCTCGTCGTAGCCTTTTGCCAGTCCGATTACATATAATTCCTTTTTGGGATATCCCTTTTGCATCAATTCCTGTGCAGGAATGATATCAAGAAGATTTTTCGGACAGGATGCCAGTGCAATGACATAAATATGGATCTGTCCCGCATTGTGAAGAATTTTCCATTTAATTTTTCTTGTCTTATGTACGATACTCTCTCCTACATACAAATCATCATACCATATCATACAAAATCCTCAGTCTTCCAATGTGGTTTCACCGGCAGACTAAAAATACTTATGGCTGCCCCACAAATTGTTCTTCTTTAATTCTAAATATTCGTTGTAGGCTTTCTCTAAAATCTGTTTTTCGTTTGGAAATTTCAAGAGGTGATATGCCTCATGGAATTTGTAATATCCTGAATCTACAAAATACTCTTCCCGCTGTGGCTTGCTGTAATAACTGTCTCCCATCATCAGATACCAGTGGACTTCTTTTTCCACGGTGTCTTCCGGTACGGTAAATGAATACTGGCTCTTGCCTACATATTTTATGATATTTGCTCTGGCACCAGTCTCTTCAAGAACTTCACGAAGTGCGGTGTCCTCATATGTCTCGCCCTCTTCTACGGTTCCCTTGGGCAATACCCAGCCCTCATACTTATTTTTATAATTCTTGTATAAGAGCAATATTTTACCTCGAAATATTACCACACCACCACAGCTCGTTGCTTCTATCATTGCAATACCTCCTGATGTGGTTTCTCATAATTAAATTAAGTATAATACTTTTTCACGGTTCATGCAAGAAATAAACCCACCCTATTCGTAATTCTCATAGTAAGAATCAAAAATCTCTTTTGCGATCGGAACCGCATATTCGCTTCCCACACCGGAATCCTCTACCAACACGGCAACTGCGATATCCTCTTTTCCCTCCTGATGTGCATAGCCCACAAACCAGGAATGTGCTGCATCCGTACCGGAAGAGAACTCTGCCGAGCCGGTCTTCCCCGCCGCCTCATAACTCTGTCCCTTTAATTTTTGTCCGGTTCCATTCTGTACTACTGCAGACATATACTCCTGCAATACCGCTGCATTTTCGGATGAGATCAACTGCTTATAGGTCTCCGGCTCATTCTGCTCGTGCACCGTACCCTCATAGGTTTCCGTGTGGTCGATCACATATGGCTGCATCAAAACACCATCGTTTGCGATCGCACTGACGATCAGTGCCATATGAAACGGTGTGACAAGTGTCTTTCCCTGTCCGATCGCCGTACTCATAACGGAGGCATCTCCATCACTGCTCTGAAGGACAAAACTGCTCTTTGACGATTCAAATTTGGTCGGAAGACTGGTATTAAAAAGCAGGGAATCACATAATTTTGAGAACTGGGTGATATCTAAATCCAGTCCCATCGATGAATATGCCGAATTACAGGAATTTGCAAATGCCTGCTTTAAGGTCTGCGTGCCATGGCTCTTGTTGTTATGGCAGTGGATCGTCGTATTTCCAACCGTAAAACTGCCATTGCAGGAATAGCTGTAATCTTCATCTGTACCATGTTCGTTTAAATACTCTAACGTCGTTAAGATCTTAAAAGTCGATCCCGGCGGATAAAGTCCCTGTGTTGCACGGTTTAACAGCACGGCATCCGTATTGGTATCTGCTGTAAGGGTATCCCAATCCTCTGAGATCGTATTGGGGTCAAAATCCGGTTTGGAAACCATCGCAAGGATCTTTCCTGTTGCCGGTTCCATGACAACAACTGCCCCATCGTAGGAGCCAAGCGCATCATAGGCGCGAAGCTGCAATTCATAATCCAATGTCGTGACCACATTGTCGCCAATGCTCTTTTCACCCTGGATCTCGTTTCCTGTTTTCTCGATGATTGAAACATTGGAACGCAGCAGGTCAAAGTTTGCCTGTGATTCAATCCCTGTCTTTCCATGAGTAGAATAACCAACAACATGCGCAAATATACTTCCGTACGGATATCTTCTGGTATCATTTCCAGCATCATCGCTGATAGTCTCTGCCAGCGTTTCTCCGGTTGCCGCCAGAATCTTCCCCCGCACTACCTTCTGTTCGAAAGTCTCCTGTCTGGTGTTATATGGATTGTCGATAAAATCTTCGCTTTTTTCAAACTGAAAATAGGTAAAGTATCCCATCAGGCAGATGAACAGTGCCAGAAAGGAATAGGTGATCACTGCAAATTCCCTGTTTTTGGAAGGGGCTTTCTTTTTTTTCTTTTTCTTAGGAGAAGTCTTCGATCTCATCTTCAAATCTTGTTCTTCTTTGTACGGTCTGTTTTCCATTTGTCTCTCCCTCATCCTGTCTTAAGATATACAATCCCTGAATGATTGCAAATAATATCATGGTACTAAGCAGAGAACTTCCTCCATAACTCACAAGTGGCAGTGTCACTCCGGTGGACGGGATACATTTGGTCACTCCCCCGATGGTCAAAAATACCTGAAATGCGTATACTGTACCAAGTCCTAATGCCACTAATTTATAAAACTGGTCTTTCATCTGCATCGCGATATTTAAAAACATCAAAAAACAACTGATACATACCATGATCAGGCACAGTGCAAAAATCCCACCCATCTCTTCGGAGATTGCGGAAAAGATAAAATCCTGCTCCACCACCGGAATCTTATTCGGCGAACCCTGATACAGTCCGGTTCCAAACCATCCACCGGTTCCGATCGCAAACAGGGACTGACAGATCTGATAGCCCTCGTTATCGATCACACTGAGCGGGTCCTGCCATGCCACCACACGAACCCTGACATGGGAAAATAACTGGTAGGCAACTACCGCGGCGATTGCCCCCACCATGATGCCCCCTGCAAAATAAAACAGTTTCTTGGTCGCCACATAAAGCATTACAAGGTATGTAATGAAAAAGATCAGGGCTCCACCAAGATCTCTGGATGCCACAAGGATCAGCACATGTGCCGCAGCGATCACGGTCGTGATACAAACCTGTTTAAAATCTGTATTCTGATGCAGCATACAGGCTATAAAAAACACAAAGAGGATCTTCACAAATTCGGACGGCTGGATGGAGAAAAAGCCTCCCACCGAAATGGAGATCTTCGCACCATAACTTGTCGCTCCGAATACTGTTACAACGGCAAGTCCTGCCATACCAACGATCGCATAAAGCCAGGTCAGGTTGCGCAGAAATTTTGCCTTGCGGATCAATACCGGGATCACAAAGATGATGACCGTGGATACCACAGCGATCGCATACTGTTTTACCGATTTATCATAGGACAGACGTGTCAGCATGATAAATCCGACAACCAACAGCATGCACATATTATTGGTAACCAGTCTGGATGCTTTCGGATACAGCAGCTGGTAATTGCCCAGCAGGATCGTGATCAGCACAAGCTGTAAAAAGTACAGCACGACAATCTGTATCTCATCTGTCACGGCATAAATGGAAAGGAATCCATCCAGATGGATCAGATACAAATAGAACACCTGCCGTTTGAAGATCCTTTCTCTCTTTTTGGGATTGATACGTCCCCTGAATGCCGCAAAACATTCAAACGTATAC
>JBNMKU010000122.1:0-4702 GCA_050874505.1 Roseburia sp. | reverse complement strand
CTATAATAATGATTATAATATATACATAAGCCTTAATTCTTTCCAGACTTTTAAGCGAAAAGCAGAAAATACAAGAACAATTAATGCTATTTATTTTGATTTGGATATCTGGATGCAGAAACCTACGCAAAGCTCTGCTCCGACAACCATGCAAGACTGATCGTGTCAGTGGATGCAGAGTATGAAGGACAAAAGACCTTTGCACTGGTAGAGGAGGTACGTTCGATCGCAGAAAGCTATTACCCGGGAGAGTGGTATCTGGCAGGAGAAGGCGTATCGACCTACGATCTGATGGATACCATCACCGCAGATATGGTAAAAGTCAATCTCGTGGCGATCGCAGCCGTGTTTATCGTGCTGGTGCTTACTCTTCGTTCGATCGTACCACCGGTTATTCTGGTGTTGAGTATCGAGACGGCGATCTGGATCAATTTATCCATTCCATATTTTATGGGAAGCACCATATTTTATATTGCATACTTGATCATCAGCTCGATCCAGCTTGGAGCAACCGTCGATTATGCGATCCTTTTGACGGAACGCTATAAAGAGTACCGGGCGGATTATGAAAAGAAGGAAGCAATCGTAAAAACATTAGAGGCAGTTACGGTATCGATCTTAACTTCCGGAAGCGTACTGACCGTGGTCGGTTTCCTGCTTGGAATTATTTCCACACACGGATTGCTGTCACAGTTGGGATATTTCCTGGGAAGAGGAACGATCTGTTCTCTGTTGATCGTCTTATTTGTACTGCCGGGACTGCTCTATTTGTTTGACCGTTTTATTGTAGGAAAAAATCGTAAGAAAGGGTGAGAGACTATGAAAAGAAGAAATCAGATTTTAGCACTTATTTTAGTTGGAACTATCATATCAGGAACCGTTATGTCATCGGGTGTGACCGCATATGCAGCACCCACCGGAGAAAAAGAGGAAGTGGTCTATGTCATGACCGATGCAAAAGGGGATGTGGAATCCGTCAACGTAGTCAACATTTTTGGAAAAGGTGACGTGACTGATTACGGAAATTACAGCTCGGTAAAAATGTTAAATTCCACGGAGCCGATCACACAGGATGGCGATAAGATCACATTTACCAGTGAGAAAGAGAAAGTTTATTATCAGGGAACATTAGAGGATGCACAGATCCCGTGGGATATTGCGATCACCTACCAGCTGGATGGCAAAGAGGTAAGTGCGGAGGAACTTGCAGGAGCTTCAGGTGCACTGGATATCCATATAAAGATTGCTGAGAATACAAAATGCAACGACGATTTCTATGATAATTACGCGTTGCAGGCATCCTTTACATTAGATACGGATCAGTGTGAAAATATTGTTGCAGAGGATGCGACCCTTGCCAATGTCGGATCACAGAAACAGATCAGTTACACCGTTCTTCCGGGCAAAGGACTGGATGCGCATATCAAAGCAGATGTTACGGATTTTACCATGGATGCGGTCTTCATCAATGGAATCAAGCTGAATTTGGATGTAGACATCGATGACGCTGAACTGATGGATAAAGTGACACAGATCATGGATGCCACAGCGCAGCTTTCCGATGGAACCAAAGAGGTTTCCAAAGGAACCGGAAAACTGAGTGATGGAGGAAAGAGTTTAAAGACGGGCAGTGAAAACCTCTATACCGGTGTGGAAGCACTGGATGATGGCATTGCTTCCCTCTCGACCGGCATCGCGACCGTACAGAGCGGGATCACAGCGTTAAATGAAAAATCATCTGACCTGACCGGTGGTTCAGCAGAAGTATTAAAAGCATTAAAAACGATCCAGACAAGTCTTTCTGCGGTATCTGTTTCCACAGATGATTTAAAGAAACTGACCGAGAGCTCTGCGGCGATCAGTCAGGGCATCGGGGATCTGTATACCGGAGCAGGAACTTTGCAGGCAGGCATTTCCTATGATGGCTATCAGGCAACTTTAAAACAGAACGGGCTCGATCTGGAGCAGCTTGCAGCAGGAAACACTGCAGCAATCGCCAGCCTGACCGCACAGGTGCAGCAGATGCAGAGTGCGCTGGAGCAGATCAAGAGCGTGCCGGGTTATGAGAGCAATGCAGAATATGCCGCAAAGGCAGCAGAACTTGAGACACAGATCGCGAGCCTTAGCAATGTGATCACATTATTAAATGGAAATAATGCAGCCATCGGTGGAACAAAAACCTATCTGGATTCACTTTCCGATGGAGCAGGTTCTCTGGTAACCGGACTTGGCACATTAAAAACAGATTATGGAAAATTTGACACGGCGATCACCACTCTGGCAGGAAACCTGACAACACTGGCAGGCAATATGACGACATTAAAATCCGGTATTGATGAGCTGGTAAAGAACTATACGGCATTGGACAGCGGTATCGGGGAATACACGAAAGGAGTGGCTGCGCTGGCATCCGGTTATGGACAGTTAGTAGACGGCGTTTCACAGCTTGCATCCGGAAGCAAGGAGCTGTTAGAAGGTTCCGGAGAGCTGAAAGATGGAACAGCAGAACTCTATGACGGCATTGTTTCCCTGTGTGACGGAACCACAGAACTGGAAGACAAAACAGCAGAATTTCATGACGAAACCAAAGATATGGATACACAGGTTCAGGATCAGATCGACGAAATGATCGCTTCTATTTCCGGGGATGAAACAGAGACCGTATCATTTGTTTCGGATAAAAATAAAGATATCTCCTCCGTTCAGTTCGTGATCAAAACAGCTGCCATTGAAAAAGAAGACGTGGCAGAGAATGTGGAGACAGAACCGGAGAAGACCAGTTTCTGGCAGAAACTGATCGATCTGTTCCGGTAAACGGTTATTGTGTCAGAGATTTTTGGCTCTGTCCAGGCGGCCGGCACCATAATTTTGTGCAACAAATGCAGAAATGGACTGCATAAAAGCAGACGAGATCAGCATGATAAAGGCACATACTTTTTCGGATAAATAAAAAGGAAACGATCACGCTGATAAACTGTGCAAATACGGTCGCAAAAGCGGCACTCTGTGTTCCCATATGAAAATGTGCACACAAAAGCGGACCGCCTGCAAAAACAATGCCAGCAGGACAGGCAGTGCGGATAAGATAAGTGGCTGTAAGATCTTTCCCTCTGTAAAGGTCGAATTATGCTATAGAATGTGGGGAAAGTCAACGAGTTAAAAGTTTCTTATAGCTGCCATCAATTCCCAGTGCCCCAAGCGGTGCGGTAATAAGGATCGCCAACACTGCCACGGATAAAATAATGTTTCCACAGGGAAGCCCGGCGGCAAGCGGAACCGAGCCGATCGCAGCCTGAACCGTTGCCTTTGGAAGATAGGCAATGACACAAAACAGCCGCTCTTTTGGGGAAAGAGAGGTTTTGACGGTGCAGAGCAGGACACCGACTGCGCGGAACAAAAGCGCGATCAGGATCATAAAAACAGCTGCCAGACCGGCATTTAAGGTATAGCGGATATCGACAGCGGCACCAACCAGAACAAAAAGGATAACTTCGGCAGCAAGCCAAAGTTTCCCGAATTTTTCTGACAGTCGTTTGGAAACAAAAGCAGTGCTTTTTAATTTCAGCACACACGCCATTGCCACGATCGCCAGCAGACCGGATACGGACACGATGCCATCTAACCATTCTTCGATCGCGATCAGAAGAAACGAGAAGCCTAATACGATAATGACTTTCATGCTGTTTCGGACACAGTGTTTGTGCGCGTAAGAGGTTTCAAAAAACAGATACAGTCCGTAGCCAAAGGCAGCTCCCAGTAAAATGCCAAGGAGAATGGAGACCGGGATATTGATAAAATCCATGACATTTGCACTTCCGCCCTGTGCCATGCCTAAAAAGGTTGTAAACAGGACGATGACAAAAATATCATCACAGGAAGCACCCGCCAGAATCATCTGAGGGATAGCTTTTTGCGTGCCGTATTTTTTCTCCATAAGCATTACCATCCGGGGAACCACAACAGCCGGGGAAACGGCGGCAAGAACCGCACCCATTACAGCGGCATCGACCCGGCTTATGCCAAGGATGACCGGAGCAAAGAGCAGATACCCGATGATCTCGCAGGATGCGGGAACAAAGGAGAGCAGGATGGCAGAACGTCCTGCTTTTTTCAGGTCTTTCAGATCCAGAGACAGACCGGCTTTGAGCAAAATAATGATCAGAGCCATCTTTCGCAGCTCGGACGAGATGGAAAGGATGGACGGGTCCAGAAGATCCAGCACATATGGTCCTAACAGGATACCGGTAACGAGCATGCCGATGATGCGTGGAAGTTTCAGTCTCTGGCAGATGGCACCAAGTGCCAGTCCGACAAGAAAAATGAGTGATAAAGATGTCAACATATGGTTTCCTCCTTAAATTAGACGAAAAAAAAGCTGATACCTTCTGCGACTGTGATAATCGTAGAAGTCATCAGCTATAAAAGCAGTTTAGGTTGCCCAAGGGAGAACTTCATTCTCTATGTGATAAACTATAGCGCAGACAGGGGGAGTTGTCAACGGGATTTTGGGGAGAGTGGATCTCTGCAAACTGGAAGTTGTCATTCGGTTGTAGTTACTTCAGTTGCAAAAATCTTGCTGCATAATTCAAAGTATTCATCATAAGATATTTCCGTTCCATTCAATGTATATTTTTCTTCGCCCTCCACATTATCTTCATCAACAAGTTCTTCATGAAGATTCATTTCTGCAACTAAATTATCT
>JBNMKU010000121.1:0-4729 GCA_050874505.1 Roseburia sp. | reverse complement strand
GTAAGAAACTCTTCATTGCAAGGTAACTGTCCCATATCCTCACAGCCGGTAAGTTCCATGATCAAACCTGCAAGCTGTTTGGTATCCATCAGATCTGCTGCTGTCATACCCAGTTGTTCCATTGCTTTTGTGATCTGCTCATCGGTTACGCCGAGTTCCTCTTTCAGAACTTCTTTTACATCACTTTCGTATGTATCCATCCTGTCTTTGGACTGACTGATCTTTGCACTGTCAATACGATCTGACTGCTTTTTGATGCCATTGTCTTTGTACTGAAACTGCTCATACCCGTCTGTCTTTGAAGAATCTGCTAACCTGGTAAGTCTGCTCTCATATCCATTCTGATTTCCGGAATGAGAACCTGTCCCAACCTGTGTTGTCATCTGGCTCATTACCTGCGCAAATTGAAGTTTTAAGTCATCCTCTTTCGAACCGGTCACACTGCCTGACTGTCCTGCTGATAAAATTCCTGTCACGCTAGTAATACTGCTACCCACGTTTTTCCTCCTTTCTCTGTGTTGCATAACTTCGCAACAAAATATTTATTCTGAAGGTTTCATGATCTCCGTTACCTTTGCTGCGGTATTGGAATCCATTTTACCCAGAATATCGGCTCTTGACTGAGCATCCATATTCTCTAATATCTCTGCCACTAATTTCAGATTATTTGTCATCGTGTCAAAGATTGCTGCCGCCTCTTTTGGTTTCATGGAGGAGTATGTCTTTACATACTCGTCAATTTTTTCATCTGCGGCAGTCTGCTCTACAACCTGTTTATAAAGCACTTCTGCATTTGCAGGATCGATGCTTTCGTAATATTTCTTATATTCTTCTATATCGGGTGCTACGTCGGAAAAAACAACATCTTCATAAAAACTCTGTTTCTCCTGTTCAAATGCAGCCTCATCCTCTTTGTATTTCTGCAGTTCCTGTGCCTGCGCCTCTAACTGTGTGATGTACTCGGCATTTTCTGTATTTCCATTCTGTGCTTCTGCAAGTGCGATCTCAAGTTCTTTGATCTTTGCTACAGCTTCATCCATAGAGTCAAACGCATATGCGCTGTCCTCTGTAGAGATCTCCTCCAATGCAGAATCCGGAAGGATCTTATTGACATAAGGAACATTCTTCAGTACCGGTGCTAACACCTGAGAACCAAATCCCCCTACATCCCATTTGATCAAAAGTGCCAGTATTGCGAGCCAGACAATGATAATAATCAATGTCACAAAGAAAACAGCAACCTTTCCTCCGGCGGTTTCTTCTTCCATTTCAAAATCGTCTGCTTCTGTCTGTTTCTGTTTTGCAAGTTTCTTTTCTTCTTTTTTGCGTTGTTTTTCTGCCTTTTTTTCAGCCTTTTTATCTACAACAACTTCTTCGTTTTCTTCTGCCATCGTTTCACCATCCTAACTCTGTTGTTTTCCTTCCGGTTCCCTGCCATGATAAGTATAGCTGACAAGTTGGTCGATCTCTTTTGACTCTTCCTGCTTTAGCTCTTCTTTGAATGTTTCAAACGCTTTTTCCCTGAGTCTCTCATGAGTCTTGCGCTCTATCATAGCTGCATTTAACCGTTCTCTCGCCTGTTCTACATTACGTTCTGCCGCATGCACATTCATCATCTGACTTCTCTGCTGGCTCTTCATAATGTCAATGGCTCTCTTACACTCTTTGATCTCCCGGATCTTAATACTACCTGTCACGAGTTCTCTTGACTGTGCCTCATAACCTGCCCTGCGAACTAAGATCGCACGCAGTTTATCCTGTTCCTCTACCAGTCTGGCATTTGCCAGACCATATGCGATCTTTTCCTGATTTTCAATCTTTTCTTTGATATCAAGGATATTCTGCATTCGATATACGAATTTTGCCATGGCACCATCCCCTTTTAGGTTTCAAACAATTTGCGAAGCAGTTCCATTTCTTCCTCAAATGCAAATTTCTCATCTGTTTTCTGCATCAGGAACTGGTTTACCGCATCAATCTTCTGGATCGCATAATCAATCTCACGGTTAGTGCCGCTTTTATATGCTCCGATGTTGATCAGATCTTCTGCCTCGTTATAGGTTGCAAGTACGTTCTTTAATTTTCCTGCCAGCTCTTTGTGCTCACTGGTCACGATTGCACTCATAACACGGGAAATACTCTGCAACACATCGATTGCAGGGTAATGATTTTTGTGTCCCAGTTTTCTGGATAACATGATATGTCCATCCAGAATACTTCGCGCCGTATCTGTGATCGGCTCGTTAAAATCATCACCATCTACCAAGACGGTATACAATCCGGTAATGGAACCAATCCGTGAAGTTCCGGCACGCTCTAACAGTTTTGGCATTTCCGAATACACACTCGGTGGATATCCTCTTGTTACCGGAGGTTCTCCGGATGCCAGACCGATTTCTCGCTGTGCCATTGAAAATCGGGTCAATGAATCCATCATCAATAAGACGTCTTTCCCCTGATCCCTGAAATACTCTGCGATCGCAGTTGCCGTCTTCGCCGCTTTGTTACGGATCAGTGCAGGCTTGTCTGACGTTGCCACGATCACGATCGAACGCTTCATACCTTCTTCTCCAAGGTCACGTTCTACGAACTCACGCACCTCTCTGCCTCGCTCACCGATCAGTGCGATGACGTTGATGTCTGCTTTTGTATTTCTGGCAAACATACCAAGCAGTGTACTCTTTCCGACACCGGAACCGGCAAAGATACCGATACGCTGTCCTTTTCCTATTGTCAGAAGTCCATCCACGGCTTTTACACCAAGCGGAAGCACTTCATCAATGATCTTTCTTGCCATCGGGTCCGGTGGCATTGCCTCTACCGGATATTCATAGGATACATCCAGTTTTTCCACATCCGTTGGTCTTCCAATTCCATCCAGCGTATGACCTAAGAGTTCCTCTCCGACCGGAACAGTCAGCGGATGTCCCAGACTTTCGACGATACATCCCACTCCGATTCCCTCTACGCTTTCATATGGCATTAAAAGCAGTCGTTTATCACGAAAACCGACCACCTCTGCCATCACAGAAGTATTTTTTTCTCTGTCTATGATAATCCGGCACAAATCATTTAGCTTTGCATCCGGTCCAACGGACTCGATTGTCAGTCCAACAATCTTTACAACCTTTCCAAGACGGTTAAAATATGTCTTGTCTGCCAGTTGCAGATATTTATCGTATTTATGTGTCATACTATCTCACCTTACGAACATAATGATCTGATATCTTTTATCAGATTTTCCAGCTGTGCGCCTAAACTACAGTCAAACACACCCGAGTCAGTTTCTATGATACAATCATTTCCCTCTAAGGTGGGATCTGCAATAATCTCTAACTCCATATCATGTCCGACACGGTCCAAGATATCTTCTTTATTATTTTCCAAGAACGAAACGCTGCTTTCTGCAACCCGGATACGGAAGTTTTTCTCTCCCTCTATGTTCATGATCGCATCATCGATCAGATGCATCAGGATCTGTTTCTTATTATCAAACTGAATATGAAATACCTTATTGAACACTTCCAGGATCACATCTACGAGTTCGGTCTCCATTGTCTTGCGCTTTTCCACATATTCTGTTTCCAGCGCATTTCTGTCGCTCTGGTAGTCTGCCTCTAACTCTTCTTTTCGTTTCGCAATCTCCTGTTCCATCCATACCTGACCATCCGTCATGCCCTGTTTTTTTGCACTCTCACGGATCTGTCCTGCCTCTGCCTTTGCCTGATTTACCATCTGCTCGGCTTCCATTCTTGCCTGCTCAATGATATCCTCCGCTTCGGCTTTTGCATCCTCTATGGTCTGCTCCGGTTCCTCCTCATGGATGACCGGTGTTACCTCTGTCATCGCAAGTCCCTGTGCAAATCCATCTGCATCCGGCTCCCCCGGTGTCCGGGTTACATTTTTTTCAATGTAATTGCCAATAACTGCATTGGAGTTGATTACTCTTGTATTGTCTTCCTCGGTATGTACGAACCACTGTTTATAAAGATTAGACAACGATCTCGTCACCTCCGCCTCTGGAGATTACGATCTCTCCTGCATCCTCTAACTTACGGATCACACTTACAATCTTCTGCTGTGCCTCTTCTACGTCCTTCATACGAACAGGGCCCATAAATTCCATATCCTCTTTGATCATTGCTGCAAGACGTTTTGACAGGTTCTTGAAGATCACATTCTGTACTTCTTCATTTGCGCCTTTCAATGCCACACCAAGATCAGAATTGTCTACATCACGGAGTACTCGCTGAATTGCACGATCATCCAGCAATAAGATATCCTCGAATACGAACATCTTCTTGCGGATCTCGTCTGCAAGTTCTGGCTCTTCGATCTCGAGTGATTCCATAATGTGTTTCTCGGTAGAACGGTCTACCGTATTTAAGATATTTACGATTGCATCTACGCCACCGACAATTGTGTAATCCTGATTGACCAGAGAAGAAAGCTTCCTCTCTAACACACGCTCTACCTCCTTGATCACATCCGGTGAAGTACGATCCATCATTGCGATACGTTTTGCTACATCAGCCTGTTTCTCAGGCGGCAGGGAACCAAGCACCATAGATGCCTGTGCTGCTGTCAGATAAGACAGGATCATCGCGATCGTCTGTGGATGTTCGTCCTGAATAAAGTTCAGTAACTGGCTTGGATCTGTCTTACGCACAAATTCGAACGGGCGAACCTGAAGAGATGCCGTAAGTTTTGTGATAACTTCCTGTGCCTT
>JBNMKU010000120.1:0-4862 GCA_050874505.1 Roseburia sp. | reverse complement strand
TCCCTAACCCCTCCGCGATCCCCTGTGTAAACACGGTCTTTCCGACTCCCAGATCGCCCACAAGTGTATAAATATCTCCCGGGTTGGCATGTGCACCGATCTTCTTTCCCAGTGCGTGTGTCTCCTCGGGCGAATTGCTCTCATAAATCGTCTCTTTCATCTCTTCCTCATTTCTATTCTGCTGCCTACTTCATATTGACACGATATTTTGGCAGTTTTTCCTTTGCCAGCTTCGCAAGCTCCTGATAGGTCTCTCCGAGCTGCTGTCTCGGGATCACATAGGCATTGATCCGGCTGCTGTATACCAGTACATTATTTTTGGTACTGATCATCTTGTAGATCTGTTCCCATGGCAGTTCGGCAGACGCCTCGTTTTGTGAAACAGCAAAGCCTTTCTCTGTTACGGAATAATGCAGTGCATTTTTTAGCACATCCGATGCTATGACGTTGTGTTTGGAACGCAGATAAAGCGTTACCGGCATATAAAACAGAAATACTACGCCAAGTACAATATATAATACTGTACGTGTCAGTGTAACCTCTCCGTAGGTAAGCCCCGCTGATACAAAAATAAAAATACTGACAATAATAGAAAACCAACCCTGAAATCCGGTATATGTCTGATACAGGTTAAAACGATACATGTCTTTTGGCGTTAATGTTATATCAAATTCTATTGGCATCGTCAATCCTCTCCTTCTACAGATTCTTTCGCTTCAGTATAACATTTTCACCAAAAAAAGAAAAGACGGTTACGCCTTTTCTTTTTCTTCCTCTTATTTTTTGAATTTTAGCGGTTTCTTCCTTTTAAGATCGGTGAAATATGCTTATATACCAGGAATGTGATCACAACAGAAAACAGCCCCTTTACAAAAGTAAACGGCATATTAAAGCAGATCAGGCACTGTAAAATGCTCTTCATGGATGGAAGGATCAGCTGGTATGCTGCCAGAATACGATCCTCCGGCATGAAGTTGTAATACACCGGATATACCAGGAAATAATTGGAAACTACACTGAATACTGCCATAATGACTGCTCCGAGCAGGGAACCTGCCAATGCGGTCTTTCTTGTCTTTTTATGTTTATAGATCAGTCCTGCCGGCAGAACAAATGCCACTCCCAAGATAAAGTTTGATAATTCTCCAACTCCGCCCGTTGTGGTAATGAACAGGTGCAGTACATTTTTTACCAGGCAGATCAGTACGCCACACAGCGGCCCCATGGAAAATGAACCGATCAGTGCCGGAAGTTCAGACAGATCCATCTTGATAAATCCCGGCATAAACGGAACCGAAAAATCCAGAAACATCAGGATATACGCCACTGCGGAAAGCATGGCTGTCACGGTAAGATATCTTACGTTTACTGCTTTTGTTGTCTGTGTCATTGTTTTGTTTGCATCCATTGTCACATGTCTCCTTTTCCAACTCTTCGGAAAGCTCTCATGCCTTTCTTCCTGCAACAAAAAAATCCCCAAAACCAAATGGTTTCGGGGTTATTATTCTGCTGCTGTCCATGTAAGGTAAGCATCTGCTTACATCTTACTATGAAAAGTCTCGCTTCTCTTCTCTCATCCAGACTATACTGTCGGTCCCGGATTCGCACCGGCTCAACCACATGCAGCCTGACTGCCTGCAGCTCACGGACTTGCCCATCTACGATGGTATCACCGTCGGTCGGGAATTTAGACCTGCGGTCTAGCACCCTGCCCCGAAGAATTTCTCTTTTATTTGCTTCTAACATACTCTTATCTGTGCAAAATGTCAATTAATTTTTGTTGATCTTCATCGTTAATGAAATTCTTTTTTTCGCAAGATCGACAGAGAGCACCTGTACCTCTACGATATCGCCTACCCGCACTGCCTCTAACGGATGCTTGATAAATTTATCGCTCATCTGCGAAATGTGGACCAGTCCATCCTGATGTACTCCGATGTCCACAAACGCACCAAAGTCAATGACGTTACGGACCGTTCCCTTTAAGATCATGCCCGGTTTTAAGTCTTTCATCTCCAGAACATCACTGCGTAAGATCGGTCCCGGCATGTCCTCTCTCGGGTCACGCGCCGGTTTTTCCAGTTCTTTTACGATATCCTGTAAAGTAATATCGCCGACTTTAAGTTCTTCTGACAGTTTTTTGTAATCGTGGATCTTCTTTGAGATGCCATCCAGATTTCTGTTTTTTACATCCTCTGTCGTATAACCAAGTCGCTCTAAGAGCTGTTTTGCTGCTTCGTAACTCTCCGGGTGTACGCCGGTTGCATCCAGCGGATTTTTACCATCCAAGATACGCAGGAAACCTGCACACTGCTCATATGCTTTCGGTCCTAATTTTGCTACTTTTAATAACTGGGCACGTGTCTCAAATCTGCCGTTTTCTTCCCGGTAAGCTACAATATTCTTTGCGATCGTCTTACTGATACCGGAAATGTATTCCAGCAACGATGCGGATGCGGTATTTAAGTCGACTCCAACCTTATTTACGCAATCCTCGACCACGCCGCCAAGTGCCTCGCTTAATTTCTTCTGGTTCATATCATGCTGATACTGTCCGACTCCGATCGATTTCGGATCGATCTTTACCAGCTCTGCCAGTGGGTCCTGCAAACGTCTTGCCATAGATGTCGCGCTTCTCTGTCCGACATCGAAATTCGGAAATTCCTCGGTTGCAAGTTTGCTGGCGGAATAAACGGATGCTCCCGCCTCATTTACGATAATGTACTGTACTTTTACCGGAAGTTCTTTTAACAGTTCCACGATCACCTGCTCGGATTCTCTGGATGCGGTTCCGTTTCCAAGTGAAATGAGGGTAACATGATATTTTGCGATCAGCTTTTTGAGCACTGCTTTTGCTTCTTCTACTTTATTCTGCGGTGCCGTCGGGTAGATCACTGTCGTATCCAATACCTTTCCGGTCGGATCAACAACTGCGATCTTACAGCCTGTACGGAATGCCGGATCCCATCCGAGTACCACCTGTCCTGCGATCGGAGGCTGCATTAAAAGCTGCTCCAAGTTCTTTCCAAAAACTTTTATCGCTCCATCTTCTGCCCGCTCCGTAAGGTCACTTCGGATCTCACGCTCGATCGCCGGTGCGATCAGACGGTCATAGGCATCTTCTACCACTTCTTTTAAAACCGGTGACGTCTCCGGGTTATCTTTCCGGATGACCTGTTTTTCCAGATAGCGCAGGATATCCTCTACCGGTGCTTCTATTTTGACCGTAAGGAATTTTTCGTTTTCTCCACGGTTTAATGCAAGGATACGGTGTCCTGCCATTTTTGCGACCGGTTCATCAAAATCATAATACATCTCGTATACCGACTCTGCCTCCGGGTCTTTGGCATTTGAAACGATCCGTCCCTTTTTTACGGTAAGTTCCCTTATGCGGCTGCGGTAATCAGCCTCATCGGAAATGCTCTCTGCTATGATGTCTTTCGCCCCTGCGATCGCATCTTCGACTGTCTCAACGCCCTTTTCGGCATCCAGAAATTTCTCTGCTTCTGCTACCAGTGGCGTGTTTAACATCTGTAAAGTAATGATGCCTGCGAGCGGCTCCAATCCCTTTTCTGTTGCAATCGTTGCTCTGGTACGGCGTTTCGGTTTATACGGGCGGTACAGATCCTCTACCAATACCATCGTCTCCGCTGCCAGAATCTGTGATCGCAGTTCATCGGTCAGCTTGCCCTGCTCTTCGATGCTGGCGAGCACGGTCTCCTTTCGTTCTTCCAGATTTCTCAGATAGTTGAGGCGGTCATATAAATTACGGAGGATCTCGTCATTTAATGCCCCGGTTGCCTCTTTCCGGTAACGTGCGATAAACGGAATGGTGTTTCCCTCGTCAATTAATTTGATTGCGGCTTCTGCCTGATGCCTTTTGATTCCAAGTTCGTCGGCAATTTTTGCAGTAATATCCATAAAAGTCCTCTTTCATTTTTGATTTATTTTCTTTGTCTATCTTATCAGTTCTTCTGCGACATTACAAACAAAAAATAAATTTGTCTTTTTCTTCTCTCCATGATAGAATAAACCTTATCATTTATGTGGAGGCTATATCTATGGATTATCAATATACCAGAAATGACAGACACTCACAGCGTATGGAAACCCTCTCGCTCATTATGGGTGTGATCGCTCTTGTGACCATGTGTACGGTTTACCCGACCCTGATCTGCGGTTCTCTCGGGATCGTGTTCGCGCTGCTTTCCCGCGGCGGTGAATTTTCCATGCAGTCCCGTGCCAAAGTCGGTCTTGCCCTCAGTGTGGTCGCGCTTGGCATCATTATCGCAATGATCGTCTATACCCTTGTGGTTGCCCAGATCTATTTCGGAGGCATTGAAAATATGATGCGGGAAATGTATCAGATGATGGGACTTGATTATGACGCCCTTATGCAGAATTATTTCTCAGCGCAATAATAACCAGTTGCCTTGCAAACATTCGATCATCCTGAAACAGAACTAATGGCATTGCTGTTTTCACAGTAATGCCATATTTTTTATCAGAAAATTAATGATGATCAGTGCAATTGCGATCCACAGATAACCTTCATGATATCTCATCCCGATCGACAATTTCCCTTTCGACAACCGCTCAACCGTCTGGCTGAGCAAAAACCATCCCCCAACCACAACAACATACAAAACAATAGGCTGATAACAAAAGCTCTTTATCAGGTGACCCGAAAACAGAGCGTAAACAGCTCGCGAACCACCGCTCCCCGGGCAATAATACCCGGTAACCTGCCGGAAGATACATGGTGGGATATAGTGTTCCAGACGAAAGCCAAGTCTTTGATAGGCATACCAGAACAGGACTCCTGCCGCTGCCAGGATCAATCCTGTCACATAAAATATATC
>JBNMKU010000119.1:0-4924 GCA_050874505.1 Roseburia sp. | reverse complement strand
GAAGAAAAACTGACCAAAAAAGCGGAGTACGATGCACTGACAGGACTTCCAAACCGCTTTTTCATGATGAATGCATTGCAGGAAATATATGTCGAGAATACAATGAAACTTTATTACCTGGCGATGATTGATATTGATAATTTCAAAAAAATCAACGATACCTATGGACATAACAGTGGCGATGACGCATTAAAAGTACTTGCCATGACCATTATCTGCCAGGCAAAAGAAAGTGGTTTTAAGTACTGCCGCTGGGGCGGAGAAGAATTTCTGTTACTTGGGAAATGTACACCCGACGGAATCCCGAAAGAAGATCTTGAAGCACTGCGCGTTGCAATTGGTTCAAATTCCATCCGCACTTCTTCCAGAGAAAGTTTCCGCTATACAGTAACCATTGGTGCCGGAACTTATACTTCCGGACAAACCGCAAAAGAATGGATTGACTATGTAGGCAAGCAGCTCTACAAAGGAAAATGTACCGGTAAAAATAAAGTCGTATGCGATTAATATTCCAGAAATAAAAACTGCCTGCAGGCGAAAATGCAAAAACATTTTGTCTGCAGGCAGTTCTTTTTATTTAATGAACATGGCATCTCCAAAACTGAAAAATCTGTATTTTTCTTTTACGGCGATTTCATAGGCATGTAATACATGTTCACGGCCCGCAAGCGCAGATACCAGCATGACGAGTGTTGACTGAGGCAGATGGAAATTTGTAATCAGTGCATCAATCACTTTAAACTGATAGCCCGGATAGATAAAAATCTCCGTCCATCCGCTTGTCTCTCTCAGATGCCCGTTTTCATCTGCGGCTGACTCGAGCGTACGGGTGCTTGTCGTACCGACCGCGATCACGCGGTGCCCGCTCTCCTTCGCATGGTTGATCTTGTCGGCAGCTTCCTGTGACACCATATAAAACTCCGAGTGCATATGGTGCTCTAAGACATTTTCCACCTTTACCGGGCGGAATGTTCCAAGCCCTACATGAAGCGTAACCTCTGCAATCTCCACACCCATATTCTTTACTTTCTGCAGCAGTTCTTTCGTGAAATGAAGCCCTGCTGTCGGTGCGGCGGCAGAACCATCGTACTTTGCATAAACTGTCTGATACCGGTTCTTATCCTTCAGCTGATGGGTAATATATGGCGGCAGCGGCATCTGACCGAGCTGATCTAAAATCTCCTCAAAAATGCCATCGTAATGGAACTGGATCAGGCGGTTGCCATCTTCTACTACATCCACAACTTCCGCTGTTAAAAGCCCGTCCCCGAAAACAAGTTTTGTTCCAGGTTTTGCCTTTTTGCCCGGCTTTACAAGCGTCTCCCAGATATCATTTTCTTTTCGTTTTAACAGGAGCACTTCAATCTTTGCCTGTGTATCTTCTTTTACACCAAACAGGCGCGCCGGGATAACTTTGGTATTGTTGATTACCAGACAGTCGCCCGGATGCAGATACGAAAGGATATCCGTAAAATGCCGGTGCTCCACCTCCCCCGTCTGACGGTCAAGTACCATCAGGCGGGAGCTGGAACGATCCTCCAGAGGATCCTGTGCGATCAGTTCCTCCGGCAGATCATAGTCATAATCTTTTACATTCATTCCTTCTGTCATGATTAGCCTCTCAACTGGATTCCGATATTCTTTAATCCGTTTAAGATCTTATCCATTGCGCTGGTAATATCGCTGTCTTCCAGGTTCTTATCTTTTCCACGGAATTTCAAAGAATATGCAACGGACTTAAATCCTTTTTCAATCTGCTCGCCTTCGTATACATCGAACAGTTCATAATTTTCCAGATACTTGCCGCCGTTCTTCTCAAAGATCTTTTCGATATCGCCTACAAGGATATTTTTCGGCACTACCATGGACAGGTCACGGGAAGAAACCGGGAAGTTTGTAATGCCTTCATATTTGTAATCGAAAGATGCACGGGAAACGATTTCCGGCATATCAATCACTGCAATGTAGACACGTTCTTTGATTGCATAATTTGCGGCAACGGTCGGATGGATTTCTCCAAGGTATCCGATCACTGTTCCGTCATAAACGATCTCTGCCTTGCGTCCCGGATGCATAAATGGAAGTTCTGCTTTCGGATCGTATTCCGGCTTATGGCGGAGTCCTGTCTGGTATAAAAGTTCCTCAACCACACCCTTCATCGTAAAGAAATCGCCATCCCCGTACATACCGAATGTAAGCTGCATGCGCTCCTCCGGAAGCTCGGTCAGCGGAAGCTGCTTCGGCAGATAAATGTTACCCATCTCATACAGACGCACATCCTTGTTTCTGCGTCCAAAGTTGGTTGATAAGGAAGTCAGCATACCATTCAGCGGCAGGGTACGCATGATGGAGTAATCCTCTCCCAGAGGATTGGAAATAACAACGGTCTGTCTCCACTTCGAATCCTGCGGAAGCAGCAGTTTATCAAATACTTTCGGGCTCTCAAAAGAATATGTCATTGCCTGTGAGAATCCGCAGAACTCTGCAACTTCGCGCGCTTTTTCTTCCATGCGGAGTTTGAAGCTCTTTCCACCTGCCGTAGACTCTCCGCTCGGAAGAGATGTCCCGATCTTGTCGTAGCCGTAGAAACGTGCCACTTCCTCTGCCATATCCGCATCACAGAGCAGATCCTGCCTCCAGGACGGAACGAGGATTTCATTTGTATTCTTGTCATAGCCCAGATCGATCTTTTCAAAATAGCCCAGCATATCTTCTGCGGAAATGTCGGTTCCAAGCAGACGGTTGTATTTATCCGGCTCAAACGGAATCTTTACGCCCTCGCGTTTTACCGGGTAAATGTCAATGGCTCCTCCGACCACTTCTCCGGCTCCCAGTTCCTCAACTAACTGGCAGGCACGGTTCATTGCCTCCATGGCAAGGTTTGGATCAAGGCCTTTTTCAAATTTTGCGGAAGCATCGGTACGCAGTCCGATCCGTTTTCCGGATTTACGGATGTTGGTTCCGTCGAAGCAGGCTGCCTCAAACAGCATGGTCGTTACGTGGTCTGTGATCATGGAATTCTCACCACCCATGATACCGGCAATACCGACTGCCTTTTTAGCATCACAGATCATCAGTACGTTTTCGTCCAACTGGCGTTCCTGACCGTCTAAGGTGACGAAAGTCTCGCCCGCTGCCGCACGTCTTACGACGATTTCCTTACCCTCGATCGTATCCAGATCATAGGCATGCATTGGCTGTCCATACTCTTCCATCACATAATTGGTGATATCTACCAGATTGTTGATCGGACGGATTCCGTGTGCGCGCAGACGTTCCTGCATCCATTTCGGTGACGGTGCAAATTTGATGTTCTTTACAACTCTTGCAGTATAACGGCTGCACAGATCGTTGTCCTTTACGGACACTCTGATATAGTCATTGACATCTTCACTGTTTCCGGTCTTCGTTACGACAGGAGGAACAAACTCTTTATGGAAGGTAGCTGCTGCCTCTCTTGCAATGCCAAGTACAGAAAAACAGTCCACACGGTTGGAAGTAATCTCATACTCAATAACAGCATCATCCAGTCCAAGGTATGACACGGCATCTTCTCCGACAGGTGCATCCTCTCCGAAAATATAAAGCCCATTTTCCGGAGCATCCGGGAACATTTCACGGTTTGAGCCAAGTTCTTCGATGGAGCACATCATGCCCGCAGAAGGAACGCCGCGCAGTTTTCCCTTTTTAATCTTAATGCCGCCCGGAGTCTTTGTGCCGTCGTGACCGCCTGCCACACGTCCGCCGTCGAGTACGACCGGAACCTTGGCACCTTCAAATACATTCGGGGCACCGGTTACGATCTGCAGTGTCTCATTTCCGACATTTACCTGACAGATCACGAGCTTGTCCGCATCCGGATGTTTTTCGATCTTTGTTACCTGTCCGATGACAATCTTGTCCAGATCTGCATCGAGTTTTTCATATCCTTCTACTTTAGAGCCGGAAAGTGTCATGGCATCGACATACTCCTGCACGCCGCAGTCAAGTCCCGGAACCAAAGCTTTGATCCATTTTAATGATGTATTCATTCTTTTCTCCTCCTAGAACTGTTTTAAGAAACGATCGTCATTCTCATACAGGAGACGCATATCGTCAATTTCGTATTTCAGCAGTGTGATACGCTCAAGACCGATACCAAATGCAAAACCGGAATACTCTTCCGGATCGATACCGCTCATGCGCAGTACTCTCGGATGTACCATTCCACAGCCGAGGATCTCGATCCATCCTTCACCCTTGCAGAAGCGGCAGCCTTTTCCACCGCACTTAAAGCAGGAAACATCCATCTCCGCAGACGGTTCCGTGAATGGAAAGTGATGCGGACGGAATTTTACTTTTGTTTCTTTTCCAAACAGCTTCTGTACAAACTGGGTCAGTGTTCCCTTTAAGTTAGAAAACGTGATTCCCTTGTCAATGACCATTCCCTCAATCTGATGAAAAGAAGGCGAATGGGTCGCATCCACTTCATCCGCACGGAACACACGTCCCGGTGCGATCATACGGATCGGAGGTTTCTTCTGCTCCATCACACGCACCTGAACCGGTGAAGTCTGTGTACGCAGCAGGATCTTATCATTGATGTAGAAGGTATCCTGCTCATCTTTTGCCGGATGGTTTGCCGGAATATTTAATGCTTCAAAGTTGTAATAATCGTATTCCACTTCCGGTCCTTCTACAACTTCATATCCCATACTGGTAAAAATACGCTCTACCTCTTCAAGTACCATGGTATTCGGATGACTGTGTCCCACACGGTTTTTCTTTGCCGGAAGGGTAACGTCAATCACTTCATTTTCCAGGCGATGTTCTAACTCCGCAGCCTCGAGTTTTTTCTTCATCTCATCAAGTTTATTCTCAATTTCCTGACGGGTTTCATTTACCCACTGTCCCACCTTCGGGCGATCCTCCGGTGCAACCTCTT
>JBNMKU010000118.1:0-4934 GCA_050874505.1 Roseburia sp. | reverse complement strand
GGCAACCACGATCTGGTCTGCATCGGAAAGAGCACGGATGGCATCGATCTCCACGATGTCTACCGGCTTTGGAGCAGCTACGATACGACGGAAACCGTCTTCTACTTTTACAACGTGGTTTCCTTTCTTCTCTTCTGCCTCTGCCTCTTCCTCTGTCATCACACGTCCGATGATCTTGCTCGGCTTATAAAATGCCTCATCATAAGGGTCAACTACAACCTGGGTCAAAACCGTTGCAACGGTCTTGTAAATGCCCTTGTTCAGTAACTCGGAACGGATGGCGTTCTGTAAATCGTAACCGATATATCCCTGGCTCATTGCAGAGCAGACAGACATTGGTGTTGCTGTATATTCTGGATATAATCTGCAAAATTCATTCATTGCTGTGTGAATCATGCCCACCTGTGGACCATTGCTGTGGGTAATCACAACCTGATAATCCTCACGGATAAAATCTGCGACCGCCTTTGCAGTACGCTTTGTTGCCTCTTTCTGTTCCGGCAGCGTTGTGCCGAGTGCCTCATGTCCAAGTGCAATTACGATTTTTTTCTTCTTCATACTCTTACCAGACCTTTCTGTTTATGGGATTATGCTTTCTCTCGCACAGAAGACCTTCTCTTATTGTAGCACGTCTTATCCCCTGCGCAATGGCAAAGCTGTATCAAAACCGCTAAGGTTTTATTCTTCTTCCAACGGACTGTCTTCTCCCGGAAGCACAAGTGAATCGATCAGCTCCCAGATCTCGTCCCTGCCCTGTTTGGTTTCTGCGGAAAAAGGAATGATGGTCGTTCCCGGTTGTACATTAAGTCCCTCCCGGATCAGTTTTATCTGTTTTTGTATCTGGCTTCTCTTGATCTTATCTAATTTGGTTGCGATCAAAATCGGTGCAAAGCCCTGATATACCATCCACTCATACATCATTTTATCATTATTTGAGGGTGCATGTCGAATATCAATTAACAAAAATACTGCTTTTAACTGTTTGGATGTGTGAAGATAATTTTCGATCATCTTTCCCCACTTTGCCTTTACCTCCTCCGAGGCCTTTGCATATCCATATCCCGGTAGATCGACCAGATACATTGCATCATTGATATTGTAAAAATTGATCGTCTGGGTCTTTCCCGGCTGTGCAGAAGTACGCGCCAGTGCCTTCCGGTTCATCAGTGCATTGATCAGTGATGATTTTCCAACATTTGACTTTCCCGCAAATGCCACTTCCCGATATGGGTTATCCGGTATTTTGCTGGTAATTCCGCACACCGTTTCCAAATTAACATTTTTTATAACCATAGTTTCCCTCATTCTTATTTTACAAACGCAACTTTTAATACTTCCGGAAGCTTTTCTACATAGACGATCTCGAGTCCCTTTTTGATCTCGGCAGAGATCTCTTCGATGTCCTTTTCGTTCTTCTTCGGAACACATACCGTCTTAATGCCTGCGTTTTTCGCAGCCAGTGTCTTTTCTTTCAGTCCACCGATCGGAAGTACCCTGCCGCGCAGCGTGATCTCTCCGGTCATTGCCACATCCGCACGCACCGGTGTCTTTGTGATGGCGGACAGCATTGCTGTTGCCATTGTAATTCCTGCCGACGGCCCATCCTTTGGTACGGCTCCCTCCGGGATATGGATGTGGATGTCATTTTCCTGGAAGAATTTTTTCGGTATCTTATATTCTTCACTGACCGAACGGATATAGCTTAATCCTGCCTGCGCAGACTCTTTCATCACGTCTCCGAGCTGTCCGGTCAGCTGGATCTCTCCCTTGCCCGGCATGATATTGACTTCGATCTCCAACGTATCTCCGCCAACGCTCGTCCATGCCAGTCCCCGGACGATGCCGATCTCATCTGTGTCATTTTTCCGGTCAAAACTGTATTTCTCTTTGCCCAGATATTTTCCCAGATTCTGTTCAGTGATCTTGACGCGTTTCTTATCATTTTCGTAAATCTCGCGTGCCGCTTTTCTGGCGATCTCTCCAAGTTTCCGCTCCAGATTACGCACACCGGCTTCTCTGGTATAACCGCGGATGATCTTTGCCAGTGCCTTGTCGCTGACGCTAAGCTGATCCGGTCTGATGCCATTGCGCTCCATCTGTTTTTCCAGCAGATGTTCCCTTGCGATATGTGCCTTTTCGTTTTCCGTATAGCTGGTGACCTCGATCACTTCCATACGGTCAAGCAGCGGTCTTGGGATGTCCTGTAGGGAGTTTGCTGTCGCAATGAAAAATACTTCTGAAAGATCCACCGGTATCTCAACGTAGTGATCCCGGAACTTGCTGTTCTGCTCTGCATCCAGCACCTCTAATAATGCAGATGCCGTATCGCCTTTGTAATCACTGCTCATCTTATCGATCTCGTCAAGCAGCATCAGCGGATTTTTCACTCCGGCACTCCGAAGTCCATTGATGATACGTCCCGGCATTGCGCCCACATAAGTCTTTCTGTGTCCACGGATCTCTGCTTCGTCCCGGACTCCGCCCAGACTGATACGGACATATTTTTTATCCAATGCACGTGCCACGGAACGGGCGATACTCGTCTTTCCGGTTCCAGGCGGTCCGACCAGACAGATGATCGGGCTCTGACCTTTTTTCGTCAGGTTGCGCACGGCAAGGAACTCTCACATGCGCTCTTTCACCTTTTCCAGACCATACTGGTCTTCGTTTAAGATGCGCTCTGCATTTTTGATGTCCTTGTTATCCTTTGATGCCTTATCCCAAGGCAGTTCTAACAAGGTTTCAATGTAGCCCCGGCTCACGGCACTCTCCGACGAGCTTGAGCTGATATTTTTAAACCGGCTGATCTCTTTTTTGATCTTGTCTTTGACTTCTTTGCCGGCTTTTAACTGCTTCAATTCTGCCAGAAAATGATCTGCGTCGGACTCGGTATTGTCTTCGCCGAGTTCCTCTCTGATGATCTTCATCTGTTCCCGCAAAATGTATTCTTTCTGGTTTTTGTCCACACGCTCTTTGACTTTTGCCTGAAATTCGTTTTTGATCGCAATGATCTCGATCTCTTTTAAAAGAAGCGCCATCAGGACTTCATAGCGTTCGGTCAGAGATATGGCTTCCAATATCCTCTGCTTTTCCTCATAACCAACCGGCAGATTGTTGGCAAGCTGATCCATCAGCTTTTCCAATTCTGTATTTTCCCTGACCTGTCGCTGCAGCTCTTTTCCCAGACGGTTATTGACTGCACCGTACCGCTCAAATGTCTCCTGGATGCCACGCACCATCGCCATCTGAACTTCCTCGGTCAGTTCCTCTTCCGTCTCGTCAAAGCAGACAACCTCTGCCAGAAGATAATCAGGATGGTCTAAAAAGGAGCCAAGTTCTGCGCGCTCCTTTCCCTCCACTAAGATACGGACAATATTATTCTGTAGCTTTATGACCTGCTTTACCTCGGCGATGATACCGATCCGGTACAGATCGTCCTGCGCCGGGTCTTCCTGCTCCACATCTTTTTGTGTCACAAGAAAGATTTTCTGTTCTTCCATCATGCAGGCTTCCACTGCCTTGATCGACTTTTCACGGCTCACATCAAAATGAGCGATCATTCCGGGTAAAATTACCATACCGCGCAGCGCAACTGCCGGCATCTTTTTCACCATTGCTTCCAATGTTATTTTTCCTCTATTTTTTTAGTCTCCTGGCCTTCCACTGTCAGCTTTTCTTCTACCAGATCCTTCGTAATCTGGCATTTTGTAATACTCTCATCGGACGGGATATGGTACATCATATCCAATGTGACTGCTTCCATGATCGCACGCAGTCCTCTCGCTCCGGTCTTGCGTTCCAATGCCTTGTCTGCGATCGCTTCTAAGGCTTCTTTGTCAAATTCCAGTGCGACTCCGTCGAGTTCGAATAATTTCTGATACTGTTTTGCCAGTGCGTTTTTCGGTTCCTGTAAAATACGGATCAGTGCATCCCTGTCAAGCATATCCAGAGAAACGGTTACCGGTACTCGTCCAATAAACTCCGGAATCAGACCGAATTTGACGAAATCCTGCGGTAACACGTGTTTGAACACCTCTCCGATGTTAAATTCATTTCTGTCTTTGACCTCTGCATTGAATCCGATGCTCTTCTGGTCAAGACGTGTCTCGATGATCTTGTCTAATCCATCGAATGCTCCACCGCAGATAAATAAGATGTTAGTGGTATCGATCTGGATCAGTTCCTGCTGTGGATGTTTTCTTCCACCCTGTGGCGGAACGGATGCTACGGTTCCCTCTAGGATCTTAAGAAGTGCCTGCTGCACACCCTCTCCGGAAACATCTCTGGTAATTGAAACATTCTCGGATTTTTTGGATATCTTATCGATCTCATCGATATAGATGATACCGTGCTGTGCACGCTCTATATTATAATCTGCTGCCTGGATCAGCTTTAACAGAATATTTTCTACATCTTCACCTACATAACCAGCCTCTGTCAGTGTGGTCGCATCTGCGATCGCAAATGGTACATTTAATACACGCGCCAGCGTCTGTGCCAAAAAGGTCTTACCGGATCCGGTCGGTCCTAACATTAAGATATTGCTCTTCTGAAGCTCCACTCCTAAGTCCGGTCCTGCCATAATTCTCTTATAGTGGTTATACACTGCAACAGACAATACTTTTTTTGCCTGCTCCTGTCCGATGACATAGTCATCCAGAAATGCTTTTAATTCTTCCGGCTTTAAGAGATTGATCTGCTCTTCTTCCGGTGCTGCCTCTGCTCCTGTTTCTTCGCCCTCAAGCTCTTCTTCTATGATCTCAGCACAAATATCCACGCACTCATCGCAAATATAGGCACCGTTTGGTCCGGCGATCAGTTTTCTGACCTGATCCTGAGATTTTCCGCAAAAGGAACAGCGGTATTTCTCCTCATTTCTTCCTGCCATTTTCTCTGCTCTCCATCTTTTTATTAATACGCATTGAGGGCATCCG
>JBNMKU010000117.1:0-5064 GCA_050874505.1 Roseburia sp. | reverse complement strand
CTGGATAATTCCGCTTTTAAAATTGCGGTTCTGGTTATCTGGGTTGTGATCTGTATCTTCATTTTTGATTACACAAAATTCGGAAGAAGAGAAAAATTTGTGGGAGGCAATCCGATCTGTGCGCAGCTTTCCGGTATTAAATACAATACCTATGCGATCCTTGGATTCCTTTTGGCGGGAGTCGGTGTCGGAATCGGTGCATTTATGACATTGGTATACACACCGTCCGTAACGACAACGACAGCCGGAGATATCGGAATGAATATCATGGTTGCGATCGTATTTGGCGGAATGCCGATCTCCGGTGGTGCCAGATCAAAGATTTATGCAGCGGTTGTCGGAGGATTTTCTTATATCGTATTAAATAATATTCTGGATCTGCTCATCGATTCAACATCGGGATATGGTATTACGCAGATTGTAAGTGCCGTGTTCTTCCTGGTTGTTGTATATGTTGCAAGCGTGAATTATCGCTCACAGATGTTGCCGCGATAAAAACAAGAATTTAGCACATAGTGTGTTAAAGATAAATTTGAATGAGAATAGGGAGGAAAATTTCTATGAAGAAAACAATGAAAAAATTGTTAAGCCTTGGTCTGGTTGCAGCGATGTCTCTGACAATGCTGGCAGGCTGCGGAAGCAAGGATGATGCGAACAACGCAACAAGTGATACGAGTGCTTCAAATGCGCAGCAGCAGGATGCAAAACCGGCAGGAGATGTCAAGATCGGTGTCTTGGTTCAGGATGTCAGCGGTGAGGAGGCACTTGGATTCCGCTCATATTATGAGAACTATGTTGCAGATCAGTATGGGGTAACTTTTACATACACAGACGAGCTTAAGGATGCTGCAAGTGAGAAGTCTGCGATCGAGAAGTTTGCTTCTCAGGGATATCAGGCAGTCATCTCTCTTTCAAGCAATGACCGTGCATTACAGATCGAGACATGTGAAGAGAACCAGATCTATTATGCAGTTGCTGCAGGTACACTGGATGACGAGCAGTTTGAGAAATATAAAACAGACGAGTATTTCCTCGGACAGGTTGGACCGAGCATGGACACCGAGTATGAAGCCGGTGTAGAGATGGGCAAGTACTTTGCAGATAAGGGGGTTAAGACGGTTGCAATCTACGGAGCATTTATTCCAAACCCGATGCATGTATATCGTACAGCCGGTGTTCTTGCAGGCCTTGGACTTTCTTATGGCGGTGTCACAGAAGAGGCTGATGTTGTCGGAATGATCTTTGGTGACCAGAGTGTCGATTTATCCAAGATCTCTGGAGACATTCAGGTTGTTTCTTACTTACAGGGATACGGCGATACAACAACCGATGAGATCAATGCAGCAATCCAGGCAGCTCCGGATGCATTCATCTCTGTCGGAATGGCAACAACATTCTTCACACAGCAGTTAAATGCAGCAGGCATTGAGTTCTCTGATATTGATTCTTTTACTGAGAGCAACGGAGAGGCAATTGAAAACGGAAAGCTTGTATATCTTGCAGGTAAGTACTCATCATCGGTAGGTCCTGCTTTTGCACTGGTTATGAATGCAATAAACGGAAATGTGGTCCGCGACGCACAGGGCAATGCAGTATCTCTCAGCCAGAACTATCAGGTAGCAACCGATAGAGCAGCATTTGATGAATTCTACAAGAATGATAACGGTGATAACCCAATCTACAATAAAGAGACTCTGGATCAGATTATCGGTGATTCCGTAACATTTGATGACATGAACGAACTGGTATCATCAAAATAAACTTTTTTAATTATTTCTTGGTGGCGGCTTCTTATAGAAGCCGCACCCCCTCCAAATAGATGAAACAGAAGTTCATTTATTTGGAGAGGGTAGGAACTACCCCACAAAATGAGAGGAGACGACGAATATGAAGAATAAAAACAGACATTGGGTAAAAAATGTGATCGGAGCGCTTGCGATACCGCTTTTAGTTGCGATACTGTTGCAGGGAATCTGCATGGCAAACGGGCGCACCATGCTATCAAATATGACGAGTTTTGATAACTTTGTTGTATATATTGCAATTGTGATGATTACGACGACAGCATTGTCCATCAACTTAAACAGCGGACGATTTGATTTCTCTTTAGGATCGATGGCGTTACTTTCCTCGGTACTCGGAGCAAAGATCACTTATTCCGTTCTGGGCGGAGGACAGGGAAGTGCACCGATGATGTTGCTGCTTACCTTATTGTTTGGCATGTTACTTGGATTGATCTCGGGTGTGTTGTATGTGGTCTTACATTTACCACCGATCATCACCTCACTTGGTGTGACTTTGATTTATGAAGGAATTTTGTTTACAATCACCGAAGGCCGCTATGTTATGAAAGAAGTACAGAACACATCCATGACAGCCTTTACCGGAAACTGGATCTATGCAGCAATCATTATTGCGGCAGTACTTGTCGTCAGCATTGTAATTTTTGATTATACCAAGTTTGGTTATGACTACAATGCACTTAAGAACGGTCAGAAAGTTGCGGTCAATACCGGAACAAAAGAGATCCCGAATGCGATCGGCTGCTATGTGATCTGTGGCGGACTTATGGGAATCGTTGGATTTTTAAATGCGGCAAGAAGCACCACCATCAATGGCGGTCAGCTCAATTTCGGTTCGATCAGCATTATGTTTACGGCATTCCTGCCGATGTTTATCGGATCTTACATCAGCCGTTTTACAAACGAAAAGATCGGCTTTTTGCTCGCTGCTTTATGTATGTCCATGCTGAATTCCACATTTGCGGTATTCTCCAATGAGGTAAATGCCTCCATGCAGGCAATCATCAATGCCCTACTTCTGGTAGTGTTCCTGATCTACCTGAGCAACGAACATCTGCTGGTCCGTGTGGTTACCGGAAAACGCAAATAGATTGTGTCAAGTTCAACAAATGGAGGATAGAAAAATGATCAATTTGACAAAAGCTCCTTTTTCGCTTGTAAAAGAGGATATCGAGTGGGTTGAAAATACAAAGAAGACAATGACGTTGGAAGAAAAGATCGGTCAGTTGTTTGTACCGATCGGAAATTCCGGAGATGCGGATTATCTGGAACATGTTATGCTTTCGCATCATATCGGCGGAATCATGTACCGATGCGGTGAGGCAAAGGAAATGCAGCAGACACAACGTTATCTTCAGGAACACAGTAAGATCCCGCTTCTGATCGGTGCCAATCTTGAGGATGGCGGATGCGGAATCGCAACGGATGGCACGCAGTACGGAAAACAGATGCAGATAGCAGCGACAGGGGATATAGAGGATGCCTACCGGTTAGGTAAGGTAAGCAGCAGTGAAGGTGCTGCGGTAGGCTGTAACTGGGCATTTGCACCGGTGGTCGACATTGACAGAAACTGGAGAAACCCGATCACGAATGTGCGTACATATGGGGATGACCCGGAGCGTGTCCTGGCATGCGGTCTTAACTATATGAAAGCTGCAAAGGAAGAAAATGTACTTGTTGCGATCAAGCATTTTCCGGGAGACGGCTGCGATGAGGTGGATCAGCACATTCTTACCAGTGTGAACTCTCTCTCCTGTGACGAGTGGGATGCAACCTACGGAAAGATTTACAGCGGATTGATCCAGGCGGGAGCGCAGACGGTGATGGTCGGTCATATCGCCCAGCCTGCATACCAGAAAGCCTACAATCCGGATTTTCCGGATAAGCTGGTTCCGGCAACCCTTTCTCCGGAACTGTTGAAAGGGCTGCTCCGTAAAAAGCTTGGATTTAACGGACTGATCGTTACGGATTCTACCTGTATGGTCGGATTCAGTTGTGCGATGGAAAGAGAAAAGGCAGTGCCTTATGCGATTGAGGCGGGATGCGATATGTTCCTTTTCAACAAAGATCTGGATGAAGATTATCAGTACATGTTAAACGGATATAAGCATGGAATCTTATCCGAACAGCGTCTGGATGAAGCGGTTACGAGAATCCTTGCAACCAAGGCAGCGCTCGGACTTCATAAGAAGGCAAAGAGTGAAATCGTACCGACGGAAAAAGCACTTGGGGTACTGCGTTCGGAAGAGCATGTTGCGTGGGCAAAGAACAGTGCGGACGCAGCGGTTACGCTGGTAAAAGATACGCAGAAGCTTTTGCCGCTGAATCCACGAAAGACCAAAAAAGTATTGCTTGAAATCATGGGGGACTTCCCATCCAATGAGAGAGTACTTGAGAGTTTCAAAAGTAAACTGGTAAAAGAAGGCTTTGATGTAACGATATATGAACCGGAGAATTTCGAGACTGCAAAATTTGATGTCGGGACGTTTAAGAAAAGTTATGATCTCGTTATCTATATAGGAAATGTTGAGAATGCCTCGAATAAAGTGACCAATCGTCTTTCATGGTACACGTTCTGGGGAAACGGAAACAATGTTCCGTGGTTTGTTGCAGAGCGCCCGGTTCTTTTCATCAGTCTCGCCAATCCGTATCATCTGATCGATGTGCCGATGATCAAAACCTATATCAACGGATATTCCAACAGTGAGTATGTGATTGAAAGCGTCGTGGAAAAAATCATGGGAAGAAGCGCTTTTACCGGTAAAAATCCGGTAGATCCGTTCTGCGGAAAAGAGTATTTGAAATGGTAGAGTGAGAAAAGATTATGGTAAAGAATTTGAAATTGTTGGACAAAGCGTTACAACTGCTGCCGGAAGTAAAAGAAACGATGGTAGAACCTGAGATGACAGAGACTTTCGGAAAGCCTCTTAAAAAGGGAGATTCGGTTGAAATCGATTTCGGGCGGCATCTTGTAGGGCATTTGAAATTAAAACTTGGATATGAGCGCTCACATCCGGATGCTCCGGTATGGCTTCGCTTTTCGTTCGCGGAAAACAAAAAGGAATTCGAGGAGCGGGTGGAGGATTATCAGGGATGGATCTGTTCGGCATGGGTGCAGCAGGAGCAGGTACATATCGATCTGGTTCCGGGAGAATGTGCTCTTCCGAGAAGATATTCGTTTCGCTATGTGAAAATTGAGGTGTTGGATATCAGCTCAAAATTTGATCTGGTTATCGAGGGTGCGAAAACGGTTGCGCTGTCG
>JBNMKU010000116.1:0-5124 GCA_050874505.1 Roseburia sp. | reverse complement strand
TTAAATCTTGTACTGGTGATCGTATTTCAACTGAGTGTGGCAGGGGTTGCCATTGCTACGGTAATTTCAAACGTTGTAAGCTCCGGGATCGTCATGTGTATTCTGCTCCACGAAGCAGAACCGATCCGGCTTAACGTACATAAACTAAAGATTGAGTCGAAAGAGTTAAAGAAGATCCTCGCGATCGGGATTCCGGCTGGATTGCAGGGCATGATGTTTTCTATCGCGAATGTCTGCATCCAGAGTACGATCAACAGTTTTGGTTCGGCGGCGATCGCAGGTTCGGCAGCTGCTTTAAACTATGAGTTCTTTTCGTATTTTATGGTAAACGCATTTGCACAGGCAGCGGTTACGTTTACCAGCCAGAATTATGGTGCGGGGGAATATGACAGGTGCAAGCGGATCTTTCGTATCTCGATGCTGTTTTCCCTGGTGTCCTGTGGTCTGCTGTCCGGTGTGTTTGTGATCGGCAGAGACTTTTTCTTACGGTTATATACAACGGATGAGGCGGTATTGGTATTTGCCAATCAGCGTATTTTGATCGCAACGACATTAGAACTTCTGACCTCGATTTATGAGATCAGCGCGGGCGCGATGCGTGGACTTGGACATTCCCTGCTCCCGGCAATCATAACCTTTCTTGGTTCCTGCGTTTTACGTCTGATCTGGATCGCAACGGCGTGCCGTATGGTGCATGAGTTCTGGATGCTTATGATCATTTATCCGATCTCGTGGGTTGTGACCGGAATTGCAATGATGATCGCGTATTACTGTATCCGGAGAAAGTGTCAGGCATAGATGGTTTTGGAATAGAACGGACGATTTTGGGAAAAATAAAGATATGAGACCGCAAGTTTTGCAATGAAAACAGCAATTAACTCGAATTGTCACCAAAATGGGCGTATGCTATAATGAAGTTACAATATGAAGCTACAATATGAAGATTAAGATGAAGGGAGAAAATTCTATGCCAATGCAGATGGGTTTCCGTTGGTACGGTGAAGGAAATGATAAGATCAGCCTTTCCGATATCAAGCAGATTCCGGGCGTGACCAGTATCGTATGGGCACTGCATCATAAACTGCCAGGTGAGGTCTGGACAGTAGAAGAGATCGCAGAAGTGCAGAAACAGTTAGAGCCATACGGATTTAATATGGACGTGGTAGAATCTGTAAACGTACATGATGACATTAAGATCGGTCTTCCGACCCGTGATCAGTACATTGCAAACTACATTGAAACAATCAAAAACCTTTCCAAGTTCGGAGTAAAAGTAATCTGTTATAATTTTATGCCGATATTTGACTGGACACGTACCGATCTTTTCCATCCGATCGGAGATGGTTCAACCGCACTCTACTATGAGGCGAGCAAGATCCATGATGATCCGAAAGAGATGGCAGATTATATTTTAAACAATCTTGGCGGTATGACATTCCCGGGATGGGAGCCGGAACGTATGGCGAAGCTGGACGAGCTGTTTGAAGCATATAAACCGGTTACCAAAGAAGTCTTATGGGAGAACTTAAGATATTTCTTAGAGGCTTTAATGCCGACCTGTAAAGAATGTGATATCAAAATGGCGATCCATATGGACGATCCGCCATGGGATATCTTTGGACTTCCACGTCTTCTGACCTGTGAGGAAAACATCGACCGTTTCTTAAAGATGGTTGACAGCCCATATAACTGTCTGACACTTTGCTCCGGTTCTTTAAATGCAGATCCGAAAAACAATGTAGCAGATATCGTTCGGAAACATTGCGACCGCATCGCATTTGCACATATCCGTAACGTAAAACATTTTCCGAATGGAGATTTCTCAGAAGCTTCCCATCGTGACTGTGATGGAGATACCGGCATCCTTGATATCTTAAAAGCATATCATGACTGTGGATTTGAAGGATATATCAGACCGGATCATGGTCGTCATCTTTGGGATGAAAAACCGGGAAATGTACGTCCGGGTTACGGCTTGTATGACCGCGCACTTGGTATCATGTATATGCTGGGTGTATGGGATATGCTGGATAAGTTAGAGGGAAAGTAAGATAAGTAAAAGAAAAAGGGCTGCCGTCTGGCAGTCCTTTTATATTATGGTTTTTGCATATACAATTCTTTATATTCTTTTGGCGAAATGCCATATTCTTTTTTAAACGCCCGGAAAAAACTCGTATAATCTTTAAAGCCGAACATCAGATAGATCTTTGTAATATTATCATTGCCAAGGATGGCGTCTTTACACATGGAAAGACGTTTTTTGGTAATGTACTGATGAATGGAGATCCCGAAATTATCCTTAAAAATATGAGAAATGTGATATTTGCTCACAAAAAATACCTTTGAGAGTTCATCGAGTGACAGGTCCTCATCCAGATGGTCTTCAATGTATTGGATGAGGTTGTCGTAGAGTGCGTTGGTCTCTTTACAGGTAGCAGGATGCTCTGCCTCATAGACAGTACGGTTTAAGTGCAGCATCAGGTCATTGACACACAGCTCGATCTTGGCAGCTTTGCCAAAACGGTCTGCGTGGATCTCTTCGATGAGTCGGAAAATCTTTGCCTGCACTGCATTGAAAGAAAGCATGTCATAGTGGTAGATAAAGCGGTGCGAAGCCTGCACATGGCTGATCAGGTAGACATAATCCGCAGAAAGACTCTTAAGCTTTTCGCAGTAGTCCTGACTGATCCAGAAAACAAAACGCTGATAGGGTACCCCGTCTTTGACATACGATACATGATGGTGAACACCCGGCGGGATCAGTACCATGTCGCCTGATTTGAGCGGATAATGTTTTCCCTGGATCGAAATGGAAACCTCACCTTCCAGAAAGAAATAAAATTCATAATAGTCGTGTGTATGGTCGGTCACACCGTAAAAATGATTGTCATTATAATAGTAGATCTCAAAATCTTTCGACAGCATATACTGTCTTTCGTTGAAAGGAGACTGTAATTGTCTGCGCATAGCGATAACCTCGGAAAAGAATAGAAAAAACAACAGATTACCATTTAAATTTAGCATGAAATCGCAATTTTTGCAATATGAACAACAATTAACTCTATTGGATAATTGCAGGGAAATCCTTTATAATAAGAATATCAATGAAAACGTAATATTCTGGAGAAAGGAAATAAAAACTATGGAATTAAGTACTCTTGGCTTACAGGACAAAGCACAGTGGGAAGCAAAAGGATATGCGCTTCCGAAATTCGACCGCGAGGCAGTGACAAAAGCGACCAAAGAAAATCCATGCTGGATCCATTTTGGTGCAGGAAATATCTTCCGTGCATTTCAGGCAAATGTGATGCAGAACATTTTAAACAAAGGCGAGATGGAGACCGGACTCATCGTTGCAGAGGGATTCGATTATGAGATCATCGAGAAGATGAACCGCCCGCATGACGATTATTCTATTCTTGTTACCTTAAAGGCAGACGGAACGATTGAGAAAACCGTTGTTGGAGCCGTTGTAGAATCCTGCATCCTTGATTCGGAAAATGAAGCAGAGTATAGCAGATTAAAAGAGATCTTCTGCAAGAAATCATTACAGATGGTATCCTTTACGATCACAGAGAAGGGCTATAGTCTTGTAAACGGAAAGGGAGAAATGCTTCCTCCGGTTGTAGCAGATTTTGCAGCAGGCCCGGAGAAACCAGCCAGCTACATCGGAAAAGTGGCATCGCTTTTATACACACGTTTCAAAAACGGACAGTTACCGATCGCCATGGTATCCATGGACAACTGCTCTCACAATGGAGATAAATTATATGCAGCGATCAACGCATTTGCAGAGAAATGGGCAGAAAACGGACTGGTAGAGAAAGAATTTGTAAGCTATGTCAATGACAGAGAAAAGGTTTCCTTCCCATGGTCTATGATCGACAAGATCACACCAAGACCGGATGCTTCCGTAGAGGAAATGTTAAACAAAGATGAGATCGACGGATTAGATCCGGTCATCACATCAAAGAATACCTATGTTGCTCCATTTGTCAATGCAGAGGAGTGCGAGTATCTTGTGATCGAAGACTGGTTCCCGAACGGACGTCCGCAGTTGGAAAAAGGCGGCATCATGTTTACAGACCGTGAGACCGTTGACAAAGTAGAAAAGATGAAAGTATGCACCTGCTTAAATCCACTTCACACAGCACTTGCTGTATACGGATGTTTACTGGGTTACACCAAGATCTCCGATGAGATGAAAGATACCGAGCTGAAAAAACTGGTAGAGCGCATTGGTTATGTCGAGGGACTTCCGGTTGTTGTAAATCCGGGTGTATTAGATCCGAAAGAATTTATTGATACTGTATTAAACGTGCGTATCCCGAACCCGTTCATGCCGGATACACCACAGCGGATCGCAACCGATACTTCCCAGAAGCTTGCGATCCGTTTCGGTGAGACCATCAAAAATTACCTGGCATCTCCGGACAAAGATATCGCAAACTTAAAACTGATCCCACTGGTATTGGCAGGATGGATGCGTTATCTGATGGCAATCGATGATAACGGAGAAAAATTCGAATTAAGTCCGGATCCACTGCTTGATACAGTGTGCCCGATGGTTTCCGGCATCCAGTTTGGCGACAAAGACGTAGAAGAAAAGATCAGACCATTACTGAAAAACAAGGCAATTTTTGGCGTAGACCTTTACGAAGCAGGACTTGCCGAGCTGACGATCGGTTACTTTACTGAGCTGATCGCAGGACCGGGAGCGATCCGTGCAACATTAAAAAAATATGTATAAACAGCTACCGAAGGTGAGCTAACAGGTCACAAATGGCATCCAACAGTTCTCGAAAGAGATCTGTAAAAAAGGCGGTTTCGATAAGAAACCGTCTTTTTTTGTGTGAATAGCGGGGAAAATCCGCATCTGCTTTTTGACTCTAGGCAAGCACACGCAAATTCGGTATAATAAAAGGAAAGTTAAAAAATTGGTAAGAAAAAAGAGGTATGGGAATGTATCACATTGCGGTCGTGGATGATGATAGAGAGTTTAGCAGCAAAGTGCAGGAATATCTGGACAAGTATCAGCAGGAAAACGGGGAAAAATTTGAGGTGGAGGTTTTTTATGATGGAGCGGAGATCATAGAAAATTACACACCCAAATATGATCTGATT
>JBNMKU010000115.1:0-5282 GCA_050874505.1 Roseburia sp. | reverse complement strand
CACATAACGGAGGATCCTGCCATTTGCACCAGATCTGGCAAAACTGTATCCACCTGCATTATTGGAAATAATCGCTCCATACTCAGGAGAGCCCAGATAATTTACCCATGGTGCCGGTGTATCCGGTCTGGTGATCACATACTCCCTGTTTTTCTCATCAAAATATCCATATCTCATATTCTACACTCCGTTTCTTTCCCATCATGCTTCATTTTCTTACACTATAGCCTGTAATGGAGTTTGAATATACAAGATTGTGTCCTAAAATGTCAGATTCATGACCTATCCTTTTTCAGAATAACAAGCCCGGTCATGTCAGCTAAAAACCATCCGATCGGCACTGCCGCCCAGATCCCGATCACGCCGATCTGCGGGATAGCGGATAAAAGGTACGCGAGCCCTACTCTGGTTCCAAGCGAGATAACAGTCAGAACGACCGATACTGCCGGGCGTTCCATCGCTCGGAAATAGCCATAAAAGAGGAATAAAAATCCGATCAGGCAGTAGAATGCTCCCTCTACACGCAGATAGACCACACCTGCCATAACGACCTGTACTTCCTCCGGTTTTACGAAGATCAGCATCAGCGGACGTGCAAAGATGCAGACCACCGCAGAGATGATGATACAAAATACCAGTGTGCATCGGACCGCGCTTGTAATGCCCTTTTCGATCCGCGCCTCTTCCTTTGCCCCATGATTTTGTGCCACAAACGTTGAAAACGCATTGCCAAAATCCTGCACCGGCATATAGGCAAGCGAGTCGATCTTTACTGCCACCGCAAAGGCTGCCATGATGATGGAACCGAACTGATTCACTAATCCCTGCACCATCAGGATGCCAAAATTCATCACGGACTGCTGCACGCAGGTTAAAAACGAGAGATGGAACAATTCTGCTGCAACCGAAGAATCCCATCTCCGGTACTCTTTTTGCACACGAAACTCCGGGAAACGCACTGCCGTATAGATCGCGATCCCGATCCCGGAAAACCACTGTGCGATCACGGTAGCTGCCGCTGCTCCTGCCACACCCCAGTGGAATTGCAGGACAAACAAAAGATCAAGCCCTATATTAAGGACGGCAGATACGCCCAGAAACAACAGTGCCACGACCGAATTGCCGACTGCACGCTGAATCGATGCAAAATAATTATAGAAAAAGACCGCGCCAATTCCCCAGAAGATGATCCACAGATAGGTGCGCATCATCTCATAGACATCCGATGGAACCTGCAAAAATGCCAGGATCCCATCCAGTCCCAGAAAGACAACTACATTCAGAAAAACAGTCAGAGCACCGATGAGCAGAAACGATAAAAATACGCCCTGCTGCATCCGTGCCCTGTTCCGTTTGCCATAATAGACTGAGATCATCGTGCCGCTTCCCATGCAAAGTCCCAGTAAAATGGAATTTAAAAATGTCATAAAGGTATAGGAAGACCCTACCGCAGCAAGGGCCTCCTTTCCAATAAATCTACCCACGATCAGGGTATCTGCCACATTGTATACCTGCTGTAACAGGTTTCCTAAGATCATCGGAAATGCAAACCGGAGCAATGTCGGTGTGATATTCCCTTTCGTCAGATCTGTGGTTTTTGCCTGTGACATGATGTTTTCTCCTTCTTCCTATTCCATCGCGCGTACTGCCCAGCGCATCTTAGTCGATCTTGCGCGTGGATTTTTGATACATTCCTCTTTGGACGGGCGGATGACATCTTCTGATATCTCCTGATAAATGCCCTGTTTTTTTAAGGTCTTAAATGATTTCTTTACCAGACGGTCTTCCCCGGAATGGAAAGTTAAGATCGCAACTCTTCCGCCCGGTGCCAGCACATCCGGCAGTTTTTCCAGAAATTCATACAATACTTCAAACTCGCTGTTTACATCAATGCGGATCGCCTGAAAGGTTCTCTGGCAGGATTTTTTGACGGCTTCCTTCCGCCCTTTTTCCGGCAGAAAAGAAAGTGCTTCCTCGATCGCCTGCCGCAGTGCCCCGGTCGTCTCTATCTTTTCCCCGGAGGAGAGTTTGCCCATGACCGGTTCTGCGATCTCCTCTGCATACGGCTCATCGGAGTTTTCAACCAGCATGCCGACAAATTCTTCCTTTGTCACTTCTTTTAACCGCTCTGCCGCACTGACTCCCTTCTGTGGATTCAAGCGCAGGTCAAGTGGTCCCTCTACCTTATAGGAAAATCCGCGTTCCGGGTTGTCGATCTGCATCGAAGAGACACCGAGATCTGCCATCATAAAATCAAATTTGCCAGCCTCTTCTGCCACCTGATCGATATTTGCAAAATTAAGTAATTTTACAGTTAAAATGTCTTCTCCGTATCCTGCCTGTGCAAGACGTTCTCTGGTCTTTGCCGATTCGATCGGGTCCACATCCAGGGCGTAGAGATGTCCCTCTCCCTGCAGTTTTTCCAACATGGCTCTGGTGTGTCCACCATAACCTAACGTTGCATCCAGTCCTCTCTGTCCCGGTTTGATCTGCAAGAAATCCAGGATCTCCTGCACCATGATCGAGATGTGCATTCCGGCTGGAGTGCTTCCCTTTTTGATGACTTTTTCGATCGTATCTGCATATTTTTCCGGCTGATGTTCCTTGTATTTTTCCTGATAGGTTTTCGGATGCGTGCCGGAATAATGGATCCGTCTTTTATGCTGTTTTTCTTCCATCTATTTTCTCCCTTTTACCATAAACATTGGGGTTGCTGAAAAATTTACTTTTTCCTCTTCGGACCAGACTTCCTGCCAGACTTCCTCTACGGTCTCAACCTGTCTTACGCCGATCTGTGACAGTATCGTGCGGTCCCATGCAGGTCTTATGATCTTCGAGAGTGGTGCTTCTCTTGCAATCTTCTCCATGCTGTCAATATCCGTTCCGTTATATTCATCCCGGATGCCGCGTTCCTTCGTCTGCTCCCGGTCTTTATTATACAAAGCCCGCTTTGCATCGTCAAATAAATATCCATACCAGTTTGCATCAAATACCAGCATGAGTCCGTCCTCTGCCAGTACCCGCACCCATTCCCGGTATGCCATCTCCGGGTCCGGCAGATCCCAGGTCAGGTTTCTTGAGAGGACGACATCAAAGGTTTCCGACGGGAAAGGTCAGATTCTGTGCATCCATTTCCAGAAAACAGGGCGACTGTCCATATGCCTTTGCATTCTGCCTTGCCTGATGCAACATTTCCCTGGTATAATCGACCGCCGTTACCTGATAACCCAGCTCGGATAAGATGATCGCAAAAAAGCCGGGACCGGTTCCCACCTCTAAAATGCGTATCTCACTTCTCTTTTTCTCCCCAAACTGCGCCCTGATCTGTCTGTCTAAAAACTGCTGCCATCTGACATGCTGTGCGGTGGACAACTCTTCCTGATTGACTTTGGAATACCCTTTGGCACGCTTTTCCCAGTAACTTTGATTTTCTTTTTTGTAATCGATCTTCATTTCTATTTCTGTGCCCATACCAGAAACATCGGTGCTTCCGGCAAGTCCTTTTCCTTTAGTATTCTGCTTCCAACGGTTTCATCTGTCTTTACCTTGGAAAAGCCCACTTCTTTTAAAGCCTCTTTATCCCAGTCCGGTCTCTCCCACCGGCTGATCTCCATCTGCCTTGTGATATAGGCGTTTTCCTCTTCCAGTTCCTGTGTCATGCCCTGATGTCCGTACGGTGTTTTGGCATCGGTCACCTTTGTGCGTTCCAGATCCACGGTCTTTGCATAATCCGCATCAAAATTAAGCAGGATGCCATCTTTTTTTAAGACACGGTGCCACTCTTTGTATGCCTTTTTTGCATCCGGCAGTGTCCATGTCAGATTTCTGCTGATGACAAGATCAAAGGTCGCATCGGGATAGGAAAGTTCCATCGCATCCATCACTTCATAATCCACTGTCACACCATACTGCACCGACAGTTCTTTTGCTCTGGCGATCATATCCGGGGTCAGGTCGATCCCGCATACCTCATGCCCTTCCTCAGCCAGAAGCACGGCAAAAAATCCGACTCCGGTTCCAACATCCAGTACCTTTAATTTCTTCCCCTCTGGAAGATATTTTTTTATCTCCAAAAGCCAGCTTTTACTCAGTTCGTTTTGCAATTCCTGTTCCCGGACCGCAGAAAAATCTTTCATTCTGCGCGACCAGTAACGGATAACTCGTTTTTCAATCTCTAACATCTTAATCCTCTATATCCAGTTCTGCTGTAATCTCATAATAGTCCGACGGATGCGCCGCCAGCCCTTTTACACTGCTTTTTGACACGATCGACATCCGAAGATGCGATGCAAATGCAAATGCGTGATCATCTAAGATCGTCTGTGTCATCTGCGTGGCAAGCTCTGCGCGTCTTTTTTCATCAAAGGTCTTGCTCATTTCCTCTTCCAGTGACTCTAATGTTTCACTGTAATATCCGCCCCTGTTTTTCGATGAATCTGACAGGCAGTGTGTCGTAAAGAAATACTCCGGATCTCCGGTCGGTGCACAGACGAACGCACTCGCATAGATATCCCAGTCTCCACTGCCAAGATAGTCCAGATGATTTGCGGTACAGTTAATCATTAGATCGATTCCGATCTCCTTAAACGAAGCCTGTACGCTTTCTGCCAGAAGCGGCAGTTCCTGACGGCTCGGATAGGTCAGCCAGCGAAGTTCCAGCTTCTGTCCGTTCTGATCCAGATAACCGTCTCCGTCACTGTCCGTCCATCCGGCTTCTGCTAAAAGCTCCTTTGCATGTGCAAGGTCATAGTCTGCCGCCGTTACCGTAGCATCCCCGAAGGCAAAGTTCGACGGGAACGGTCCCTTTGCTGCGGTTCCATTTCCATCTAACAGAACTCTCGTAAAATCTTCTTTATTGATGGCGCAGGCGACCGCCTCTCTGACCCTGTCGTCCTGTAATACTTCCGATGCGTAATTCATCTGTGCAAAAAAGGTGCGGGATGTCTCACAGGATGAGATCGTATAGGAGTCGTTTTGAAACAATGGCAAGCTCGCATAAGGAAGACCATATGCCGCATCCAGCTCGCCCGACTGCAACGCCATGGTAAGCGTATCGCCATCACTGATCGTTTTCACATAGATCGTGTCAATCTGTGGCTTGCTTCCCCAGTAATTTTCATTTTTTACCAGTGTAAGTCCCTCATTTGTCTCTACTTTTTCCGCCCTGTATGGACCTGTCGCCGACACGTTGCCGTCTTCCGTGATCCCCGCCTGCATATCGATGATGCAGCCATACGGATCGGACAGATAATTCATCAGTGCCGGTACCGGCTGTGTTGTCT
>JBNMKU010000114.1:0-5446 GCA_050874505.1 Roseburia sp. | reverse complement strand
GGGCTCTACAGATGTTTCTGTAAAAATGCTCCGCAAAAATGTGGATACCAGATTTTACATTGACAATGATGCTTCCTATGATCTGTTGGAAAAACATCTGCCGATCTTAGAGAAGCGGCTGCAAAAGCGGGGATATACCTGTAAGATATCGATCACGAATGAGTCAAAGAAAGTGGATTTTGTAACCGACTTTTTAGAGCAGGATCTGCCACCGGCAGGAACCCTGCGCCGTTATTCATTTGATATGAAAGCATAAGAGATGGGAGAAAAGAGATGCAGCAACAGGGAAAAAAAGAATTAAAGACGGCTGTTGCACTTGCCTATGAACCGGGAGACCGTGCACCGAAGATACTTGCAACCGGAAAGGGCGAGGTCGCAGAGCGTATCATTGAAAAGGCAAAAGAAAATGATGTCCCGTTTTATCAGGATAACAAGTTAGCGGAAACGCTCTCCAAATTACAGATCGGGGATGCGATCCCGCCGGAACTGTATGACGTGGTGGCAGAGATCCTTGTCTTTGTGGATGATATGGACCGCATGAAGGCAAAACTGGACAAAGCAGGATTATTATGAACAAACGAAAAACAGGAGCAGAGTACGAGCGTTTTGCGGCAGACTATTTAAAGCAGAGGGGCTATCGGATTCTGGAACAAAATTACCGTGCTGTTTCGGGGGAGATCGACCTGATCGCCGAAGAGGCAGATGGAACACTTGTCTTTTGCGAGATAAAATATCGCAGCAGCAATGCGTGTGGCATGCCGCAGGAGGCGGTGGACGGGAAAAAGCAGAGACGGATCAGCAGAACCGCGTTACATTATTATGCATATCACGGTTATGCAGAGGGACGTCCCTGCCGGTTTGATGTGATCTCCATTTATGGGGACGGACAGGTAACGCATCTGAAACATGCGTTTGAATTTCAGGGGTAAGAGAGGAAACTGCCTTGTATCAGTTAAACTATAAAAATAATGACACCATTTTAAAACAGGAAACCTATCCGATGCCGGATGGAACAGAACTTGTACTGCTAAAATATCCGCTGTTAGAGCAGACCGGTATCGTGGGGCACTGTTTTTCCACAAGGTATGGAGGCGTGAGCGAGGGCTTCTTGGGAAGCATGAACTTAAGCTTTTCCAGAGGAGATAAAAAAGAAAATGTGGAGGAAAATTTCAGGCGGATCACATCGGTACTTGGGAAAAGGATAGAAGATCTCGTCTTTACCGATCAGACCCACACCACCAACGTGAGAAAAGTAACGGCGGCAGATGCCGGATGTGGCATCGTAAAAGAACGCGACTATACGGATATCGACGGACTGATCACCGATGTGCCGGGGTTGGTGCTGGCGACGTTTTATGCGGACTGTGTGCCATTGTATTTTGTTGATCCGGTGCATCGGGCGATCGGACTTTCCCATTCCGGCTGGCGGGGAACCGTAGGCAGGATGGGAGCGGTGACTCTGGCGGCAATGGAAAGAGAATATGGAACAAAGCCGCAGGATGTCATCTGTGCCATCGGGCCATCCATCTGTCAGGAATGTTATGAAGTCAGTGAAGATGTGGCAGAAGCATTTCAAAAAGAATTTAAGGGCAGAGAGGATGAAATATTAGATTCCAAAGGAAACGGGAAATACCAGCTGGATCTCTGGCGTGCAAATGAGATCGTACTGCGGGAGGCAGGCGTAAAAAAAGAGCACCTTGCCGTGACAAACCTCTGCACCTGCTGTAACCCGGACGCATTGTTTTCCCACCGGGCAAGCGCAGGCAAAAGAGGAAATCTGGGCGCGTTCCTGTTTTTAAAAGAATAGAGAGGAAGAAAGAAAAATGAAAAAAGCAGATCAGAAAAGTTATGTAGATTATATGGTAGAGGAGACAAAAAAGATCCTTGCGATCGACAGTCCATCCGGTTACACCAGACAGGTGGCAGAATATGTCATGGGCGAGTATCGTGCATTAGGCTATGAGCCGCAGATGACTGTAAAGGGAGGCATCCTGGTTTCCCTTGGCGGTAAAGATCAGGAAAATGCCGTCATGTTAGAGGCACACATTGATACCTTAGGTGGAATGGTGCGCGAGATCAAGGGCGACGGAAGATTAAAGATCAGCCCGATCGGAGGCATGAACGCAAACAATGCAGAGGCAGAGAACTGCCGTATTGCAACCAGATTTTCTGGTGTATACGAGGGAACCTGCCAGCTTGAAAATGCGTCTGTCCATGTCAACGGAGATTACAGTGACAAAAAGAGAACCTTTGATGAGGTTGAGATCGTGATCGATGAGCCGGTTGCCAGCAAAGAAGACGTGGAAAAACTGGGCATTATGGTCGGAGACTTTGTCTGCTTTGACCCGAGAACCGTTGTGACAAAGAGCGGTTACATCAAGAGCCGTTTTCTGGATGACAAGTTAAGTGTCGGCATTCTTTTAGGCTATGCAAAATATTTAAAAGAAGAAAAGGTAACACCGGAGCGCGCCGTTTATCAGCACATTACAGTATATGAAGAGGTTGGACACGGCGGAGCAGCATCCATCCCGCAGGGCGTGACCGAGGTCATTTCCGTTGATATGGGATGTATCGGAACCGGGCTGACCTGTAAAGAGACACAGGTATCGATCTGTGCCAAGGACAGCAGAGGACCGTACAACTATGATGTTGTGACCGGACTGATCGAAGCGGCAAAAAGAGAAAACCTCGATTTTGCAGTGGATGTTTACCCATACTATGGTTCCGATGCGGATGTGGCACTGACCGCAGGTTATGATGTGCGCCACGGACTGATCGGTGCAGGCGTCTATGCTTCCCATGGTTATGAGAGAAGCCACAAAGACGGCGTATGGAATACATTCGCACTGCTCTGTTCTTATCTTGGATAGAAACGGGCTTAAGAGAATCTTAAAAATTTCCTAGGAAACTCTTTATTGTATTAGGATACCTCCCATGCTATATTAACTGTATTAAAACAGATAGTACGGTTAGTACAGATGGGAGGTATTTCTTTGATACAGTTAAATTACCGGGATTCCAAACCGATTTACGAACAGATCAAAGACGGATTTCGAAAATTAGTGATATCCGGTTCGCTGTTAGCGGATGAAAAGCTTCCTTCGGTCCGGGAACTTGCATCAAGCCTTGCGATCAATCCGAATACGATCCAGAAAGCGTATCGGGATTTAGAGAGTGAAGGCTATCTCTACACGATAGCCGGGAGAGGAACTTTTGTAGCGAAGCAGGAAGAAATATTGGATACCAGACAGGAGGAGCTGCTTGGACAGTTTGATGAAGTGGTGGAAGAACTTTTCTTCCTGTCCGTAAAAGAAGCTGATCTGGCAGAGCGAATGAAAAAACTGGCGAAGGGAGGAGAAAATCAGTGATACAGGTGACACAGTTGGAGAAATCCTTTGATGATTTTCATGCGTTAAATGGAGTAGATATGAATGTTGGAAAAGGCGAGATCTATGGTCTGGTAGGACCAAACGGAGCCGGAAAATCGACATTGATCCGTCATCTTACGGGAGTTTACCGTCCGGATGCAGGGCAGGTGCTCATTGCCGGAGAACCGGTATTTGAGAACCGGAATGTAAAGGCAAAATTTGCATACATCCCGGATGAACTGTTTTATTTCATGCAGGCGGATACGCTGGAAATGAAACGTTTTTATGAGGGTATCTACCCGGAATTCGACGGAAAACTGTTCTATCGGATGCAGGAATTTTTCCCGAACATCGATATGAAACGAAGCATCAGACGTCTTTCCAAAGGAATGCAGAAACAGGTTGCATTCTGGCTGGCGATCTGCTGTAAACCGGAACTTTTAATTTTAGATGAGCCGGTGGACGGATTAGACCCGGTGATGCGCCGTCAGATCTGGAGCATTATCATGTCAGAGGTGGCAGAAAAACAGATGACAGTACTGGTTTCTTCGCACAATCTGCGTGAGTTGGAGGATGTCTGCGATCATGTGGGCATTATGCACCATGGTAAGATCATCGTGGAGCGTTCCTTAAGTGACTTGCAGGGCAGTGTTTCCAAGATCCAGGTGGCATGCCAGAACGGAATGCCAAAACTGCCGGAGCAGTTCGATGTGTTACATATGTCTAATACCGGACGTGTCTACACACTGATCGTCAAGGGAAATCCGAAAGAAGCGCAGGCGGCATTGGAAATGTACAATCCTGCGATCGTGGATGTGCTTCCACTGACACTGGAAGAAATCTTTATCTATGAAATGGGAGGGGCAGATTATGAAGTCAAAGACATCCTTTTTTAATACGACGATATTTAAGAAAAATATCTCCCATTACTGGCCGGTCTGGGTATTGTTCCTGTGCTATCTGATCTTTCTGCTGCCAGTCCGTATCTGGTCAGGTGCAGCAGATTATCAGAGTTATTATGCAGAGATTGGAATGCCGGCAACTGCAACACAGTACCAGGTAATGGGAAGTGTGATCCGCAGTGCGGTGATGCCAATTCCTTATTTCCTGTTTGCACTGGTGGCTGCACTGGTGGTATTTTCCTATCTTTATAACGCAAGGACAGCAAATACCATACATGCACTTCCGGTCAACCGGTTTGAACTGTTTGTGACCAATTATATATCGGGGATCCTATTCCTCATCATACCGGAACTGATCGCCTTTGTAGCAGCAGTGATCGTGAGTCTTGCCAATCAGGTCACGGCGATCGAGTATCTGTTCTGGTGGCTGTTATGTACGATGGGAGTAAGCTTTTTTGCTTATTCCATGGCGGTGTTCGTGGCAATGTTTACCGGACTGTCGATTGCGATGCCGTTTTATTACATCATCGTGAATTATCTTTATGTCGGATGTTATTATCTGATCCATACGGTGGAGCAGGAACTATGTTACGGACTTGGGGACAGTTCCTGGAATCCGGGCAAAAGCTGCATGCTGTCACCGATGTATTATATGAACAACAACCTGCTGTCACGTGTGGTATATGATAACGAGAGCGGTTCTCCGACTGGCATATCCATTACAGGAGGACATCTTGTGATCGGCTATGCCATTGTGGGCGTCGCTCTGGTTGTGCTGGCATATCAGCTTTATAAGAGACGTCAGCTGGAGTGTGCGGGGGATCTGGTCAGCATCCGTGCCGTAAAACCGGTGTTCCGCTGGGGAATGTCATTCTGCTGTGGCATCCTGTTCGCATTGCTCGTTACGAGCGTGATCGAAAGTGCGCGTGGCTGGGTCAACGATTACGCCTGCATGCTCATTACCACAGTGATCGGCTGTGCAATCTTTTTCTGGGTGGCAGAAATGCTGCTGCAGAAAAATTTCCGGGTATTTTCAAAGAAAAGACTGGCAGAGTGGGCAGCGGTTGCCGTGATCTCGGTCGGATTTTTAACCCTGTTTGAGTTTGATGCGTTTAAGATCGAGCGGAAACTGCCACAGGAAAATGAAATCGAGATGGCATTTGTCAATATGGATTT
>JBNMKU010000113.1:0-5530 GCA_050874505.1 Roseburia sp. | reverse complement strand
TCGTAAACAGATGACAGGAAGAGATCATTCCATTGTGAGTGCAGTAATAAAGACCTGGGATTAAAAATACGATGGAAAAGGGAGCGACCGCGGTGGGGACTCCCTTTTTCCGTCGTGAAAGAACCCTGAGGACGGAGGAAAGAATGAAAAAGAAGAATTGGATTTATCTGGCTGCACTTCTGCCATTTGTGATCGTGACCATGCTCTATGAACTGGTTCCACTTGTGATGGTCGTGGTGCGGAGTTTTCAACCAGATGCAGGCGGCAGTTTTACAATGGAAAATTACGAAACGGTATTCACAAAGCTGCTTTACCAGAAGGCAATTTTTAACAGCTTAAAAATATCGTTTGTGTCAGCGGCGATCGGAATGATCGTAGCATTTTTTGGTGCACGGGCAGTGCAGGAAGAGCAGGGAAAAGTGGGGCATTTCTTTATGATCATTTTAAATATGGTTTCCAATTTTGCCGGCATCCCGCTTGCATTTGCTTATATGATCCTGCTCGGAAATGCGGGGCTGATGGTTCACATCGGGGAAAAACTTTCTATTCGGGCTCTTGCCGACTACAATCTGTATACATCGAACGGAATGAGTATGATCTATGTCTATTTTCAGATTCCGCTGGCAACGCTTTTGCTGATCCCGGCATTTGCCGGCATCCGCAAAGAGTGGAAGGAAGCATCAGCTTTGCTTGGGAGTAAAGAGGGCTATTTCTGGCGTAAGGTCGGCATCCCGGTTCTGATGCCTAGCATCCTTGGTACTTTTTCAGTACTGTTTGCCAATGCGCTGGCGGCATATGCGACGGTTTACGCGCTGATGATGAACAATATCTCTCTGTTGCCGGTCCAGATCGCCGGAAGTTATGTGGGAGAGGTAAAGACCAGACCGGGGCTTGGGGGAGCACTTTCTGTAGTGATGATGCTTTTGATGGTGCTTATGATCGGCTTTACCAACCGGGTGTCCGGTCATTTTGAGAAGGGAGGCGTGGAACATGCGAAAAAATAGCAGAGGGGCGCAGATTTTAATGTGCGTTATTATGGTCTATCTGTTACTCCCACTTGTCGTAACGGTGGTGTATTCCCTGTTTGAAAAATGGACGGATGTTCTGCCACAACATTTTTCCCTGCAAAGTTATGCAGTCATCTTAAGTGATCCGGAATTTTTATTGTGTATCGCGCGGACGATCCTTATGTGTGTCGTTCCGATCGTATTTATGACGATCGCGATCCTTTTGGCACTGTTTGTTTCGACCGTCTGTTTCCCGGGACTGGAAAAGTGGATACAGGTGATCTGTATGATCCCGTATACGATACAGGGGGTCATTTTATCAGTAAGTATCTTATCCCTTTATGTATCAAAACAGGGAATCTTGGGAAATCGTCTGGTCATGCTGTTTGGCGCATACAGTATCATCATCATGCCGTATATTTATCAGGGCATCCGAAACGGGATGCGCGCCATCCATGTTAAAATGCTCTTAGAGGCGGCAGAAATGTTAGGTGCATCGAGACTTTATACTTATTTTAAGATCATTGTGCCAAATATCCGGTCATCGATCCTGGTTTCTGCGCTGCTTGCGGTCGGTATTATTTTTGGAGATTATGTCCTTGTGCGAAACCTGTGTGGAACATCCTTTCAGAATATGCAGATCTATCTCTATCAGATGATGAAATCGGACAGTACAAAATCAAGTGCGGTGTTTGTGGTCATCATGGCGATCACCTGTCTGATCACGGCACTGGTGCTTCGGATGCAGAAAAAGGAAAAACAAAGGAGTAATGGATAATGGCATATATTCAGTTTGAACACTTAGTAAAAAATTATGGAACCAATGTGGTTTTAAAAAATATCAATCTGGAAATTGAAAAGGGGCAGTTTGTTACGCTGCTCGGACCGTCCGGCTGTGGGAAAAGCACGCTGCTGCGCTGCCTGGCAGGGCTCGAGAGCGTGACGGAGGGAAATATTTATCTGGATGGGAAAAATATCACCAATACAAATCCCAGAGAACGTGAGATGGGCATGGTATTTCAGCAGTACAGCCTGTTCCCGAATATGACGGTGGAGCAGAATGTCGCGTTCGGTCTGAAATTAAAGAAGACAGAGAAAAAAGAACTGCAGGAGCGGGTAGACCGCATGATCGAGATCGTGGGATTAAAGGATAAAAAGGCATATTATCCGGCACAGCTGTCCGGTGGTCAGCAGCAGAGGGCGGCACTGGCAAGAGCCATCGTGACGGAGCCGAAAGTATTGCTTTTGGATGAGCCGCTTTCAGCAATCGATGCCCTGCTGCGCCGCTCCCTGCAGACGGAGATCCGCAGGATCCAGAAAGAATTAAATATTACGGCAATTTTTGTAACGCACGATCAGGAAGAAGCGATGGTCATGTCGGATGAGATCCACCTGCTGTATGAGGGAAAGATCGAACAGTCGGCGGCACCGTCGACCCTGTATCAGACCCCGAAAACTCTGTTTGCCGCATCTTTTATCGGAAATTATAACCTGCTTACCGGGGAGGCATTTTCATCGTTAGTAAAGGATAAAATAAAATGCGGGCATGTCGGCATCCGGCCGGAGATGATAAAGATTTCAGATACCGGATCAGAAGAGAAAACGGCTTACCAGATCCGTGGCATCATAGAAAATGCGGTTGTGCATGGCAACATCTTAAGGTATACGGTACTGGCAGGAAAAGAGAGATTAAACGTGGATGTGCTGTTTGAGCATCAGGAAATGCACACACCGGGAAAAGAATGTTATCTGACGATACGAAAAGAAGACTGCGTATTTCTCTAATATCATAGAAGGTATGCGTTGCGGACATTCTGTGATCACGAAGAAACACCCCTGTTTTCTACGCAAAAAGCGACTTTACAAAAGTCGTAAATATATTATACTAAAAATAAATGACAAAAGACGAAAACAGGGGGATTATGAAAAATGAATGTAACAAAAGAGAAAGCGAAAACAGAGCAGACAGGAACAGAGAAAGAACGAAAGGAAAAAGAACGCTCCGTAGAAGAAACATTGGATCAGTTGTTAAATATGGTATGGAGAGACCCTATTCTGTGGGAGAGCATCTGTGACTGTGCGTGGTGCAACCGGAGAAGGATCGAAGTTTTATGCGGCATTGTGAAACAGGCATTGCAGGAGGACTGGGAGGTCACAGAAACGGATATTTTCCGGTATGGAAGTATGATACAGAAAGAGGATCTGGCTGCGCGGCAGATTTTCCAGTGGCTGTTACGCATGTCCGGCAAAAAAACACCGTCTATCCCTTGCCACCATCAGGAAAAAGGTATACTATAAAGCAGAAATGTTTTAATAGTGGTAAGGAGATTTGATCATGAAGATAGTTGTTTTAGCAGGAGGCTTAAGTACAGAGAGAGATGTTTCCTTTAAGACAGGAGATATGGTAGCAAAGGCATTACGTGAGAATGGACATCAGGTCATTGTACTGGATGTTTTTATGGGATATAGCGATAAGAAAGAAGATATCACAGGAATTTTTGACCGGAGTGAAGAAGTCAGTGTAAAAGTCGAGGGAATCCCGGAAGTAGCACCGGATCTGGCAAAGGTAAAGGCTTCGAGAAAAGACCAGTCGGATAACTTCTTTGGACCAAACGTGATCGAGATCTGTCAGGAGGCAGACATTGTCTTTATGGCACTTCATGGAGAAAATGGAGAAAATGGTAAGATACAGGCAGTGTTTGATCTCTTTGGTGTAAAATATACAGGAACCGGATACCTGGGCAGTGCACTGGCAATGGATAAAGGCATGGCAAAGAAATTATTCGAGCACAGCCATATCCCATGTCCAAAGGGCGCAGCCATGAAAAAAGAAGATCGCACGGATGACGTAGAGACACTTGGTGTTTCACTTCCATGTGTGGTAAAACCATGCTGTGGTGGTTCCAGTATCGGTGTTTCCATTGCACATACAAAGGAAGAATTTAAGGCAGCGCTTGATGAGGCGTTCCGTTGGGAAAATGAACTGATCATTGAGGAATATGTAGAGGGCAGGGAGTTCTCCGTTGGTGTCATTGATTTTAAGGCACTTCCGGTCATTGAGATTGCACCGGTTGTCGGCTTTTATGATTACAAGAATAAATATAAAGCAGGCAGCACAGTAGAAACCTGTCCTGCAGATCTGCCGGAAGAGATTTCTGCGAAAATGCAGCATTATGCAGAGCAGGTGGCAAGAGTACTCGGACTTGACACCTATTCCCGTACCGATTTCCTGCTGAATAAGAACAATGAGATTTTCTGTCTGGAAGCCAATACACTTCCGGGAATGACACCGACAAGCCTGCTGCCACAGGAGGCAAACGTGGTCGGAATGAATTTCAATCAGCTGTGTGAGAAACTGATCGAGGTATCACTGCGAAAATATGAGCAGAACAAATAACAGGATGAATGGAGAATGTAATGCAGGATTCTATGAAAAATATGACTCTGGCGCATATCGCAGAAGTTTGTGACGGCACCTATATCGGATGTGAGGCAGACCGCACGAAAGAGATCACCGGTGTTGTGATCGACAGCAGACAGGTGCAGCCGGGCAATCTGTTTATTCCGATCCGCGGGGAAAAGGTAGACGGACACCGTTTTATCCCGGATGTATTTGAAAAAGGAGCTCTGGCAGTTTTTTCCGAGCAGAAACTGACTGATCCAAAGGGGGCATATATCCTTGTGCACGATGCGCAGGCAGCAATGAAAAAGCTGGCAGAGGACTACCGGGATTCCCTCGATATCAAAGTGGTCGGGATCACCGGAAGTGTCGGCAAGACCAGTACCAAGGAAATGATCGCCTCGGTTCTTTCCGAAAAATACTGCGTGTTAAAGACGGAGGGGAATTTCAATAACGAGATCGGTCTGCCGCTTACGATCTTTAAGATCAGGCAGGAACATGAGATTGCAGTCCTTGAGATGGGCATCTCAGAGTTTGGAGAGATGGACCGTCTGGCAAAGATGGCGCATCCGGATGTCTGCGTGATCACCAACATCGGACTTTGCCACCTGGAAAACCTGATCACCCGAGATGGCATCTTAAAAGCAAAAACAGAGAGTTTTGCACACCTGACACCGGACGGAGTTGCCGTGTTAAACGGGGATGACGATAAGCTCTGTGACAAGAAGATGGTAAACGGAAGACCGGCAGTCTTTTATGGTATTGGGGCAGAACCAAAGCAGGTTGAGACCGAAGAGGGCGAAAAGACTCTGGCTGCAAAACAGATCTATGCAACCGATGTCAGTGCCGTCGGACTGACCGGAACCAATGCAGTGATCCACATCCGCCATGCAGGTGGAACAGAGAGCAGTTTTGCCGTGACGATCCCGATCGCCGGAGAGCACAACGTTTATAATGCGCTTGCGGCAACAGCAGTCGGATTGCAGCTTGGATTAAATGAAAGCGAGATCTGCCGTGGAATAGAAAGTGTAGAGACGATCGGTGGCAGGAGCAATCTGATCCACAAAAACGGCATGACCATTATCGATGACTGTTACAATGCCAATCCGGTTTCCATGAAGGC
>JBNMKU010000112.1:0-5583 GCA_050874505.1 Roseburia sp. | reverse complement strand
TCTTCCCGGACGGAAAATCCGTGAAAAAGGGCTTTTCATATGGAAACACTTGTGTTATACTTGTGAAGTTAATAGAAATCTGGCAGTTTTTGAACTGCGAATCTATACCATATTAGAATAAAGGAGAAACTGATATGAAACATGTAAAAACATTAAATACCAAGAGATTACAGAACACGATCAAAAAAGGCGGATGTGGTGAGTGCCAGACTTCCTGCCAGTCAGCATGCAAAACTTCCTGCACAGTAGGAAACCAGAGCTGCGAGAACAAATAAGTTTTTGTCCTATCGGGCAAAAGCCTACAAGAAAATGCTTACAACAAACGACCGTTCGCGTTGCGTGCGGTCATTTGTACGTTATCTGCCCATGTTGTGGGCAGATATGTTTATCTAAGGAAAGAGAGGAAATATTATAGTGGTTCATCAGTACAAGAACAACGGCTATGATATTGTTTTAGATGTAAATAGTGGTGCCATCCATGTTGTGGATGATGTAACCTATGATGTTATTGATTTTATCAATCAGGCGTCGGTAGAACAGTATTCAAAGGAAGAATTGATAAAGACACTGTCTGAAAAATACAATGAGACAGAGGTAAAAGAAGCATTAGAAGAGGTACAGGCTCTGATTGATGAAGAGTCTCTTTTCACAAAAGACACTTATGAAAATTATATCATGGACTTCAAAAAACGTCCGACGGTGGTAAAGGCACTCTGCCTGCACATTGCGCATGACTGTAACCTGGCATGCCAGTACTGTTTCGCAGAAGAGGGAGAATACCATGGAAGAAGAGCTTTGATGTCCTTTGAAGTAGGAAAGAAAGCGTTGGATTTTCTGATCGCCAATTCCGGAAGCAGAAGAAATCTGGAAGTGGACTTTTTCGGTGGAGAGCCGTTAATGAATTTCCAGGTGGTAAAAGATCTGGTTGCATATGGAAGAGAGCAGGAAAAACTGCACGATAAGAAATTCCGCTTTACCCTGACCACAAACGGAGTTCTGTTAAATGACGAGATCATGGAATTCTGTAACAAAGAGATGGGCAATGTCGTGCTGAGTATCGACGGAAGAAAAGAAGTACACGATAAGATGCGTCCGTTCCGCAAGGGAGCAGGAAGCTATGATCTGATCGTGCCGAAGTTCCAGAAATTTGCTGAGAGCAGAAATCAGGACAAATATTATGTGAGAGGTACCTTTACTCACTATAACACAGACTTTGCAGCAGATGTCCTTCATCTTGCAGATCTTGGATTCAAACAGATCTCAGTGGAGCCGGTTGTAGCAGAGCCAAAAGAGCCGTACGCGATCACAGAAGAGGATCTGCCAAAACTGTTTGAAGAGTACGACAAGTTAGCAGCGGAGATGGTAGAGAGACATAAAGATGGACGGGATTTTAATTTCTTCCATTTTATGATAGATTTAGAGGGTGGTCCATGCGTGGCAAAACGTCTGTCCGGCTGTGGTTCCGGAACAGAGTACCTTGCAGTGACACCTTGGGGTGATTTCTATCCTTGTCACCAGTTTGTAGGAAATGAAAAATTCCTTATGGGAAATGTAGACGAGGGTGTGAAAAACACAGAGATCAGGGATGAGTTCAAATGCTGTAACGTATATGCAAAAGAAAAATGCCGCAACTGTTTTGCAAGATTTTACTGCAGCGGTGGCTGTGCAGCAAATGCGTACAATTTCAGCAATGATATCCTTGGGGCATATGACATCGGATGTGAACTTCAGAAAAAGCGTATTGAATGTGCGATCATGATCAAAGCGGCTTTGGCTGAATAAGCAGGTGTCTGGCAGAAGAAAAGAACAGGAAGGAAAAAAGAAATGAAAAAGAGTAAAGCAGCAGCCATATTAGTTGTGATCCTCCTTGCTTTAGCAGGTCTTTCCTACTATGCGTCTATCATTCTTTCCTCTACCGGTGTTGGGGAAAATATGAGCATTCCGTTAGGATTAGACTTATCCGGTGGTGTTTCCATCACATATCAGGTTGTGGATGACAATCCAAGCGCCGAAGATATGAGTGACACCATTTACAAGCTTCAGAAGCGTGTAGAAGGCTATAGCACAGAGAGTTCCGTTTATCAGGTGGGAGATGACCGTATCACGGTTGAGATCCCGGGCGTAACAGATGCGGACAAGATCTTAGAGGAACTGGGAAATCCTGGTTCCCTGGAATTTCAGCTCTCTGACGGAACTGTATTCATGACAGGAGATCAGGTAGCAGATGCACAGGCTACCACAACAACAGATACTTATGGAAATAAGCAGTACATCGTACAGCTTACCTTAACCGATGAGGGAGCCAAGACATTTGGTAAAGTGACTACGGAAAATGTGGGCAATTATCTCCCAATCGTATACGATGGCGAAGTCATCAGTTACCCACAGGTACAGGAAGCTATCACAGGCGGTACCGCACAGATTTCCGGACAGAGCACATTTGAAGAGGCTCAGGCACTGGCAACACAGATCCGTATCGGTTCCCTTTCTTTACAGTTAGAGGAATTGGAGTCGAGCGTAGTTGGAGCGCAGCTGGGTGGACAGGCGATCACAAGCAGTTTAAAAGCTGGTGCGATCGGTCTTATCATCGTTATGCTCTTTATGATCGTCTTTTATGCAGTACCGGGTGTTGCAGCAGCAATTGCCCTGGCAATTTATACAGGACTTGTGATCGCAACCTTATATCTGTTTGAGATCACACTTACCTTACCGGGTATCGCAGGTATCATCCTTGGTATCGGTATGGCGGTGGATGCCAACGTCGTTATCTTTGCACGTATCCGTGAGGAAATCGCATCCGGCAAGACCGTACAGACCTCTATGAAGGTTGGTTTCCAGAAGGCAATGTCAGCAATCTTAGATGGTAATATCACTACCTTGCTCGCAGCCGTTGTCTTAATGGCACTTGGTTCCGGTACCGTAAAAGGATTTGCTTATACTTTGATGATCGGTATCCTGTTATCCATGTTTACCGCACTTGTCATCACAAGATGGATCTTATATGCACTCTATGGAATTGGATTGAAAAACGAGAAATTCTATGGAAAAGCAAAAGAGAGAAAGAACATCGACTTTATCGGACACAGAAAAGCATTCTTTATTTTATCCGCAGTATTGATCCTGGCAGGTTTTGTTGGAATGGGCGTACATGGAGCCAGAGGAGATAAGGCACTCAATTACAGCCTTGACTTTGTAGGCGGTACTTCCACAACAGCAGATTTTGGTAAGGATTACACGATCGATGAGATCGAGCAGACGATCATTCCTGAATTTGCAGCTGTTGTAGGCGATAACAACATTCAGGCAAACCGTGTAGAGGGAACCACACAGGTTACCGTAAAGACACGTACCCTGACACAGGACGAGCGTGCAGACGTTCAGGATATGCTGGTAGATAAATTTGGTGTTGACGAGAGCACGATCACTTACCAGAGTATCAGTTCGACGATCAGTAGTGAGATGCGTTCCGATGCGATCGTAGCCGTTATCGTATCTACGATCTGTATGCTGATCTACATCTGGTTCCGTTTCAAGGATATCCGTTTTGGTGCAGCAGCGATCGCAGCATTGATCCATGATGTATTAGTCGTACTTACTGTATATGCACTGGTTCGTATTCCGGTTGGTAATACCTTTATTGCATGTATGCTTACCATCATCGGTTACTCTGTCAACGATACCATCGTTATCTTTGACCGTATCCGTGAGAACCTTGCAAACAAACATGGAAAGATTACCAGAGAAGTGCTTAAAGATGTGGCAAACCACAGTTTAACACAGACGATCTCACGAAGCATCAATACATCCATTACCACGTTTATCATGGTATTCCTGCTTTACATCTTAGGTGTGGCAAGTATCCGTGAATTTGCACTCCCATTGATGGCAGGTCTGCTCTGTGGTGCATACAGTTCTATCTGTGTTGCTACCGAGTTATGGTTTGAGATGAAACTTCATCTGGGAAAAAATAAAATTACAGAGTAAAAGTATGTAATATAGAAAAACGAGAAACTGCCGCATGGAATCCCATGTGGCAGTTTTTGTATATGAGAGGAAGGAAGACGATATGAATGTAACTGTGGGAATGGGATATCTGTTTTTGTGCAACCTGCTTGGATTTTGTCTGATGGGTGTGGATAAATTCCGGGCGAAAAGGCATCTGTGGCGCATCCGGGAACGTACGTTATTTTTGTGCAGCCTGCTTGGCGGCAGCCTTGGAACCTGGGTGGGCATGTATGTGTTCCATCATAAGACAAGACACTGGTATTTTGTGATCGGGATGCCGGCGATCTTTATCGCACAGGTCGTTGCAGCGTATCTGCTTGTTGGTAAGTATGGCTTATATCATTTATAATAAATTGTTATAGAAAAAAACGCTTTTGTGATTGCGAAAAAAAAGTAAGTCATATATAATGGGGAGTATAGCTGAAAAAGACAGATGTTTTTCATGGAAAGACAGTAAGCGAAGGGAGAATACGAAAATGTATACACTGGAAGATATTCAGGCAGTAGATATGGAAGTGGCAAATGCAATCACAGCTGAGTTTGAGAGACAGAACAGCCACATCGAACTGATTGCATCAGAGAACTGGGTCAGTCCGGCAGTAATGTCTGCAATGGGGAGCGTAATGACCAACAAATATGCGGAAGGATATCCCGGAAAGAGATATTATGGCGGATGTGACTGCGTGGATGTCGTAGAACGTCTGGCAATCGAGCGTGCCAAAGAACTGTTTGGCTGTGATTATGTCAATGTGCAGCCACATTCCGGTGCACAGGCAAACATGGCAGTACAGTTTGCCGTCTTAAAACCGGGTGACACCGTTATGGGTATGAACTTAGACCACGGCGGACATCTGACACACGGAAGTCCGGTCAATTTTTCCGGAACTTATTTTCATATTGTTCCTTACGGAGTCAATGATGAGGGATTTATTGATTATGATAAGGTCATGGAGATCGCAATGGAGTGCAAGCCGAAGATGATCATCGCAGGTGCTTCTGCATATGCAAGAACGATCGACTTCAAGAAATTCCGTGAGATCGCAGACGCATGCGGAGCAGTTCTGATGGTGGATATGGCACATATCGCAGGACTGGTAGCAGCAGGACTTCATCCAAGCCCGATCCCATATGCAGATGTTGTAACGACCACAACTCATAAGACTTTACGCGGACCGCGTGGTGGTATGATCTTATGCAATCAGGAAGTGGCAGATAAATACAATTTCAACAAGGCAATCTTCCCGGGTATCCAGGGTGGACCTTTAATGCACGTGATCGCAGCAAAGGCAGTCTGCTTAAAAGAAGCATTACAGCCGGAATTTAAAGTATATGCGCAGAATGTTGTTGACAATGCGCAGGCACTGTGCAAGGGTCTGATGGACAGAGGCATTAAGATCGTGTCCGGTGGAACCGATAACCATTTAATGCTCGTAGACCTGACCAACTATGACAAGACTGGAAAAGAAGTGGAGAAATTATTAGATTCTGTCAATATTACCTGCAATAAGAATACGATCCCGAATGATCCGAAGTCTCCGTTCGTAACAAGTGGTGTACGTCTTGGAACACCTGCCGTTA
>JBNMKU010000111.1:0-5681 GCA_050874505.1 Roseburia sp. | reverse complement strand
TGTTCTGGTAGTCTTTTTCGTCGCCGACGGTGGAGAGCACCTGATCGTCGTAGGCGTTGTAGATGTCAAAACGAAGTCCGCTTATGGCAAAGCTATCGCCGCGGTGTAAGTGGGTCAGGTTTGGTGCATCCTGGGTCAGCTGGTGGAAAGTCTCCATCACAGTAATGTCGTCATAAGGCTCGCCGACAGACTCAATGAAATCATAGTCAAATCCATTGTCATAGATGGCGTCAATGGTAATCCCTTTCGGATCTGCATAAATGCGGTTGAACGCACCGGCATGATCCTGATGCGGATGGGAAATGATCCAGGCATTCACGTGATCATTGTGGTCTGCAATGATACCTCGCAGCTTGGATTCATTTTCTGCCCAGCCACCGTCAATGATGATAAAAGTATTTTCGTTTTCAATGGTGTAGCAGGTTGCCTGCACGCCGCTTGCATCCGGGTACTGGGTTAAGAGGTACTCGGTGGAAAGGTCTGGTGTATATCCGGTCACATCCATGCGGGAGGCAGCGCTCTGTAAAAAAATAAGAGTGCAGAGTGCCACGGCACAAAGGATCAGAAATGTACCGGAAAGATATCGTTTTTTTCTCATAGTGTCTGGTATCTCCTTATTCAGTGTAACTATAATGTAGCAAATACAAATAAAAATGTAAACTTCTTTCAAACTTGCAAGTAGGGGTAGAAAATGATACTATAAAGAAATGTGAAACGAATAAAAGCATTCAAAGAAACGCGGAATGGAGAATCATATGAAGATTGCAATAGCAGGAACCGGATATGTTGGCTTATCAAATGCCATTTTGTTAGCACAGCACCATGATGTATATGCGGTAGATATCATAGAAGAAAAAGTAAACATGATCAATCAGAAAAAATCCCCGCTCGTGGACAAAGAGATCGAGGAATATTTAAGCAGTAAACCATTGCATCTGACCGCTACGACAGATGGAAAGAGTGCGTATCGCGATGCGGATTTTGTTATTATTTCCACACCGACTAATTATGATCCAAAGAAAAACTACTTTGACACTTCCTCCGTGGAGGCAGTGATCGAACTGGTATTAGAGGTCAATCCACAGGCAGTTATGGTGATCAAATCCACCATACCGGTAGGTTATACTGAGAAAGTCTGTGAAAAATATCACACAGACCGGATCCTGTTTTCACCGGAATTTTTAAGAGAGGGACGTGCACTGTTAGATAACTTATATCCATCCAGGATCATCGTTGGCTCCAAAGCAGGCGATGAGACTGCAAGAAAAGCGGCGGAGACATTTGCACATCTGTTGCAGGAGGGCGCGATCAAAGAAGAGATCCCGACTTTATTTACCAATCTGACAGAAGCAGAAGCAGTCAAGCTGTTTGCCAACACTTATCTGGCACTGCGTGTTTCATTTTTCAATGAGCTGGATACGTTTGCGGCTATGAAGGGGCTGGATGCAAAGCAGATCATCGAGGGTATTGGCTATGACCCGCGTATTGGAAACCACTACAACAATCCTTCCTTTGGCTATGGTGGTTATTGTCTGCCAAAGGATACGAAACAGCTCCTGGCAAACTATGACAATATCCCGAACAATATTATGGGAGCGATCGTCGATGCCAACCGTACCAGAAAAGATTTCATTGCAGAGCAGATCTTAGAGAGAAATCCCAAGGTGGTAGGAATTTACCGTCTTGCCATGAAAGCAAATTCGGACAATTACAGACAGAGTCCTATTTTAGGTGTGATGGAGCGGATCCGTGCCAAAGGTGTTACCATTGTGATCTATGATCCATCCTTATCGGCAGAAACATTTGAGAACGCAAAGGTGATCCGGGATTTTGATGAATTTAGCGCAATGAGCGATGTCATTGTTGCAAATCGTTTTGATCCGATGTTAAAAGATGTGCAGGAAAAAGTGTATACGAGAGATATCTATTTCAGAGACTAGATTTTGGAAGGAATACGAATGGATACACAGAGATTTTTTGTAGAAAAGCTGAGATTTCATCTGGCGGATAATGATACTTTGATCTTTGTTGGCTGGTTCTTCGATGGAAAGGCAGAAAGCCGCAAGCTGTATGCGTATTTGGATGGTGCTGAACTTCCGGTTGCAATTAATATCAATCGCGGAGCAGAAGTCAGACAGAAATATCTTGGCAGTATCAATGAGATAAATGAAGAAGTTGTCGGAACGGTAAAATTGCCCGCGCAGTGGAGAGATGGAAAACAGTTTTATCTGAAAGCTGATGAAAAAGTGGGAAGAAAACAGGTTTACCGCACTTCGGTGCGCAAACTGTGTAGAATGGAACATAAACTGGAATATTATGTGGAAAACTGTCACAAGGACGGAGAGCAGGTGACGGTGACAGGCTGGTGTATGGGTGCAGGAGAGGTAAATCTTTATTTACAGGATGCCAAGGGGCAGCCACTTCCGATCCAGATCGACCATTATTACCGGAAAGATCTAATGTCCGTGTTCCCGGAATGCGAGAAAGATGCAAGACCAGGTTTCCTCGTAAAGACGACACAAGGCGGAGCGGGGAAAAAATATTTCCTTGTCATGCGAAGTGCAGAGCGTTCGGCAAAACTCAGGCTGCGAAAATGGGATGATGGTGGAAAATGGCAGTACATCATAGAAAAGGCAGGAGCAGCATTCCGTTATCTGGAGCGAAACGGTATCGCGCCGACCATCCACAAGGTTCACTCCAAGATCAGCCAGAAGGAAGAGACTACTTATACCAGATGGCGGAAAAAATACGGAGTGACCGAGGAAGAACTTTTGGCGCAGCGTCAGATGATATTTTCGTATCAGCCGAAATTCTCGATCGTTGTTCCGGTCTATCGGACAGAACTTTCCTATCTGAGGGAAATGCTGGAGTCTGTCCTGGAGCAGACCTATCCGAATTTTGAATTGTGTTTGGCAGGAGAACTCGAAGATGAGACAGTCGCATTTTTAGAGGCGTGTGCGAAAAAAGACGGCAGGATCTTACTTGGCGATCTGCACAGCAATCAGGGAATCTCCGGCAATACCAATGCGGCGATCGCGCTCGCAGGCGGGGATTATCTGGTGCTTGCAGATCATGATGATATTCTTTCAAAGGATGCACTGTATGAACTGGCAAAGACATTGAATGAGACACCTTACGACGTGTTATATTCGGATGAAGACAAGATCAGCATGGATGGAAAGACTTATTTTGAACCGCATTTCAAACCCGATTTTAACCTGGATCTGTTATGCAGCATGAATTATATCTGCCATTTGTTTGCGGTCAGACGGGAGACGGCACAGCTTGCCGGACCATTTGATCCTGCCTATGATGGAGCACAGGATCTGGATTTTATCTTGCGGTGCTGTGAAAAGGCAGAAAAGATCGGGCACATTCCAAAAATCTTATATCACTGGAGATGCCATATGAATTCTACAGCAGCCAATCCGGAGAGCAAACTCTATGCGTTTGAGGCAGGAAGGGCAGCTGTGGAAGCACACTACAGGAGATGTAACATACCGGCAAAGGTGGAAAATGCACAGTTCTACGGGATGTACCGGACGGTTTATGAATGGCAGGAGGAGCCTCTTGTCTCGATACTGATCCCGAATAAGGATCATAGCAGGGATCTGGATGTATGCCTGCACTCGATCCAGGAGAAATCTCTTTACCGCAATTTTGAGATCATCATTATTGAAAATAACAGCACCGAGCAGGAAACGTTTGATTATTATACTAAGATACAGGCAGAGCATACCAATGTGCGTGTGGTTTATTACGAAGGCGGATTTAACTTTTCCAAAATTAACAATTTTGGAGCAAAAGAGGCAAAAGGAAGTTATTATCTGCTCTTAAACAATGATACGGAAATGATTTCCGGGGATGTCATTGGAGAGATGCTCGGATGCTGCATGAGAGAGGATGTAGGAATTGTTGGAGCGAAACTTCTCTATGCGGATGAGACGATCCAGCATGCCGGTGTAGTACTTGGATTTGGAGGAACGGCAGGACATACTTTTATCGGTAAGTCGCGTTATGATACAGGATATTTTGGAAGGATCTGCTGTGTGCAGGATTATTCTGCGGTCACAGCAGCATGTATGATGGTAAAACGCAGCGTTTACGAAGCAGTACAGGGAATGACAGAGGAACTTGCAGTTGCATTTAATGATATTGATTTTTGTTTAAAGGTCAGAAAACTTGGAAAATTAGTTGTTTACAATCCGTATGCAGAGTTGTATCACTATGAATCAAAATCAAGAGGCTATGAGGATTCGCCGGAAAAGGTGGAACGCTTCCAGAGCGAAGTGGATACTTTCATTCAACGCTGGCGTGAGATATTAGAGCAGGGAGATCCCTATTATAACAGGAACCTGACTCTGGATAATTCAGATTTTTCCTTACGGCGTTGATGGTAGCAAAGCAGAGAGGGGGACTTCCCATGATGAAAGTATTTATCTGTCCCGAGTGTGGCTGGATGCGTGTCGTATCCAGACGTAAGGATGTGGAATGCTTTAAATGCGGTGAACCAAAGATGAACCTGGCAAAGATCGATTTCGAGAATTATGCGACGATGACAGAGGAAGAACGAAAAGATTATGCCGATGGATGGCTTTATATCCATCAGAAAGCGAAACGGGAAACATGAAGAAGATAACACTGCAAAAGGTGGTTAAAGGGGTACGGTATTTAAAACACTATGGGTGGAAGGAATTCTGGATCCGTCTGCAGGAAAAGATGGAGGCAGAAAATGTGCCGTATGAACCATGGTATGAAAAACATAAGGCAACCCCGGAACAGCTTGAAAAACAGAGGAAGACAGCTGCACAGTGGAGTGGTATGCCATGTATCAGCATTGTAGTACCGCTTTATCATACACCGGAACGTTTCCTACGGGAAATGATAGGATCGGTGCAGGCACAGACATATCAGAACTGGCAGCTTTGTCTGGCAGACGGAAGTGAGGCAGGACAGGGAAAAACAGTTCTTACCGATATCGTGGCAGAATATGAAAAAGCGGACGATCGGATCTCTTATCGCATTCTGGAGAAAAATGAGGGGATCGCAGGAAATACCAATGCTGCGATTGCGATGGCAAAGGGAGAATGGATCGCATTTTTAGATCATGACGATCTGCTGGCACCGGATGCGCTGTTTGAGGCTGTGTCTCAGATGAAAAAAGATGGCAGTCTGGAAATGATCTACACAGATGAGGATAAGGTGGATATGGAGGGAAAGACCCATTTCCAGCCACATTTAAAACCGGATTTTAATCTGGATCTGCTTCGGTCCAACAATTACATCACACATTTTCTGCTTGTAAAAAGTGAAGTCGTACAGAAAACAGGCGGCATCCGCTCAGATTTTGATGGGGCGCAGGACTATGATTTTATCCTGCGCTGCAGTGAATGCGCAGGTGCGATCGGACATGTCCCGCGTATCTTATATCACTGGCGCTGCCATAATGAATCGACCTCAGAAAATCCGTTCAGCAAGCAGTATGCAGTAGATGCGGGAAAGCGTGCTATTGAGGAACATTTAAAACGCTGTGGCGTATCGGGAGTGGTAACAGCAAGAAAGGATCTGGGATTTTATCATGTGGCATATCAGGTTCAGAAAAGAGATCTGATCTCTGTTATCATCCCCAATAAGGATGAAGTGGAGTCTTTAAAAAAATGTCTGGCATCCATTGAAAGATC
>JBNMKU010000110.1:0-5886 GCA_050874505.1 Roseburia sp. | reverse complement strand
GTCACATACGGTGCCCCGGTCTGATCGAGCAGTGACACCTCTTTGGTCTGCGCTCCCTCTACCATATAAGTACAGCGGTCAAAAAATCCGGGTGTGAATGTCACACAGCCATCTTTTAATGGAAGTATTTCATCCTCCATGATCGCAAGACCGTCTTTGGTATTTCCATGATGATGCAGGGCATCGGTCAGTCCGCCAAACCGCAAGCCATAGCCGGTTTTATCTGCTTCTCCCTGTAGCGGACAGTTAAATGCCGGATGTGCGCCGATGGAAAAATACAGTTCTTTTTCATCCTTGTTTTCCACCTTCCAGCAGACGGTAAGTTCATTTTTCAACAACCGGTACCCGATGTGCAGTGTAAAAGCAAACGGATATTTTGCCAGGGTTTCCTCTGTCTCATGCAGCACGAACCAGATCTCGTCTTTTCCCTGTGTTTCCAGTGTAAATTCCATATCTCTGGCAAATCCGTGCTGTCCCATGGAATAAGTTTTTCCCTCATAGCGGTACTCTTTATCTTTTGGCACACCGACAAATGGAAACAACACCGGTGACGTCCTGCCCCAGTATTTTTTATCGCCGCACCACATGTATTCGCGCGCATCGGATTTCCGCTGTACGGATTTTACTTCTGCTCCAAACGAATCGATCTCTGCTTTTAACTGTTCATTTTCTAATAAATATCTCATATCTGCCTCCCCGTATTTATGAAAAGGCGACCCTTCCGTTTCCAGAAGTTTCGCCTTTTGATACAAATTTTATAAATCGCAGTTATTTACGGTTCTTGGGAATGGGATGACGTCACGGATGTTGGACATACCGGTTAAGTACATCACGCATCTCTCAAATCCAAGACCAAATCCTGCATGTCTTGCAGAACCATATTTTCTTAAATCGAGATAGAACTGATAATCTTCCTCGTTCAGTCCCAGTTCTTTGATACGCTCTAACAGCTTATCATAATCGTCCTCTCTCTGGCTTCCTCCGATGATCTCACCGATACCAGGTACCAGACAGTCAACAGCTGCGACAGTCTTGCCATCATCGTTCATCTTCATATAGAACGCTTTGATCTCCTTCGGATAATCTGTTACGAATACCGGACGTTTGTAAATCTCCTCGGTCAGATAACGCTCATGCTCCGTCTGTAAATCTGCGCCCCAGGATACTTTGTATTCGAACTTGTCATTGTGTTTCTCTAAGATCTCGATCGCCTCTGTATAAGTAACGCGGGCGAAATCAGAATTTACAACGTTGTTCAGTCTCTCTAAGAGTCCTTTGTCAATGAAGTTGTTGAAGAATGCCATCTCTTCCGGTGCATTCTCTAATACATAGCTGATGATGTATTTTAACATACTCTCTGCTAAGATCATATCATCCTCTAAATCTGCAAATGCGATTTCCGGCTCGATCATCCAGAACTCTGCTGCATGTCTTGTCGTGTTGGAATTTTCCGCACGGAAAGTTGGTCCAAAGGTATAGATGTTTTTAAATGCCATCGCATAAGTCTCGCCATTTAACTGTCCGCTCACGGTCAGGTTGGTCGGCTTATTAAAGAAGTCCTTGCTGTAGTCTACGCTTCCGTCTGCGTTCTTTGGTACATTGGCAAGATCCATGGTTGTTACCTGGAACATCTCTCCTGCACCCTCGCAGTCACTTCCGGTGATCAGTGGTGTGTGCACATAAACGAAGTCTCTCTCCTGGAAGAATTTATGGATCGCATATGCGATCAGGGAACGTACACGGAATACCGCTTCAAAGGTATTCGTTCTCGGACGTAAGTGTGAAATTGTTCTTAAATATTCAAAGCTGTGTTTCTTTTTCTGTAACGGATAATCCGGTGTAGATGCACCCTCAACCACAATCTGCTCTGCCTGGATCTCAAATGGCTGCTTGGTTCCCGGTGTCTCTACCATTTTTCCTGTTACAAGGATCGCTGCTCCGACATTTAATTTTTCTACTTCGTCAAAGTTCTCTAATACGTTGGAATATACGACCTGTACCGGCTCGAAGAAAGTTCCGTCATTTACCACGATAAATCCAAAATTTTTGGAATTACGGATGCTTCTGACCCATCCTCCAATCGTTACTGTCTGGTCTGCATATTCCTCCTGTTTACGGAATAAATCCCTTATATTTACCATATCCATAATTGTATCCTCCTGAAACAATCGTTTTCTCTAATCCCTATCTTAGCCGTACCCGGCAAAAAAAGCAATGCTTTTATTCTTCTGTCTCTGTTTCTGTTACCGCCTCGGTGCTCTCTGCTGCAGTCTCATTGACCACGGCATTCTCCCTGATCTGATCGAGTGCAAGGTTGTCCACATAGATCTGTTTTAAATATTTCTCACCAAAAGCAGCATCGTTATAACCATAATTCTGGTACAGTGCTTCCTCTGAATCAAATCCGTTGTTGCTGATCATGTTCTGGATGTAAGTGTTGTAACCGTCTTCATCTAAAGAAAGATTTTCTTTTTCTGCGATTGTCTGCATGATGAACTCCATCTGGATGTTCTTTTTCATGCCCTCGGTCCACTCATTTCTTGCCTCATCAAGTGTCATATTGTAGTTGCTGCTCAAGTAATCCTCCAGTCCGTCTGCATTTCCGCTTAATTTGCTCTGCACGAACTGTTTCTCATAATCATTGACACGGGCAGAAAGATAATCTTCCGGCACTTCTACTTTACAGTTTTCTAACAGGTAATCCTGGATCGCACTGTAGGTATCTGACATCTTGGTGCTTTCTGCGCTGCTCTTTAACATGCTCGCGATCTGATCGTACATCTCATCTACGGTATCCACGTTAAACTGCTCTTTTGCAAAATTGTCATCTACGTCATCAAGTGCCATCTCTTTCTGGATGGAATTAACCGTAAAGGTAAATACGACTTCCTTTCCTGCGAGGTTTTCTGCTGTGTAATCCTCCGGGAATGTCACATTACAGTCGATCACATCGCCGACTTTGGCTCCTTTTAAACCATCGGTAAATCCGTCAATATAGCCACTTCCACCGCCTGCTGCGGAGTTATTGTAAACGTCGATGTTCTGGTTCTCGGCACTTCCGCCGTCAAATGCCTCTCCATCCAGTTTTCCAACATAATCTACATTGACGATATCGCCCTCTTCTACCGTTGTTTTGGTATCATCTGCCGTGTAGAATGGTCCATAATTCGTAAAGATCTGTGAAAAATAATCCTTTACCTTTGCATCATCTACGGTATAGTCGCCGGTAATGTTTACTTCGATATTACTGTAATCACAAAGTGTCACGTAATCTGAAGGGTTTACATCAAAAGAAGGTGTCTCATATGTTACATCTGTTGTACTTTCGGTTGCTTCCACTGCCTCTGTGCCCGGAACGTTATCGGTTATTCCTTTGTTTCCACAGCCGGTTGCAGTTACTGCCATCATAGCGACAAGTAAAAGTGCTACTACTTTCTTTTTCATACTTTTTTTCCTTTCCAAATTCTGTCTGTCCTCTGCGAGCATGTTTTGATTTCTCACACTAACCTTATTAACATACCACAATTCTTCCCAAAATAAAAGCCGTAGCCCGAAGTTTTCACAAAGTTTTCGCAATCATAGTATGGTTTTGGATTGCTTTTTCGCGGAATCAATGCTACAATATTATGCAGACTGAATTTAGGAGGATAAACCATGAGTACGCTCACAATCGTTTTATTGGTAATTTTAGCCGTATTGATTATCGGACTGATCGTCCTGTATTTTCTTGGCAAAAAGGCACAGAAAAAGAAAGAAGAGCAGGATGCACAGTTAGCAGCCGCTGCACAGACTGTTTCCATGCTGATTATAGATAAAAAGCGAATGCGCATTACCGAATCCGGTCTTCCGCAGGTTGTCATCGACCAGACTCCAAAGATGATGCGCCGTTCCAAACTGCCGATCGTAAAAGCTAAGGTCGGACCAAAGGTAATGTCCCTGATCGCAGATGAATCCGTATTTGATCTCATCCCGGTCAAAAAAGAAGTAAAAGCTACCGTCAGCGGTATCTACATTACCAGGGTAACCGGTGTCCGCGGACCATTAGAGAAACCGGAAGGCAAAAAGAGCTGGCGTGCCCGCTTAAAGGACAAAGCCGTAAAAGCAAACAAAGAGCTGGAAAAAGAAAAAGCCGAGCTGAACAAGACAAAGACTTCAAAGAAAAAGAAATAAGTGAGTACATAAAAACACATCACAGGACTGTGATGTGTTTCAGACTGTAGACAAAGTCCGCGGCATATGTCGCGGATTTTTCTGTATAAATGGAAACTTAAAGTCTTGATTCTACTGACTTTAAGTCTCTTTTTTGATATGATGATTGTATCAAAATAAGGTGGTAAATGCTTATGATGACTAAGAATGCAGATAAAAAACGAGATCAACTTCAAATGTTTTGTATGGACGACATGGTTCCCGCTGATCATCTGCTCCGATTGATTGATAAAGCAATTGATTGGAACTTTATTTATGACCTTGTTGAGGATACCTATTCTCAAGTCTGGGGACGTCCAAGTATTGATCCGGTTATGCTTATAAAAATTCCGCTGATTCAGTATCTATACGGCATCAAAAGCATGCGGCAGACCATAAAAGACATTGAGGTTAATGTTGCATATCGCTGGTTCATAGGTTTGGATATGACCGATAAAGTACCGCACTTTTCTACATTTGGGAAAAATTACTCAAGACGTTTTGAAAATACAGACTTGTTTGAACAGATTTTTTCACATATCTTAGAGGAATGCTATAAGTTTCATTTGGTAGACCCGACAGAAGTTTTTGTTGATGCAACGCATGTAAAAGCGTGTGCAAACAATAAAAAAATGCGCAAACGTGTCGCAAAGGAAGAAACTCTTTTTTATGAAGAACTGTTAAAACAGGAAATCAATGAAGATCGAAAAAAACCATGGCAAGAAACCTCTAAAGGATAAATCGGATGATAATGATAAAAATGCTGGCTCCAGTGGAGATGACAATCATTCATCTGACAGTTCGGGAACAAATAAAACTGAAAAAGAAATCAAATGCAGCACAACAGATCCAGACAGTGGGTGGTTCCGTAAAGGTGAGCATAAGCATGTTTTTGCCTATGCAATAGAGACTGCCTGTGATAAGCATGGATGGATCCTAGGATACACAGTAAACCCAGGAAATCAGCATGACAGTCGTACATTTAAGGGACTGTACGATAAGCTGGATAAAACAGAACTTGATGCGATAATCGCAGATGCAGGATATAAAACACCCGCTATTGCGAAACTGCTGTTAGATGATAATGTAATGCCTGTTTTCCCATACAAACGTCCCATGACCAAGGAAGGATTTTTCAAAAAATATGAGTATGCTTATGATGAATACAATGATTGCTACATCTGTCCAAACAATCAGGTGTTGAGTTATAGTACAACTAATCGTGATGGTTATCGGGAATACAAAAGCTGTAGAAAAGTGTGTGCGGATTGTTCCTATTTATCTCAATGCACAGAAAGTAAAGAGCATATAAAAGTAGTTATGCGTCATATATGGGAACCTTACATGGAACGATGTGAAGATATTCGTTACACGATAGGTGTGAAAGAATTGTATTCCAAAAGGAAGGAAACAATAGAGCGGATATTTGGTACGGCAAAAGAAAACCATGGATTTCGTTATACGCAGATGAAAGGAAAAGCTCGAATGGAATTAAAAGTCGGGCTTACATTTACATGCATGAATCTAAAAAAGCTGGCAGGAATACTTCACAAGAGAGCACTGAAAAAACGCCGTTTTTACATTTGGGAGTGTGTGAATAAAAGTCTGTAAATGTGATCTTCTATGATAGTGACTGGGCTGAAGGCTCTTGAATGAGCATTCAGCCCTTGTTTTATATATAACAGTGTTGATTTAAGC
>JBNMKU010000109.1:0-5914 GCA_050874505.1 Roseburia sp. | reverse complement strand
GCGCTCTCATAGTAAGCCGTCGCCTCCTGCATGCTGTCGTCTGATATTTTAAGCAGGGCATCTCCTGCTGCCACCGTATCACCCGCCGCATGGTAGACTTCCTCTACTGTCATGGTCACTGCATTCACGGAAAATTCCGGTATCTGGCTGACCGATCCGATCTGCGTTGTTCCATCCTCCGAAAAAGAGGTGGAAGCAGTCTCTTCCTGCTCTGTCGTATCTGCTGCCGTATCTGGCGTTTTATCTTTTGCTGCCGCAACTACATGGTAAATAGTTCCACCGCCGAGCAGCACACAGACTGCCATGGCTCCTGCGATCACACACCGAATTTTTTTCTTTCCTGACATCTTTCCTACTCCATTTCTGACTTTCTTTTGTCTCACTATAGCAAAGCTACCTAAAGAACATCTGAATGAAATGTGATGGTTATGTGATGAAACCGTTAAAAAAAGATGTAGGAACGATTTTCCTCGTCCCTACATCTTTTGGTTTTTCTCTCTTTTTCTGTTTTTATTGATTAGTCAGATCCACAAGTTTCTGCATCCGGTGTGCGATCTGTCCCAGGATCGAACCGTTTTCTTCCTGTGCAGACTGTGTCTCGCTCGCATGTGCGGAAACCTCCTGCGAAATCGCAGATATCGTCTGTATTGTATCCATGATCTCGTCGTTGGCATGTTTCAATTCCTGGATATGGTCTGCCAACTGCTCGATATTGTCGCGGATCGCGAATGTGTTCTGCTGTATGCTGTCAAATGTGTTCACAGTATTTTCCGTTGACTGCTTCTCTTCATTGATACCATCGATCATCTGCTGCACGACCTCAACCACTTCACGGATGGCAGTTGCAACATTGTGGATCAGTTGTGTGATATTGGAAGTTGCCTCGTTGGTTCTTGTCGCCATACCGGAAATCTCGGTTGCAACGACCGAAAATCCTCTTCCTGCCTCGCCGGCACGCGCTGCCTCGATACTTGCATTGAGAGAAAGCAGTCCGGTCTGTGATGCAATGTCACTGATCAGTTCTACGATCGAGTGCATCTGCTCTATGTAACCATCCAGAGTCTGTAACTTTCCTGCAACCTCTACGCCATTCTGTACGGAAGCATCCACCGTATGTGCTAAAAACTCTACATCACGATTCCCTGCCTCTAATACCTCTAAGGTCTGCTGCATGCTCTCCCTGATATGTTCAGAAGCATCACTTGCCAATTCTACTTTTTCACGGATTGCTGTTGTCTGCTCTAACTGATGCTGTACCGAATCCGCGGTCTCTGATGTTCCGGATGATACCTGCTGCATTGCCACACCAGTCTTCTTCGAAGCACTTCCCAGTTTTTCCAGTTCGCCATTGATCTCTTCAATGCCGTCCTTGATCTCGGATGACAGTTCTGAAATGCTGTGCAGTACTTTCTCAGTCTCACTCTGCGCATCACTTACCGTGTCGATCTTCTGTTTTGCATTCTGGTATAATGTCACCGCAGTATAATAGGAATAAACTGCCATCAGGATCACAACCCCGATCTGTAACAGCGCATCATCAATATCGCGATATCCAAGTCCGCCTGTAGATGCCCCGATGATAATGTGGAGCACGTTTTCAATGATAACGCCTACATTGATCATCATCGTATATCTGGCATCGTTATATATGGAAACTACCAGAACCATCGGAAAAACAAAGGTGAAGATCAGCTGATTTGATGTCGTAAACAGCACCACCGTATAAAAAAGTGCATATCCGATCGCAACCAGATGTTTGATCGCCGCCGACTCATGGTCTCGCAACCAGAAGAATTGCTCTGCAATCACCGGAAGTACTCCGATCACCGCAGCGATCACAAAAGAAACCATGCTCCGCTTTCCTGCTGAGGTTTCTAAAAAAATAAGTGCAATGACGACGACTATATTAATGAGGTGTCCTGCCTTCGCCGTTTTATTGTTCCGTTCCAGCTCCGTTACTGTCCTGTCTCTTCCCATACTACTCTCCCGTTCCCTGTAAATTTTTCCCATTTTGTTTCTGTATCGATTTTACTACATGGAAACTCACTTGACAAGGTATCTTTGACAATGAATTTTTCCGTGCTATACTGAATTTAACGATTACATTGGATAAAAACAGGAGACGGTATCGCTATGAAATTAAAAAATAGTATTTTAAGTCTGTTATTGTTTTTTACACTGTTCCCGGTCGGCATCTTTGGTATTTTCTCCATTTATGCCGCCAACCGAAAAATTGATGAGATGGCGGAACGGAATCTGGAAGCGGTCAGTGGAAACCAGATCATGAATATCCAGAATTTCTGCGATGAACGAAAAGATGAGATGCAGATGATCGGAAGCTACAGTCTGACACAGGATGCCATCTTAGCCAGTCTTGGCGAAAGTGATACCGAAGTCAACCGCGACTATGTGGACAACCTGCTGCGGGAGCGCAAAAAATACGTGTCTTTCGTTGCAAGCATCTCGGTCCTGGATAAAAATTTCCGCGTTGTCGGCTCCAGCGAACATTATGAGATCAGCGAGATCAGTAATTTAAAATATATCAGTGCACAGTATCACACCGGCGAATTTGTGATCGGCAACACCTATGAGCGCAGAACCGATGACGGTCTCAAAAAAGTCGTTCCTGCCTACGTCGGAGCTTATTATAATAATGAACTGATCGGTTACATTGCCGAAGAACTTGACACCGCCTACTTTGATGACCTGCGGTTAAATATGGACTCTCTTGCAGAGGGCACGTTCTATCTGCTCGATGGAAACGGTGCGATCATCACTGCCGGAGACACCAAACAGAAGACCAGCATTGATAATTTTGTGACCAAACACTCCGACCGCAATGATTTTCAGAAAAAATGGGATGCCATCGACCACGATGCCAATCCTTCCGGCAAGATCCACTATCATTATCAGGGCATGGACTACGTTACCTATTATTCCAATGTAGAAAACACGGACTGGGGCATCCGCATCACGGAAAACCTGACCGCACAGAGAGAAACTTCCAAGACCTATACCGTCCTGATCCTGCTCTCCCTCGGTTTTGTTGCCATTGGTATCCTGATCGCGCAAAGCTTTGTTACAAAGAAAATACTCTCTCCGATCAACGCCATTATGCAGACCTTTGCACGGATCAAGGAAACGCAGGATTATTCCATCCGCATTCCGATCCGCACGACCGATGAGATGGGACAGCTCGCTGGCGGTATCAATAAGCTGCTCTGCTTTATCGAAGAGGAAGACATGCAGGAAAAGGCTAGACAGAGACATCTGCGCGAAATGGCTGAATGTGATCCGCTTACCGGCATCAAGAACAAAAAAGCCATCGAACAGAAAATGCTGGAACTGGTACAGGAGGCATCCGAAAAAGAGAAGCAGATCACAGTTGGTTTTCTGGATATTGATGATTTCCGAAATTACAACACGAACTGGGGGCATGCAGAAGGTGATGCCGTTATCCAGTTTGTCGCGGATGTCCTCAAAAAAGAATTTCCGGGCGAAGTCGGCAGAAACGGCGGCGATGAATTTGTTTTCTGTCTGCTCGGCACCATAACACCAAAGCGCATCAGGGAGATCGCCTCCCATATATTAGAGCAGTTAAACAACACCTACACCAGTGACCGGACAAAGGAAACCATGCCAATCCCATGCAGTATCGGCATTGTGACCGCGAAGTCTTCCAATCTCAGCTATGCAGATCTGATCCAGCGGGCAGATGAGGCAATGTATGAGGCAAAAGATGCCGGAAAGAATACGTTCCATCTCATCGAAGACATGCCGGACTGATCGTACAAAAAAATAGAGGAGCAACATAGGTTGTTCCTCTATTTTTCTGTCTTTATTTCTTTTTCCACTGTGCATACAGTGTAACTGTTTTTTTATTGGAAGTAGTCAGATTTTTAACCGTAGCTTTGTCCTTATATGTCTTTCCTCTTCCGTTTTTCTTTGTATTCCAACCAATGAACTTATAGCCCTTCCGTTCAAATCCATTTTTTGTCAATTTGACTTTTGAACCATATTTCACATTCTGGATCTGTTTTGTAGAACCTTTTTTCGCACCATTTCCATCAAATTTGATCGTATAGGTATTTGCCGTCCATTTTGCATATAATGTCTTATTTCCAGTGGAACCTTTGGTGATCTGTGTTACTTTATTTTTAAATTTCTTATCCGAATACCATCCCGCAAACGTATATCCTTTTTTCGTTGCCTTTGCCAGCTTGATCGTCTTTGTCGTCTTGCTGTAGGTAGCCGGGTTTTTGCTGCTGTTTGTTCCACCATTTAACGTATATTTAATGCGGTAACTCTTTGCTTTCCACTGTGCATACAGTTTTACTGTTGCCCCATCTTTGGTGGTAAGATTTTTTACTTTTGCCGCATTCGCATAGCTGGTTCCTTTTCCGTCTTTTTTGGTATTCCAGCCGATGAAATCATAACCTGTCTTTGTAAACGCATTCTTTTTCAGTTCATATGTCTTATCATAGCGCAGGTTGGTCAGCTTATCCATGCTCCCCTTTGTTGCACCATTTCCATCAAACTGAACATGGTACTGGATCGGTTCCCACTGCGCATACAATGTAATGCTGTCTTTTGGTGCATGATACAGTGGACATAAATTACTTACGCTTTGTCCATCGTTATAGACAGTTCCTTTTCCATCTTTCTGTGAGTTCCAGTTTTTAAACTTATAACCGGTTCTCGTAAATCCATTTTCTGTCAGGTTATAAGAAACACCACACTCACGGTCGTTCATATTCGCTGTCTTTCCACCATCTGAACCATTTCCATCAAATTTGATGTCATATTTAATGGCTTCAAACGTAAGGCTGTTCGCTTTGGCATAAGTCTCTGCAGTTGAATTGCGATATCCTGTGATGATACACTGCGTTGCCTTGGTAAATGCGGAACTATGTATCGTTGTTGCCGAATCATAGATGACGACTCTCTGAAGATTAGTATTTCTGGCAAATGCCTCCGCACCGATGTCCGTTACTCCGGTCGGAAGTACAAATTCGGTCATTCCGGTACAGCCTGTGAAAGCGTATTTATCGATCTTTGTAACAGATGATGGGATCACGATCTCGGTAACAGATGTACTGTAATAACATACCTTCGGGATCGTTGTGATTCCGTCTTCAAACACGACTTTCTTTAATGTATCGCAACGGGAAAGGGCTCCCAAAGAACCTACTCCGTCGGTAGTTCTGCCTGCCTCTTTCAGTGACTTCGGGATCGTGATCTCTGTAATCTTTGTCTTGGCAATCATACCTGGTCCAAGCGTTTCGATTCCTTCCGGCAGGGTAAGGCTTGTAAGGGCAGTTCCCCAAAATGCTTCCGAAGCAATTTCCTTGACCTGCTCCGGGATTGTTACAGACGAAAGGCTGCTGCAGCCTCTGAACGCATAAGAATCGATCACCGTAACAGACGATGGAATGACAACTTCGGTCAGATTCGGACAATAATAACATACCTTTGGAATGGTCGTGATCCCGTCTTCAAATACTACTTTCTTTAACGTATCGCAACGGGAAAGAGCTCCGTGCTGTCCTAATCCGTCAGAGTTCATTGCTGCTGACTTTAACGATTTTGGGATCGTGATCTCTGTCACTGCCGTTTTTGCAATGATCAGGGTTCCAAGTGTCTCGATGGAAGCCGGCAGTTTTAAGCTTGTGATCCCTGTATTGTAAAATGCCTGTGTTTTAATCTCTGTCACCGTATTGGGGATCGTGATCGATGTAACAGTGGTCTTATCTTTAAACGCCTGTGCGCCTATTACAGTAACCGCATAGCCACCGATCTCTGCCGGGATGCTGACGCTCTGCTCTTCCCCGGTGTATGCTGTGATCGTAGCCACGCTTCCTGATACCTGATAGGAAAAGTTTCCCTCCGTCAGTGTCGTAGCTGCAAGCTGCTC
>JBNMKU010000108.1:0-5963 GCA_050874505.1 Roseburia sp. | reverse complement strand
TTGGAGGTAAAAATGAGTAAACCAGTAGTAGCGATTGTGGGACGCCCGAATGTCGGAAAATCTACGTTGTTTAATACTCTTGCAGGAGAGCGTATTTCAATCGTAAAGGATACACCGGGTGTAACAAGAGACCGCATTTATGCGGAAGTAACCTGGCTGGACCGCGAATTTACTTTGATAGACACCGGAGGAATCGAGCCGGAGAGCAAAGACGTTATCCTGTCACAGATGAGAGAGCAGGCAGAAATTGCCATTGGAACAGCGGATGTCATCATGTTCATTACGGATGTGAGACAGGGCTTACAGGATTCGGATGCCAAGGTGGCAGATCTGCTGCGCCGTTCCGGAAAGCCGGTCGTGCTTGTTGTCAATAAAGTGGACAATTTTGAAAAATATATGCCGGATGTCTATGAGTTCTATAACCTTGGGATCGGCGATCCATTCCCGGTTTCCGCAGCATCCATGTTAGGACTGGGGGATATGTTAGACGAAGTCATCAAATATTTCCCTGACTACAAAAAGGGCGAGGAAGAGGATGACAGACCAAAGGTAGCCATTATTGGAAAACCCAATGTTGGAAAATCGTCCCTGATCAACAAGCTGGCACAGGAAGACCGTGTCATCGTATCGGATATCGCAGGAACGACCCGTGATGCCATTGATACGGACATCCGTTACAATGGAAAAGACTATGTCTTTATCGATACGGCAGGACTCCGCCGCAAGAACAAGATCAAGGAAGAAATCGAGCGTTACAGTATCATCCGTGCGGTAACCGCGGTTGAGCGTGCCGATGTCTGCGTGATCGTGATCGATGCGACTGAGGGTGTGACCGAGCAGGATGCCAAGATCGCAGGAATTGCACACGAGCGTGGAAAAGGTATCATCATTGCGGTCAATAAATGGGATGCAGTGGAGAAAGACGATAAGACGATCTACCGTCATACCGAAAAGATCCGACAGATCTTAAGCTTTATGCCGTATGCAGAGATCTTATTTATTTCCGCAAAATCAGGACAGCGTCTGAACAAACTGTTTGAACTGATCGACGTTGTTATTGAGAACAACAGCATGCGTGTGGCAACCGGAGTCTTAAACGAGATCGTGGCAGAGGCAGTCGCAATGCAGCAGCCGCCTTCCGACAAGGGAAAGAGACTGAAGATCTACTATATCACACAGGCAGCAGTAAAACCGCCTACTTTTGTTATCTTTGTCAATGACAAGGAACTGATGCACTTTTCCTATACCCGTTATCTCGAAAACAGGATTCGTGATACATTCGGGTTCCGTGGAACAGCGCTCAAGTTTATCATACGGGAGAGGAAGGAAGAAAAATAATGATCGGGGCAAGAATTGCCGCATTAGCGGTTGGATATTTACTGGGACTGTTTCAGACCGGTTATATCTAGGGAAAAAAACATGGGGTGGATATCCGCACACAGGGAAGCGGAAACGCCGGAACAACCAATACGCTGCGCGTGTTAGGCTGGAAAGCAGGACTTGTCACATTTGCAGGCGATCTGTTTAAGGCGATCTTTGCAGTAGTTATCATTCATTTTCTGTTTATCGGAAAGTATCCGGATTCAATCAAATTACTGGAATTATACGCAGGTTTCGGAGCTGTGCTGGGACACAATGTCCCATGCTACCTCAAATTTAAGGGGGGAAAGGGAATTGCATGTACATCTGGTATGATCCTGGCAGTCTGCCCTCTGGCAGCTCCAATCTGCCTGATCCTTTTTATCGGTGCAGTTGCCATCACAAGATATGTATCTTTAGGTTCTATCCTGGTCGTGACCGCTTATCTGATCCAGGTGATCATTTTTGGACAGAATGGTATGTTACAGGTGGCATCCTCTGATCGGATCGAGTTTTACATTGTGAGCGCATGCTTTACCGGTATGGCACTGTGGAGACACCGCGCGAACATTGGACGATTGCTGAATGGAACAGAAAATAAATTTGGTATGAAGAAAAAATAAAGCAGCTTTGGAAAGGCATGGAGATGAAAATGAAGAAAAAAATAGCAGTACTTGGTGCGGGAAGCTGGGGAAGTGCACTTTCTCTGGTGCTTGCAACCAACGGACATGATGTGACCCTGTGGTCGATCGCAGAAGATGAGATCAAAATGCTTCAGGAAAAACATGAGCATGTTGACAAATTGCCGGGAGTAAAGCTGCCGGAGAGCATTTCCTATACAACAGATATGGAGGAGGCGGTTTCTGGCAAAGAATTTCTGATCCTGGCGGTTCCGTCCGTATTTACCAGAAGCACGGCAAAGAGTATGGCTCCTTATGTAAAAGAGGGACAGATTGTCGTATGTGTCGCAAAGGGGATCGAGGAAGATACCTTAATGACATTGTCTGAAATCGTAGAGCAGGAGATCCCTGTGGCGGATGTTGCCGTTATGTGTGGACCAAGCCATGCCGAGGAAGTCGGCAGGAAGCTTCCGACCACTGTTGTTGCAGGAGCGCATAAAAAAGCGATCGCAGAGGCAGTGCAGGATATCTTTATGAACGAAGTATTCCGCGTTTATACGAGCCCTGATGTGCTCGGCATGGAGCTCGGCGGTTCTTTAAAGAACGTCATTGCACTGGCAGCAGGTATGGCAGACGGGCTTGGCTACGGAGACAATACCAAAGCGGCACTGATCACCAGAGGCATCACAGAGATGGGACGTCTTGCCCTTGAGATGGGTGCAAAATATGAGACGTTAAGCGGACTGACCGGGATCGGTGATCTGATCGTGACCTGTGAGAGCAGACACAGCAGAAACCGCAAGGCGGGAATGTTGATGGGACAGGGCTATACGATGAAACAGGCGACGGACGAGGTTAAGATGGTCGTAGAGGGCATTTATTCTGCCAAGGCAGCCATTGCGTTGGCACATAAATATCAGGTGGATATGCCGATCATCGAGGAAGTCAACAAAGTTTTATTTGAGGATAAACCGGCAAAAGATGCCGTAAAAGAACTGATGATGCGTGACAGACGCGCAGAACACAGTGGATTGGAATGGGAAGCATAAAATGGAACAGCAGAAGATCAGGATCATCTATCATTCAAAAGAGATTGAAAAATTAACGTATATCGATGGCAAAAGTGACTGGATCGATCTGCGTGCAGCAGAGAATGTCACATTAAAAAAAGGCGAATTCAAGCTTATCAACCTTGGGATCTCCATGGAGCTTCCAAAGGGCTATGAGGCAGTGATCGTACCGCGCAGCTCGACGTTTAAAAATTTCGGGATCATCCAGACCAACCATATGGGTGTGATCGATGAGAGCTATTGCGGAGACGACGATATCTACTATATGCCGGCACTTGCAATGCGGGATACCGAGATCCATATCAATGACCGGATCTGCCAGTTCCGGATCCAGAAGCATCAGCCTTCCATTGTATTTGAAGAGGTCGATCACTTCGGAAATGAAAACCGCGGCGGCATTGGAAGCACAGGCATCCAATAGTTGTCCGTCAAAGTGTATAAAAAAACATGCAGTTTCCGTCAGAATGACGAAACAGAATAAAAACAGTCGAAAGCACTGTGATATGTCACAAGAAAACAAACAATTCTTTGTGTAGGCGGCATATGGCAATTTCGGCTGTTTTTTTGTATAGTATAACTATCAAAAAACGAAGCAAACATATTAGGAGGTTTATACCAATGGCAAGTTTATCTTTAAAAAATATTTGCAAAGTATATCCAAACGGCTTTGAAGCTGTTAAGGATTTCAACCTTGAAGTAGAAGATCAGGAGTTCATCATTTTCGTAGGACCATCTGGATGTGGTAAATCTACAACACTTCGTATGATCGCCGGACTGGAAGAGATCTCTTCTGGTGAGTTCAGAATTGACGGAAAATTAATGAACGACGTTGAGCCAAAGGACAGAGATATCGCAATGGTATTCCAGAACTATGCTCTGTACCCACACATGACTGTATTTGATAACATGGCATTCGGATTGAAATTAAGAAAAGTTCCGAAGGATGAGATCAAGAAAAAAGTAGAAGAAGCTGCAAGAATCCTTGACCTTGAGAAATTATTAGACCGTAAACCAAAGGCTTTATCCGGTGGACAGAGACAGCGTGTTGCTATGGGACGTGCCATCGTTCGTAATCCTAAGGTATTCCTTATGGATGAGCCGTTATCCAACCTGGATGCTAAGTTACGTGTACAGATGCGTATCGAGATCGCTAAATTACATCAGAGATTAGGTACAACCATCATCTACGTTACACATGACCAGACAGAGGCTATGACACTTGGTACCAGAATCGTAGTTATGAAAGATGGTATCATCCAGCAGGTTGATACACCTCAGAACTTATATGAAAAACCTGCTAACTTATTCGTAGCTGGTTTCATGGGTTCACCTCAGATGAACTTCTTAGATGCAGTTGTTGAAGTTGTTGATGATACAGCAGTATTAAAGGTAGCTGGTCACTTCATTCCGTTACCTCCTGCTAAATCTAAAAAATTAATCGAAGGCGGTTACAATGGAAGAACTGTTACATTCGGTATCCGTCCTGAAGATGTATATGATTCAGAAATGATGGTTGAGGCTTCTCCTCAGAGCACATTCGAAGCAACCGTAAGAGTATACGAGTTACTTGGTGCAGAAGTTTACTTATACTTCGATCTTGAAGAGTTCCCTATGACTGCAAGAGTTGATCCTCGTACAACAGCTAGACCTGGCGACGTTGTTAAATTCGCTATCGATGTTGAGAAGATCCACATCTTTGATAAAGATACAGAAATGGTTATTACCAACTAGTATCAATTATGAAAAATATAGAGGGAGATACCGTTGTGTATCTCCCTTTTCTCAGATTATGATATCAGGGTCAAAAGGTCAAAAAGTCGTTCGTGCTTGCACGATAAGATTTTTGAACAAATCAGCGGATTTCGAATGTTTGAGAATTGCGAGAGCTGCTTTGCGGCGAAGCAATTCGTGAATATGATATTGAAATCGAAGCATAAAAAGGATGTGAGCATTTGTTATCAGCACAAGTAATACAGACTTGTATTGGAGATTTAAAGGAAATTACAAAAATAGGTCTGGTCGTTATAGACAGCGCCGGACTTCTGATTGCGTCTACATCGGACGAAAAAGATTTTTCACAGGATGCAATAGACAAGTTTACCAATTCTGTGGCCGAGTCACAGACAATCGGAGACTATCATTACATGAAGGTTTTTCATGAGGATGAGGTCATGTATATCGTAATATGCAAAGACCGGGCTGACCACGTTTTGGTGGCACGTATTGCAGTCAAACAGCTGCAGAGCCTGTTGATCGCATACAGGGAAAAAATTGATAAAAACAATTTCTTCCAGAATTTACTTTTGGACAATCTGCTTTTGGTTGATGTGTACAACCGCGCCAAAAAGCTGAGACTGGATACATCAGCCAGAAGGGCTGTTATTTTGGTAGAGGTGGAAAAGGAAAATGACAACGGTACACTGGAAATGCTGAAAAATATGTTTTCCCAGCAGTCCGGTGATTTTGTGACATCCGTGGATGAGCAAAATCTGATCGTGATCAAGCAGCTTGACGAGGACAGCGATTATGATGATCTGATGGAGATTTCCACCACGATCAAGGTCATGCTCAATACAGAGATCATGATCAATGGAAAAATTGCCTGCGGAACCATCGTTTCAGAGTTGAAGGATGTTTCCAAGAGCTACAAGGAAGCCAAAATGGCACTGGATGTCGGCAAGATCTTTTATGCAGACAGGGATGTGGTTGCCTACAATACACTGGGCATCGGACGACTGATCTACCAGCTTCCAATCAACCTCTGCCAGATGTTTATTGAGGAGATCTTTGGCGAGAATGTACCGACACAGCTGGACGAAGAGACACTCAATACGATCGATACGTTTTTGGAAAACAGCCTCAATGTATCTGAAACAGCGCGTCAGCTCTATGTACACAGAAATACTTTAGTGTA
>JBNMKU010000107.1:0-6073 GCA_050874505.1 Roseburia sp. | reverse complement strand
GCTCCGCACGCCACGATGGTCTGTTTCTCTTCCATGATCAGGATATTATAGATACCTGCCTTGCCGTCTTTGGCATATCCCACATTTTCCAGATTGCCTGCCATGCTCTTCTGCCGGTACAGGTAATACGGGTGCAGCCCCATCTCATCTGCATAGGATGCCGTCAGATCCATATGCTCCTGCGTGTTTACCATCTTATAATCTTTGTAGTCGTCCTTAAACATGTTTAAGCGTGCCGCACGTTTCAATGCAAGCGAATGTACGGTCAGGTTGTCAGGCGCAAGTGTCCTGATCTGCTCCATCGTAGCCTTTACATCCGAAAGAGTCTCTCCCGGCAGTCCCATGATCAGATCCATATTAATGTTCGTAAATCCGATCTCACGCGCCAGACGAAAACTCTCTACGGTCTGCTCAACGGTATGATGACGTCCGATCAGATCCAGCGTCTCCTGTTTCATTGTCTGCGGATTGATGGAAATACGGGAAATTCCCCACTTGTGCAGTACTTCGAGTTTTTCTTTTGTAATGCTGTCCGGTCGTCCTGCTTCGACGGTAAATTCCAGACAGTCAGACAGATCAAAACTGCATTTGATCTTGCGGATCAGCCGGTCTAACTGATACGGTTCGAGGGTCGTCGGTGTTCCACCGCCAATATAAATCGAATTTAAGTGTTTTCCGGCAAATTTAACCGCAGTATAATCGATCTCTTTTTCCAGTGCATCCAGATAGCTGTCTACCCTGCCTGCCCAGCTCACAAGCGGATATGAGGTAAAGGAGCAGTACAGACAGGTGGTCGGACAGAACGGAATACCAATATACAGGCTGTATCCGTTTTCATAATCGATCCGGTCTAACAGGGCACGTTCCCGCTTCGCAATGTCGATGGACAGTGTTATCTTTTCATCCGAAGCAAAATACGTCTGTTTCATATAGGATCTGATCTCTTCTTCTGATTTTCCCTCTTCGAGCAGTTTCATCGGGATCTTGGTCGGACGGATACCGGTTAAATTCCCCCATGGAAGCTCTTTTCCCGTTACTCTGGATAAAAGCTGATAAATGGTCTGTTTTAACCTGTTTTTCGTTTCGGCACGGTCGGAGAAATCAACTGCAACGCTTACCATTTCAATTTCGTGTGTAGTATCTGACCAGGTCATCGCGATCGTATCTTCGCCATAGCAGACATCCATCCGAAAAGTAACCGCCTCTTCATACTGTTTTTCCTCTGCAGACACGCCAACGTACTCCGCCGGGAAAAATGCCTTGATCAAAGAATGGATATCATACTCAAATTCCGGTTTGTTTAACTTCACTTCTATCATAATTCTTCTCTTTTCCTCTGTTTTACAAATATGGGTTATACATCCGCTCTGTTCCGATCGTCGTTGTATCATTATGTCCTGTATACACAGTAACGTCATCCGGTAACACCATTAATTTCTCCTGAATGGCACGGATCAGTTTCGAAGAACTTCCCTTCGGGAAATCTGTCCTTCCGATCGACATGCAAAACAGGCTGTCTCCGCTAAATACGACATTCTGATATGGAAACAGATAACAGCATCCGCCTACCGTATGTCCCGGTGTAAACAGTACCCGGATATGAAATCCCGCCAGATCGAGTTCCTGCTCATCCTTTAAATAGCAGTCTGCGTGGTAGGAAACTTCCCTTCCACTCCATCCACTTAAGTTAAGTTTTGGATCTTCTAAGGTTTCCTTTTCGCACTCATGTGCATAGATCTGGATCTGATATTTTTCTGCAAGAGCTGCCGCATCCGTTGCATGGTCAAAATGTCCGTGGGTCAGTAAAACTGCCACCGGCTTTAATTTTTCCTGTTCGATCACTGTGATCAGTCTCTGTGCCTCGGCACCCGGATCAATGATCAGCATTTCTTTTGTTTCCTCATTGATTGCAAAATAGCAATTTGTCTGTACCGGTCCTACCACATACTGTTCTACTTTTAAAGGTGCCATATCTCTTCCATCCTCTCACTTTTTAAATTGAACCTTATCCTAACAAACAAGACTGCCACATATGTTCCATGTGGCAGTCCCCTACTCTGGTTCTTCGCTTTAGCCTGTTGTTCTTTCTATGTCGATCACACTCTCGATCTGGCGCAGTTTCTCGATCACGCTTGTCAGTTCTTCTCTGCCTTTCGTGCTAAAGGAGACATCTATCGTTGCGATGTCCTGCTTACTGGTCTTGGAATGGATCGCATTAATATCGATCCCTTTTTCGGTAAAGACTTTTGTGATATCCACCAGTAAACCGGTACGGTTGTTGCCGTATATCTTGACTTCCGCACGATACAGACCGTTTCCTCCATTTGAGGCATCATCATGCTGCCATTCTGCATCGATCAGACGCTCCCGCTCCATATCCGATAAATTTATCACATTGATGCAGTCGGTACGATGAATGGAAACGCCTCTTCCTCTGGTAACAAAACCAACGATCTCATCGCCCGGCACCGGACTGCAGCATTTGGAAAAATGAACTGCCACATCGTAAAGACCTTTTACGATAATTCCGCTCTTGGAATGTTTTACCGGTTCCTTTTCCTTGTTCTCCGCGATGGTCTCTAAGACTTCTTCATCCGTGATCCTTGCCAGATGATCCCGTTTGTATTCCTCGTACATACGGTTGACGATCTGTCCCTCTTTTAAGCCACCATGTCCGATCGTCGCAAGGCAGGAATTCCAGTCATGGAAACCATATTTACGCAGGATCTTCTCCTGATATTCCGGCTTGTTGATATCCGGGAAATTGATGCCCTTTGCCTTACAGGATGCGATCAGAAGTTCCTTTCCGTGTGTAATGTTTTCTTCTTTTAACTCGCTGCGGAACCACTGATTGATCTTATTTTTTGCCTGCGTACTTTTTACGATATTTAACCAGTCGCGGCTCGGTCCTTTGGAATTCTGTGAGGTAACAACCTCGATCCGGTCTCCGTTCTGTACTTCATAATCGATCGGTACAAGTTTTCCGTTGACCTTGGCTCCGACCATCTTGTTTCCAACTGCAGAATGAATGCTGTATGCAAAATCGATCGGTGTCGAACCTTTCGGTAAGTTTTTTACGTCTCCGGTCGGTGTAAAGCAGAATACGGTATCGGAAAACAGATCCAGATCACTCTTTAAGAGGCTCATAAATTCTTTGTTATCCGACATATCCCGCTGCCACTCCAGGATCTGGCGCAGCCAGCTTAATTTTTCTTCCTCCGTGACCGTCATCGGAACAGCTGCCCCGCCATTATTGCTCGCCTCTTTATATTTCCAGTGGGCAGCAATACCATACTCCGCGGTACGGTGCATCTCATAGGTACGGATCTGGATCTCAAACGGCTGTCCTGCCGGTCCGATCAGAGTCGTATGAAGCGACTGATACATATTCGGCTTTGGCATGGCAATATAATCTTTGAATCTGCCCGGTATCGGCTTGTACATCTCATGGATGACACCAAGTGCCGCATAGCAGTCCTTGACCGAATCCACAATAATACGGATGGCAAATAAATCGTAGATCTGATCCAGGGTCTTGTCCTGATTGACCATTTTCTTATAGATACTGAAGAAATGTTTTGCTCTTCCGTCAATCTGTGCCGGTATTCCTGCATCCGTAATATGTTTACGCACCTCATCTACAAGGCTCTGCACATACTCATCCCGGACACTCTTACGCTGATCGATCTGATGTACCAGATCATAGTATGCTTCCGGTTCCAGATATTTTAAAGAAAGATCGTCCAGTTCGATCTTGATCTTGGAAATACCAAGTCTCTGTGCCAGTGGACAGTAAATCTCCTGCGTCTCACGCGCGATCCGGATCTGCCCCTCCGGTGACTGGTATTTTAAGGTACGCATATTATGAAGACGGTCTGCCAGTTTTATCATGATGACACGGATATCCTTTGCCATCGCTGAAAACATCTTACGCAGATTCTCTGCCTGCATCTCCAGACGATCATATGCTTTGTCCTTTTCATTTGGATTGTTATCAGTCAGATGAAGATGTTTCAGCTTAGTCACACCATCGACCAAAAGCAATACCTCTTCTCCGAAGATCTCTTTTATCTCGTCAGACGTCATCGAAGTGTCTTCTAACACATCATGCAAAAGACCTGCCACGATCGTCTCCTTGTCCAGCTCTAAATCTGCCAGAATAATGGCTACACACAAAGGATGGATGATATAAGGTTCTCCTGACTTACGCACCTGTCCCTCATGTGCCTTTTTCGCAATCTGATATGCCTTTTCGATCAAAGAGATATCAGCAGACGGATGATATTTGCGCACACTGGCAATCAGCTCGTCATATAATTCCTCCGGGCTCTCAAATTCCTTGGTCTTTTTGATACTCATATCTTCTTCTTTTACAATCTTCTGCAACTGCTCCGTTGAAAGTTCTGCCATGTATATCACCTGCTTTATCCGTCTATTCTATATCTCATTATTATATTTTATTTCCTAATAAATTGCAACGCGTTTTATTCAATGCGTTTCTCCATTATTTTCTATTCTGGCAGCATCTATCAGTTTTTTTGCCTGTTCTATTGTTCCTCCATTCTGAAAAAATTCAAGCATACGCATCATTCCCGCTTCATACTCTGCTTTGCGAAGCTTCTTTTCTTCCCATTCTTTATCATATTCTAAAATGCTTAACATCTTGACCTCCGATCGGTTTTCCCGAAGAAAATCCACAAGAACTCCCTCTTTGATACACGCTTCGATTGCACATTCTACTGCATCGTTTAAATCCATCTGTATCGTATATTCCCGCACCTTTGCCACATATCTTGCATATTCCTGTAAAAGTTTGCAGTGCTCCATCAGCTCCTTATTATGCCCTTCGTTAACGTTTAGCATCAGAACTTTCAGTTCCAGATCCGGCTCGCCACTCAAATACTCGTATGCAGAAGACAATCTCAGTTCCACCCGGTCTTCCACCTCATCCGTTCCATTGTAAAATACCATGAATTTCGGAGCCGGTATCTTCTGCAGTGTGGTCGAATACAGCGATCTGTTATTGATATATTTCTGATACTCGATTGAAATGTAGAACAGATCTCGCAGAGGGATGTTCGGATTTAACGTGGACTGATGTTCATAGAGATAGATATTTGTCTCCAAGATAAACGCCAGATCATTTTTCATGCCCATATAGATTGCATTTTCTAATGTTACGATCTGTAACGCTTCCGCATCCTCATACTCTCGTCCTGTCACAGCATTATATAAAGATAACAGATTTTCCTTTTCAGAAAAAAGCATCCGAAAAACAGTGTCCTTATATCTACGGTTTGCCACAGGCTGTTTGTCATTTTCTTTCATTTCCATCATAGTAAGTCCTCCTTTGTTACAGGAGGAACTTTCCAACGCTTCCTGATCCAGTCCTCCTGCTTTTACTATTTGAGTTTCAAGCATAGATTTCTGAATTAAGATTCGATGTTAGATGAATGAACGCATTCTAATGAATGTACCCATTCTATAGATACGAAGTAGAATTATGCTTTCATTTATTGTAACACCTGCATTTCTTTTCGCGCAATATTTTTCCTTTTTCTTTGTATAGATTGCACAAAAAAAGCCCCCTTACCGGGGGCTCCGCCTTTAATACGCCACAGTTTCTTTCCTGGTGCGGGCAAGCAGGAACATGCCTGCAGCAAACATTGCTACCGCAACAAGGATCATCAGGATACCTGCAGCTCCTGAAATATCTCCAAAACCGCTTAATACCATACCTGTCAGATTAAAGAACAGATGAAGCAGTATATTTGCTGTCAGGGACTGATAGGTTTCAAAAGTCCAGATTAAGATCATACTCAAAAGGAATGTATAAATTCCCCAGATGATCGTTCCATGTACCAGTGCAAATAGCAGCGATGTGATCACTGCCGCAACGATCTTTGGCATCCCCTGTTTCAGTCTCGTATAGACCAGACCGCGGAACACGATCTCTTCTAACACCGGTGCCAGTAAGATCGTGCAAGTCCAGGCTATTACCGTATTTCCATCTCCGATGACGGAAGAATTCTGCTGATAAGATGCGATCCAGCTCTCCGGGAACGGGAGCAAT
>JBNMKU010000106.1:0-6181 GCA_050874505.1 Roseburia sp. | reverse complement strand
GTTCCGGGTTTGCCGGTACCATATGGATGATCTGTTTTTTAATATCCAGCTCAAAATAGTTCCTGCTTAAGGTCTTTAATGTCTTTTTGCAGATCTCATAAGGCATTTCCTTGCGCAGCCCTTCAATCGTTTTTGCCGTGACAAGTTCTGCCTCCTCTTTGGTCAGTGCTTCAACATCCATGCGCACCAGCTCCGGGATCAGCACCTGTCTTAGTTGCATGATCGCCACCGGATTGTTCTGACGAAATGCAAAATAGGAGAGGTTTCGGATCTGCCTGTGATATTCTTCCAGCCGAACCAGATTATTCGGTGAAAGATGTGTATGTTTCAACACCTTTCCAAGTGTCTGGATGCGCTTTTCATAATCTCCCGGTCTGGTGTTGTTCTTCTTTTTAAAACGCTTTGCACACTCGTTGTACTGTGCAAAATAAAACTGGATCAATTTTTCTTTTTGTACCATATTTTTCCACCCTAGTATCCAATAAATCGCCCCTTTGCGGGCGAACTTCTGCCATGAATAAACAGGGGCACAGGCTGCCAAATACGCCTATGCCCCATGTGTGCAGATCAGGTTCGTCTCTCCTTCTACATACAATTCATAATTTTAATATGCGGTTTAAACAGAACATAATATTTCATGCCTTTTTCTTTTCCATAGTGCCCCTGCATCGCAGCGCGCAAAGAATTTAAATTCTTCCTCTTCTCTTTTGCTTTCAGAAGAAACGAAGCAAAATCTTTTGGCTCCTCTCCCGCAAGCTCACTATGTTCGAACACAAGATGGCAGTAAATATCAAATCTCTCCTCTGTGCTGCTTACCGTGTGTTCTTCCCAGTACGCAGCAGCCTGCTTGTCCCCCTTGATCTTCTGGTATACCTGTTTTCCCTGTTTTGGTCCCAGGAATAAAACAAGTACATTGTGAAGATTTTGCAGATTTTCTCTGCTGATGCAGGAAAACAAAGCGGTAACGATTTCCCCTACCGTATCCTCTTTAAATTCCTGCTCTTCCCCCTTCTCCTTTTTCTCACTGCATTCTTTTGCTGTCATGCGTGTCACATCATATCCACGTTCACCCCAATAACGCACGACCGCATCATATCCCGTATCATTGGAAACAATGCAGTAAGAGCTGTCTTTTTCCTGACACAGCAGATAGCCAAGCTGTGTCACAAGCTGAAAATCCAGAGCATTGGTTCCCTCGAAACACTTGACAAAAACGGGTTCTTTCTCGATTTCCTTTAACCGTCTGACACTCTCATAGTTCATATACGGACTTTTTGCCGTATAGAACACATAGACCTTATCCTCCGGCTCAGAGACCGACAAAAGCTGTACCCACACATCCCCTACATTTTCACTGTCTACGAAATATATTTTTTTCATTTCTCATTTGACGAACCGAATTGCTCTTCTATTGTAACAGAGATTCTCAATTCGCGCCACACGTTTTTCCATTCCTCTGTGCTTACAGGATATCAATATATTCCCCTGCCAATGCCTTGTTCATACTGCGGACTGCACAGAATTTTCCACACATCGAACAGGTGTCTTCGTGCTCCGGTTTGCGGTCCTCACGGATCTGTTTTGCAGTCTCCGGATCAATGGCACATTCCCACTGTGCATCCCAGTCAAGGACACGTCTGGCATCTGCCATCTTATCGTCGATCTCTCTTGCCCCGCGCACACCTTTTGCAATGTCTGCTGCATGCGCTGCGATCTTGGATGCTATGATACCCTGTTTTACATCCTCGACATTTGGAAGTGCCAGATGCTCTGCCGGTGTGACATAACAGAGGAAGGCGGCACCGTTCTGCGCTGCGATCGCGCCGCCGATCGCGGAAGTGATATGGTCATAGCCCGGTGCGATATCGGTTACGAGCGGTCCTAATACATAGAACGGTGCACCCATGCAGATGGTCTGCTGGATCTTCATATTTGCTGCGATCTGATCCATCGGCATATGTCCCGGACCCTCTACCATAATCTGGACGTCTCTTGCCCATGCACGTTTGGTCAGCTCTCCCAGACGTACCAGTTCCTCGATCTGGCACACATCTGAGGCATCTGCCAGACATCCCGGTCTGCACGCATCTCCCAGTGAAATGGTCACATCATGCTCTCTACAGATCTCTAAGATCTCATCATAGTATTCGTAAAACGGATTTTCCTCTCCGGTCATGCACATCCATGCAAAAACGAGGGAACCTCCTCTGGATACGATATTCATTTTTCTTTTGTGTTTTTTGATCTGCTCAATGGTTTTTCTGGTGATACCGCAGTGAAGGGTCACAAAATCCACGCCATCCTCTGCATGAAGACGTACCACATCGATAAAATCTTTTGCCGTTAATGTCGCAAGATCTCTCTGATAATGGATGACTGAGTCGTAAACCGGCACGGTTCCGATCATTGCCGGACACTCCGCGGTCAGTTTTCTTCGGAATGGGATCGTATTGCCATGGGAAGACAGATCCATGATCGCATGTGCTCCCATATCAACGGCAGCCATTACCTTTTCCATTTCCACATCATAATCCTTGCAGTCTCTTGAAATACCAAGGTTTACATTGATCTTGGTGCGAAGCATCGAACCTACGCCCTCCGGATCAATGCAGGTGTGATGTTTATTTGCGCAGATGACAACTTTTCCCTCTGCCACGAGCGGCATCAGCTCTTCTACACTCATGCGCTCTTTTTCTGCTACTCTTTTTAACTGCTCTGTCACGATTCCTTTGCGTGCCGCTTCCATCTGTGTTGCATACTGTTCCATATTCATCCTCCATTAGACGCAGAAAAACCCGGTCCTACGGACCGGGTTTCTATGTTCGTTCCGCTCCCTACGACAGTCTTAACTGACAGGTTCTAAGAGTCAGGTTTTACCTTCTCAACCGCTTGTGTCTCCACGCGCAGTCCCTCTGCGTTCTATTTCTTTTCTTTTTTTATACAAACTAGCTTAACTTAATTTTGCGTTTCTGTCAATGGGCTGGCTTTGCAATCTCATCGATCTTGCGCAGTTCTTCTTCGGTAAATGGTGCACAGTCGATCACTTTGACATTGTCTAAGATCTGCTGTGGCTTGGATGCCCCGATCAAAACGCTGGTCACTTCTTTGTGGTGTAACAGCCATCCAAGTGCCATCTCGGAAAGTTTCTCGCCACGCTCTGCTGCCAGATCGTTTAATTTCCGTATCTGCTCTATGCGTTCCGGTGTCAGTGTACTTTCCTTTAAAAATCTGCCATCCCTGCGGATACGGCTGTCCTCAGGAATGCCGTTTAAATAGCGGTCGGTAAGCTGTCCCTGTGCCAGCGGGCTGAATGTGATCAGACCTTTTTTCACTTTTGCAGTCGCTTCAAGCAGTCCGTTTTCCTCTACCGTTCTGTCAAAGATCGAATAACGGTTCTGATTGATCACAAACGGACATTTTAACTCGTCTAAGATTGCAGTGGCACGCTCTAATGTCTTTCCATCATAATTGGATAATCCGACATAGAGTGCCTTTCCACTGGACACGGCAGATGCCAGGGCTCCCATCGTCTCTTCCAACGGTGTCTCCGGATCCATCCTGTGATGATAGAAGATGTCCACATATTCTAATCCCATCCGTTTCAGGCTCTGATCCAGACTTGCGAGCAGATATTTACGGCTGCCCCAATTTCCGTAAGGGCCCTCCCACATATCATATCCAGCCTTGGTCGTGATGATCAGTTCATCCCGGTACTGGGAAAATTCTTCTTTTAAGATCCTGCCGAAATTTTTCTCTGCACTTCCGTATGCAGGTCCGTAATTGTTTGCCAGATCAAACTGTGTGATCCCATGGTCAAACGCGGTAAAACAGAGTTGTTTCATATTTTCATAAGAAGATGTATCTCCAAAATTATGCCACAGTCCGAGTGACACTTTCGGAAGTAAGAGTCCGCTTTTTCCACAGCGGTTATATTGCATGGTTTCGTATCTTTCTTTTGCTGCTGTATACATAGTAAAACCTCCCTTTCTCCATCGGTCTGATTATACCTCTAATCCCTCTTTTTTTCCACCCCTTCGCAGTCAAATGCCGGGATAAAACTCTCCTCTGCCGTCTCCCCCTCCTGAATAAATCCGTTCTCCACGCCAAGCTCGATCGCATAGTTGACCACTTCGTCATACTCCCTCTCCGTCAGTTTCCGGTTCAGTTCCGGGTATGCAATCAGTGCCTCGATCGGCGTAAACTGGTTTAAAATGCTGATATAGATCAAATCCCCATATGTCTCATAAAGATAACGGATAACAGCCTTGGAATCTTTGGTATTTCCGGGAAGCACCAGATGTCTTACGATCGTTCCACGCTTCATCAGATCTCCCTCAAACACGGCTGCTCCCGTCTGCCTGACCATCTCGGAGAGTGCCGCTTTTGCAGTTTCTACATAATCTTTTGCATGGGAATATTTTTCGCTCAATGCAGGGTCCATATATTTAAAATCCGGCAGATAAATATCCACAAGTCCATCGAGACTGCGGATCGTATCCACATTTTCATAGCTGCTGGTGTTATAAACCACCGGCAGATCCATCCCGCGCGCCTTTGCCCACTCCAGTGCCGGAATGATCTGCGGCACAAAATGTCCCGGTGTGACCAGATTGATATTATTTGCTCCCTGCTCCATCAGTTCTAAAAAGATCTCTCCGAGCCGTTCTGTGCTGATCTCCCTGCCTGCCGTACCGTTTGCGATCTCCCTGTTCTGACAGAACACGCAGTGCAGGGCACAACCACTGAAAAATACAGCACCCGATCCCGCTTCGCCTGAAATGCAGGGTTCCTCCCAGTAATGCAACGCCGCTCTTGCAACCTTTAACTGATCCGTTTGTCCACAAATCCCCCGCTCTCCCTGCGCTCTGTCCACCGCACAGTTTCTGGGGCATAATCCACATTGTTTCTTTTCCATTTTTTTCTCCATTCCTCTTCCATCAAAACTATGACTTGATAATCTGATTCATTTTGGGTATGATAAGGAATGTATTTTTTTATTTATTAGTTACTATCATACGCAAGGAGTTTACTATGAATCAGAAAAACTGTATGGTCGCTCAGTCTGGCGGCCCGACTGCAGCCATCAACGCCAGCCTTGCCGGTGTTATTGACGGCGTAATGAAATCTTCCAAATACGATATCGTATATGGTTCTTTAAACGGCATAACCGGTATCTTAAATAATGAGCTGATGAACTTATCCGAGCTCATGCAAAAAGATCCGGATTCCCTGAAACGGCTTAAGGTCACACCTGCCATGTTTTTAGGTTCCTGCCGCTATAAGCTTCCGGATTATCTGGATGATGATTCTTCCTATGTCTATATTTTTAAACAGTTCGAAGATTATAACGTAGATGCATTTTTCTATATCGGCGGCAATGATTCCATGGATACCGTACAAAAATTATCCGAATATGGTGAAAAGATCGGAAGTTCCGTCCGTATCATCGGTATTCCAAAAACCATTGACAATGACCTGTGCGAGACCGACCACACACCGGGATTTGGTTCCGCAGCCAAATATATTGCCACCTCTCTGCTTGAGATCTCCCATGACACTTTTATCTACGCGGTCAAAAGTGTGACCATCGTTGAGATCATGGGACGTGATGCCGGATGGCTTACCGCCGCTGCTGCACTTGCAAGAAATGAATACAATACAGCACCGCATCTCATTTACCTGCCGGAAGTTCCATTCGATAAAGAAGACTTCCTGCTTGACGTTAAACGTCTGCTTTTCGAACAGAATAATGTCATCGTTGCCGTATCTGAAGGCATCCGTGATGCTTCCGGCAATTATATCAGTGCTTCCGAACAGTCTACTGACACCTTTGGCCACAGCCAGCTGAGCGGTGCCGGAAAAACTCTCGAATTTCTGGTCAAAGAAAAATTAGGCGTAAAGGTACGCTCCGTAGAAGTCAATGTCTTACAGCGTTGTGCCGCACACCTTGCTTCCAAAACAGACTTAGACGAGTCCTTCGCTCTTGGTCAGAAGGCAGTTGAACTCTCCGAAGAAGGTATTACCGCATCCATGGTAACAGTAGAGCGCATCTCGAATACACCTTATCAGGTTGCATACGGACACGCCCAGATCAGTCACATTGCAAATGAAGCAAAATCCGTTCCAGTGGAATGGATCAACGATGCCGGAAATGACATCAAGCAGCCTCTCATTGATTACT
>JBNMKU010000105.1:0-6203 GCA_050874505.1 Roseburia sp. | reverse complement strand
CCAGCTCTCGGTATCGATTGGATTACGCGGTGCAGTCTTTTTCTCAAATTCGTTCATCTGTCCCTTTTCCTTTTGTCTTTTTCTCTCATATTAGCACAATCTTTTTTGAAAAGATATACTCTTTTTCCTGCTACGCATATATTAAGCATGCAAAAAGGACACCCGACAAGCGGGTGTCCTCATTTTGCTATTTATTATACCGGGTAAGCACCATTTTTGGTATCTGCGATTGTTGCATCTACTTTTTTCTGCTGTGCCTCACGATATTTGAAGAACTCTGTTGCTACCTGTGGGAACAGTGCGTAAGATAATACATCCTCGTCCTGCTGTTTCCACTGTTTCATCTCAGCTTCGATCTTGTCAAGCTCTGGCTCTAACAGGTCTGCCGGGCGACAGGTAATTGCGTTTTTCTTTTCATCTCCAAGTACTTTGTCTACAACTTCCGGATTGAAAGGTTTTACAGTCTGACCGTATTTACCAAGTAATACGTCTTTGGTCTCTTTGGTAGCGACTTTGTATCTCTCGCCCATTAAGACATTGAATACAGCCTGTGTACCAACGATCTGGGAAGAAGGAGTTACCAGAGGTGGCTCACCGAGGTCTTTACGAACACGAGGTACTTCTGCAAGTACTTCTTCGTATTTGTCCTCTTTGCCCTGCTCTTTTAACTGGGAGATCAGGTTGGATAACATACCACCTGGTACCTGGTATAATAAAGTCTTGATATTAACACCTAATACCTTTGGATTCATTAATCCGCTCTCTAATGCTTCTTCACGCATTGGTCTGAAGTAATCAGCGATCTCTGCTAATTTATTCTGATCTAATCCGGTATCAAACTCAGTACCTTTGAATGCTTCTACCATAACCTCGGTAGCTGGCTGTGAAGTACCTAATGCAAATGGTGACATTGCAGTATCGATGATATCACATCCTGCCTCTACTGCTTTCATGTAAGTCATGGAAGCAACACCGGAAGTATAATGTGTATGAAGTTCTAACGGAATATCGATCACGTCTTTGATCGCCCGAACCAGCTCGTCTGCTTTCTGTGGAACCAAAAGACCAGCCATATCTTTGATACAGATGGAGTTTGCACCCATATCCTCAACACGTTTCGCCATATCGGTCCAGTACTCTAAGGTGTAAGCATCTCCTAAAGTATAAGATAATGCAACCTGTGCATGACCTTTCTCTTTGTTACATGCGCTTACTGCTGTCTGTAAGTTACGCAGATCGTTTAAGCAGTCGAAAATACGGATGATATCAATACCGTTTGCGATGGATTTCTGTACGAAGTACTCTACCACGTCATCTGCATATGGACGATATCCTAAGATATTCTGTCCACGGAACAACATCTGTAATTTTGTATTTTTGAAACCATCTCTTAATTTTCTAAGACGATCCCATGGATCCTCTTTTAAGAAACGAAGGGAAGCATCAAAGGTAGCACCGCCCCAGCACTCAACTGCATAGTAACCAACCTGATCCATTTTGTCTACGATTGGAAGCATCTGCTCGGTTGTCATTCTGGTTGCGATCAGGGACTGATGCGCATCACGCAGTACAGTCTCTGTTATTTTTAAAGGTTTTTTAACAACTTCTGACATTTATTTTATCCTCCTATATTCCAAAGATTGCCATAAATACACCGGCTGCTACTGCTGTACCGATAACACCGGCAACGTTTGGTCCCATTGCGTGCATAAGCAGGAAGTTTGTAGGATCTTCCTCTGCACCGACTTTCTGTGAAACGCGGGCTGCCATTGGCACCGCGGATACACCTGCTGAACCAATCAGAGGGTTGATCTTGCCCTTGGTGATCCAGCATAATAACTTACCAAATAATACGCCGGCTGCTGTACCAAACATGAATGCGATCAGTCCTAAAGCAACGATCTTTAAGGTAGTTGCATTTAAGAATGCCTCAGCACTTGTAGATGCACCAACAGAAGTACCAAGTAAGATTACGACGATATACATCAATGCGTTGGATGCTGTCTCAGATAACTGACGAACCACACCACACTCACGGAATAAGTTACCGAGCATTAACATACCAACCAATGGAGCTGTTGTCGGAAGAATGACACATACTACGATGGTTACTACGATTGGGAATAAGATCTTTTCCAGTTTTGATACAGGTCTTAAATTCTGCATCTTGATGGCACGTTCTTTTTTGGTTGTGAACAGCTTCATGATCGGTGGCTGGATGATTGGTACCAGTGCCATGTAAGAATATGCTGCCACAGCGATCGGACCCATCAGACCGGACTGTCCTAATTTACCTGCAAGGAAGATGGAAGTAGGACCGTCTGCACCACCGATGATGGATACAGCAGCGGCTGCCTTGTCATTGAAGCCCATCAGGATTGCAAGGAAGTAAGCACTGAAAATACCGAACTGTGCTGCAGCTCCTAAAAGGAAGCTGATCGGGTTTGCGATCAAAGGTCCAAAGTCTGTCATTGCTCCTACCCCAAGGAAGATCAGGGAAGGTAAAATGGACCACTCGTCTAAGATATAAAAATAATGGAATAAGCCACCAACTCCATTGCTCATCTGCTCCGGGCTTGCAAAAATATCAGGATAGATATTTACAAGCAGCATACCAAATGCGATCGGAACGAGCAGCAACGGCTCAAACCCCTTACGGATTGCCAGATAAAGGAAAATACAGGCAACCACGATCATAATGAAGTTTCCCCCTGTAAGGTTGAAAAAGGCGGTCTGATGCAGGAGGTTGCTTAAAGTCTCCGTAATATAACTCATGGTTATCCTCCTACTATTAGTTGTTTAAAGTTGCGAGTAAAGCACCTGCTTCTACCATATCTCCAACATTTACATTAATGCTTGCTACTGTTCCATCTTCTGGAGCAACAACTGGTGTTTCCATTTTCATGATCTCAAGTACTAAAACAGTGTCACCTTTCTTTACAGCGGTTCCTGCTGCAGCTTCGATCTTGAATACTTTTCCTGCTGCGCCTGCCTCGATCTTAACGTTTCCTGCTGCGCTTGCCGGTGCTGCCGGTTTTGCTGCTGCAGGTGCAGGAGCTGCTGCTGCACGTCTTGGTGCTGCGGATGGTGCACTTACTGCGCCGTTTTCTTCTACTGTAACATCATAAACATTTCCATTTACGGTAATTGTATAGCTTTTCATTTAGATTATCCTCCTAAAAAATATGTTTTCTTATCTACGATGGATGGAACGTACCACGAATGAATCGGTGGAAGCTCCTGTTCCGGCAGCGATCGCTGCAGTAATGACAGCAACCAGCTCCAGATCGTCCGTAAGCTGCTGCTCTTCACGCTGTGCAACCTGCTCTACTACAGTAGGCTCTGCTGCATTATTTTTTCCAGCTTTCTTTTTCTCGAGGTAAGGGAAGATCTTAAAGCATGAAATGATCAGACTGATCAAGATCAAAACGCAAAATACAGTTCCCATACCCATTAAGGTATTCATACCTGCTTTTGACATCTGCTCGCCGAGAGTATAAACCAGATCGACGTTTGCATCTGTTAAAGCCGGCTGCTCTGTTTCATAGTCATAACTGTAAACATATGTAACAGTAACATCTCTGCCCGGGAATTTAACAATCTGTGTTGTAGTCACGGTATTCTGTGCTTTATCAACGGAGAATTCTCCGAGTCCCTGATAAGCACCAAGGTCTGCAACCGTATCATCCCAGGTAGTCAGAAGTTTGATCACTTCGTCAGAGCCATAAGCATTGATGCTCTCACGGTTCTCATCCGTCATGTTTACTAAAGATGCCACATCCTGTTCCATGCCATTTTTCAGATCATCATAGCCCATTCCGAAATAGTCTACGCTGGCAGGATCTGTTCCACATGCTGCCATTGTTAACGTCATAATCACAAGACAAAGCATCAAAGATAATTTTTTCTTCATAACTTCACCTTTCTATTTTGTTCCATGTTTCTTATCTGGCACACCTGCACATTTTGTATATAATAACTCAAATGCGGAAACAAGATATTTTCTTGTATCTGCAGGCTCTAAGATCAGGTCCACATAACCACGTCTTGCTGCTGTTACAACGCTTGACTGGAGTGCATCGTACTCTTTTGCTTTCTCAGCAAGAACATCTGCGGAAGCATCTGCGTACATGATCTTAGCTGCAAGCTCTGCATCCATCATACCAACTTTGGCATCAGCCCATGCGTATACGAAGTCTGCTCCGATTGATTTGGAGTTCATTGCAACATATGCGCTTCCGTATGCGTTGCCAGTGATCAGGTTTACTTTCGGGCAGGTTGCTCCTGCGAAAGCAGATGTCATATGAGCAAGTGCTTTTGCAAGGTGTTTCTCAGAACACATACATGCTTTAAAGCCTGTTACATTAGTAAGTGTCAGTACCGGGATCTCGAAAGCATCACAGAACTGCACGAACTCTGCTGCTTTGTTGCATCCTCTTGCAGAAAGTACGGTATCAAATGTCTCTGTTTTATTTCCTTCTTCATCATATACTTCAGAGCAGTTTGCAACAGCACCGATGGTCATACCGTTTAATTTGATAAATCCGGTTACCATGTCTTTTGCGTAAGCTGCTTTGGTCTCGAAGAATACATGCTCATCAGAAAGCTCGCTTAAAAGGTATCTTGGATCGCCTTTCATACCTTCCATGTTCTCACATACACGGTTTAAATCATCTGCGCAGTCAGAAGTATATACATCACCCTCGTTATTTAACGGAAGCATGCCAACTAACTCACGGATCTGAGCAATGATCTCATCCTCTGAACCTGTTGCATCGATGCAGCCGTTCTCTTCACTCTGGAATTTTGCTGCTGATGTGTCGCATTTATCGATTCTGTTTCCATCGATCGCATTTGGAGAATTTACGAACATCTTACCTTTTTCGCTCTCTACGAATGCAAAATCACACAGAGCCGGAACTACGGATAATCCACCGCCACATGTTCCAAATACTGCGGAAATCTGTGGAACGATACCAGAAGCGGTAACCTGTTTTGCATAAATCTGGCCAAAGCCGTCCAGTGCATCTACAGACTCCTGTAAACGCATACCTGCACAATCGATAAATCCGATGACAGGTGCACCCATCTTCATTGCCATGTCATATACTGCAGCAATTTTCTTTGCGTGCATCTCACCAATGGTTCCATTTAATACGGAAGCGTTCTGGCTGTAAATAAATACCAGACTTCCATCAATGAGTCCATGACCGGTGATTACACCATCTGATGGCGTGTCCGTCTCTGCAAGATTAAAATCTGTGCTTCTTGCGGTTACGAGAGATCCCAGTTCCATAAAACTGTTCTCATCGACTAACTTGGTAATACGCTGCATTGCCAAGCTATCATTACTACTATTCATCCTTTTTGCCCTCCATCTATAAAGTTTCCCATATCTTTTGATATGGATTATAATGAATAACCTTTACCGCGAACAAAAATTTCGCTATGGTAAATTATAGTTTGTTTCGCCAATATTTTCAAGTATATTGTTAATTATTTGACGTAATTTTTGTTTTTTTTAGGATTCATTTTTCAGGAACGACAAGCCAAACGCCTCTAGCCCGCTGTTACTTCCAATCGCTGCAGATGCCTGCTGCTCGATCAGTTTATCAAACCTGCGCTCCTCTTCTGCTCTCTTTTTCACTTTCTGCCTCGTCTCTAATCCACAGCCCGCATAGATGATGAACAAAATCTGCGGATCGATTGCATGTCTTTTTCCGAGTTTGGTACGGATGTATTTTCTATATGCCCGCTCAAAAGAACCTGCATACAGTCCCCTACAGACGATCCGGTTATTTTTTACCTCAAAATACGGATACAGCTTTAAGGTATCACAGAACCATTTTAATGCACGGTCCATCCTGCCGCCGCGGTAAAGGCTGTCCGTAGAACTTAAGATAAAGCTCGTGGATACCCTCTTTCCCAGTCGTTCGATCTCCATCAAGATCTCTGTAAGTGGAACATCCTTCTTTGCCAGTTCTGCCGCTTTTAATGCAATGATGCCCATACCGCAGGAAAGCTGTCCGCAGTCTGCAACATATACATTGTCAAATCCGTTGGATGCCTGCAGTGCATGTTCGTAACCATGCCCAATGGCAGATGACATGCTGATATGTAACACCTGAATGCCCCGGTCAAGTGCATCCGCAAAGAACGTCTCATATTCCTCGACTGTCGGTGCCATGGAGCCGATCTGTTTT
>JBNMKU010000104.1:0-6574 GCA_050874505.1 Roseburia sp. | reverse complement strand
TGACTGGATGATCGAGACCGGACTGCCAAAGATCAGGTCGATCCAGAGCTCACACACAGAGATCAAAAGCTGGGTGATCTTAAGTGCACTCGGCATTAATGATATGGAAAATATCAACCAATATCTGCGAACCTATCGTTCCCTTGCAAAGACAACAAATTTATGGCTGGTTTCCATTAACCCGACTGAGGGCCGATCAGAGCCGCAGTATAATAATGTCTGTATCAATGCGTTTAACAAGAGACTGCAGACCGTATCGGGTGTGACCTATATCAACAGCCATGATTATCTTGTAAATAAAGGATATTCAACCAAAGACGGTGTGCATTATACCGAACTCTGCAACTGGGATATTTACAGTTATTACCTGACCAGCCTTCTGGCGGGAAGAGACAGTATGCCGGATCAGAGTGCGACTTCCAAAGAGCTTGCACAGTCACTGGTGCGTCAGCTCAGTCAGGAAAACAAGTAAATAAGGTCATGAAAAATGGTGGGCACTTTTAAAGTGTCCGCCATTCGTTTTGCCGTGCGCTCCATTGCTCATTTAAGTAGGAAACGACCTGCTGCTTTCCATCCGGGGTAAATGGGAAGGTGGCAGAGGTTTTTAGACTGTCGTCTGTGGAAACAAAGTTGTAGGGACCGGGCCAGATATGGACCAGAAAAATATCATTATCTTCCTCTGAACTTTTCTCAATCCGGTAGCGCATTCCTTTGTAACTTCCAGTAAATTTTTCTTTTTTATAGAAATTCATGTTTAAAATATCATCATTTGAAATCATAAGAACCTCCATGAAAATGTTTTGTTTTTTATTATAACAGATGTACCGGAATAGATACAAAAAAAATAGAAATAGGAAAATGGTCTGAACAAAAAGACCGCAAAAGATAGGAGTGCCGCCCGGATGAAACACATTTGGGCGGCACTTTTGCGCTTTAAAACATAAATCTTAAAAAGATGGCAAAAAAATTAAAAGAAAATTATGTAAAAAAATGCAGATTATACAGAGATATTTCTGGATAAAATACAGAAATACAACGAAAAAATGGAAATGAAAGCATATTTATGCAAGATGTCCAATGAGAAAAAGTATTGACAAATGGAAGTTGGCATGTATAATAATTAACATGTTGTTTGCGGGCAACATACACTTGTGTTTTTGGAGTGCAATGGGCAAAGAGGTCTGTTGGCACTTTTTTTGCGTACACGGAAATAATTTAGCGCGATAACGTGTTACACTGATAGCAGAGTGCAGAAACTCATAATGCTATAAGCGCGATTTGCGTTTATATAAATATTTTTCTAATAAGGAGGAAATATTATGAAAAAGAAACTTATTTCTCTTTTTCTGGTTGGCGCAATGACTGCCAGCATGGTAGCTGGATGCGGCAACTCAGGCAGCACAAACAACGCTGCAGGAGAAAACACAGACAATGCTTCTTCTACTGAGACAGTAAGCGAAGACGGCACAGAGAGCACCTTTGATGGTACTTACAGCAACAAACAGGTGATCTTAGGTGAGAGCTCTGAGACAAGTGGAGATATCACTCCATTCTGGGCAAACGGTGCATCTGACTATGATGCATTCAAATTAGTTACCGGCATGGCTCCGATCGACAAAGACCAGACAGGTAAATGGATCGAGAATCCGGCAGTCCTTGAGAAACTTGACGTTGCAGACAACGAGGACGGAAGCAAAACTTACACGGTTACGATCAAAGATGGCTTAAAATTCAGCGATGGTTCTGATGTAAACGCAGACGATTATGTATTAACCTATATGTTAAGATGTAACGAGATGATCACAGATCTCGAGGCAAGCAACTTAACAGACAGTACTGTACAGTACGTAAAAGGTTATGATGCATACTCTAACGGCGAGAGCGATACATTCGAAGGTGTTCGTTTGATCGATGACAAGACTTTCTCTATCACAATCGACGCTCAGTATATGCCATACTACTATGGACAGGCTTTAATCGCTAACGAGCCAGAGTCTATGGATTTATGGTTACCGGAAGATGTTACTTTAGAGGATACCGAGAATGGTGTTAAATTCTCTGACAACTTCACAGCAGAGTACATCGGTGACAAAGTTCAGGCTGCAAGATATGACTACAATATCTGCTCCGGACCATATATGTATACTTCTTATGATGAGAACTCTTATGCATATACATTAACAAAGAACCCGAACTTCCCAGGAAACTTCGAGGGACAGACAGCAAACATCGAAACAGTTATCGTAAAATACACACCACAGGATACTATGATGGATCAGTTAAAGACGGGTGCTGTTGATATCTTATATCAGGTAGCAGACGGCGATCAGATCGAGCAGGGTCTTGATATGGTAGAGAGCGGTGATTTTGATTACTTAAGCTATGGCCGTGCAGGTTACGGAATGATTTCATTCAAATGTAATCAGGGACCAACACAGTTCAAAGAGGTTCGTCATGCAATGGCTTACTTACTTGACCGTGTAACATTCGCTCAGACATTTACAGGCGGACATGGTACTGTTGTAAACGGACCTTATGGTACACAGCAGTGGATGGCAGAAGAATACGCAGAAGAATTAGACGGACTGAACTCTTACACATACAGCCTTGATGCTGCAGTAAAAGAGTTAGAGGACGGCGGCTGGGTATACAACGAAGATGGATCTGATTACTCAGGCTCAGGTATCCGTTATAAGAAATTAGACGATGGTACATACATGCCATTAGTAATCGAGTGGTTCTCTTCTGAGAATAACTCCGTATCTGACTTACTTGTAACTTCTTTACAGCAGAATCCTGATGTAGAGGCAGCAGGTATGAAGATTAACCAGACAGTTGGTTCTTTCACAGACTTATTAACATACTACTATGACAGCACAACAGAGAACCCATATCAGATGTTCAACTTGGCAAGCGGATTTGGTAACCCATATGATGTTGCGTTCCAGTATGAGCCAGGTTCTTCTAACAACACCAACGCTTTAGAGGGTGAAGAAGGACAGAAATTATACGATTTGGCACTTACTATGAACCATACAGAAGAGGGAGACGATGAGGCATATGCAAAAGCATGGTTCGATTTCATCGCTGACTGGAATGATGAACTTCCAGAGATTCCTCTGTACTCAAATGACTACCATGATTTCTTCTCTTCAAAATTACATGACTTTGAAGAAGATGGATACAACTGGGATACTACAAACGCAATTCTGTATGCAAACATGGAATAAGAGTTCGCAGAGAATGACATTCCATATGTAATTTTTACCGGGAAGAATGGAGCCTTGGCTCCATTCTTTTCTCCGGTATAAATTCCTGCAGATTCTTTGATCGTTTCTTTGGGAATGAGATCAAAGGGGCATGACAGGACTTTGTTCCTAAGGAAACGAACAAGAAAAATCAAGTGAAAGTTGGTTGAATTATGTTAAAGTACGTTGGTAAAAGAATTTTATACATGATCGGGGTATTCTTCGTTGTATCGATGATCCTGTTTGTACTGTTTAATAACGTGCCTGGTGACCGTGCTCTGAATCAGGTGCAGAACTTAAGGGGTAAAGTTTCAGATGAGACTTTCCAGCTTCGCTATCAGGAAGCAAGAGAGAAACTTGGACTGGACGATCCGATTCCGGTTCGTTATGTAAAATGGATGGGAAATCTCTTAAAAGGAGATTTGGGATATTCTTCTTTCTATAAAAAAGACGTGGCAGATTGTCTTGCAACACCACTTTTAAATACAATCCAGATTAATATCGTTTCAACGATCTTAGCGTTGGCGATCACCATACCGCTTGGTATCCATTGTGCGGTAAAGAAATTTTCTAAATTTGACAATACGGTACAGGTACTGACGATTGTCGGCTACAGTATGCCTCAATATATAATTGCACTAGTATTTATCTTCCTCTTTTCCGTTAAGCTCGGCTGGTTTCCAATCAGTGGTATGAACACACCGAACTTCCAGGGAACAGGAATGGCATTCGTATTAGACAGAATGCACTATCTGGCACTTCCTGTCATTGTTATGACAGTAGCTGCTCTGGGAAGTATGACACGTTATGTCCGTGCAGCCATGATCGATGCAATGCGTATGGATTATATCCGTACCGCAAGAGCAAAAGGTCTGAAAGAGAAAGTCGTTATCTACTCTCACGCATGGAGAAACGCATTACTTCCGGTTATTACACTGATCATCAGCTGGTTTATGAGTATTTTCATGGGTTCTATCGTGATCGAGCAGATCTTCCAGTTAAATGGTATTGGAAAGATGTACTATACCGGACTGATGAACCAGGACTATGATCTGGCATTGGCAGTAAACATGCTCTACTGTGTCATCACACTGCTGACAAACCTGATTACAGACTTAAGCTACGGTCTTGTTGACCCGAGAGTCCGCATCGATAAGTAGGAGGAACAGAAAGCATGAAGATATTAAAACACCTTTTTGGAAAAAGGGATAAAGAACTTGATATTTTACAGGAAGAAGCACTTCAGAGTCCGCTTCGTACGGTGGTAAAAAACTTTACCTCCAACAAATTATCCATTGGTGGACTGATCATATTCCTGATCATATTCCTGATCGTTTTGATCGGTCCGATCTTTAACCCGATCGATCTGAGTGATAAAGAGGAAACACAGATCAACGTTGCACCGGGACTTAACATGATGAAAGTGCCGGACGGCTTAAAAGGAAATGTAAAACAGATCTCAACCGGTGCTACGTTCAGCGTTGGTGTGGATAATGATGGTAAAGTCTATGTATGGGGCTATACCAAGATCAGTAACAAGATCGACATTGCAAAGAATATGCCTTCCCAGAAAGAGATGGGAAAAGTAGTAGCAGTATCCGCAGGTTTTGACCATGTGATCGCATTAAATGAAGATGGCGAGATCATCACATGGGGAAGTGACCGTATGGGACAGTGTAAACTCCCGATGGAACTCAAACATGAGAAGATCAAACAGATCGCAGCAGGATACCAGATCTCCTATGCTCTGACAGAGAGCGGCGAAGTCATTGCATGGGGAAATGAAAACTTAAATGATGTCCGTCTGACCAAGAGAAACGGAAACAGCCATATTGCTAAGATCTCCGTTGCAAACACAACGCTGATGGCATTGACAGAAGATGGCGAAGTAAGACATCTGGGAAGCCAGAAATCTGATATTTCCAATATTCCGGAAGACCTTGGAACTGTAAAGGATATCGTGACAACCTCCGATGCCTGCGTTGCATTGTTAGAGGATGGCTCTCTCCGTATCTGGGGAAAAGCCAATAAGAGCGAGAAAGAGATCCCGGAAATGGATGGCGAGATCGTATCCATGTTTGCCGGAAGATATCACATTACTGCATTAACCGATAAGGGAACCGTCTACTCCTGGGGGTCAAACTCCAAACATCAGACAGATGTACCAAAGAAAGCAACAAACGTATCTGCCATCTATGGCGGTACTTACCAGAACTATGCCGTAACAGCATCCGGTGACATCGTTACCTGGGGCTTAAAAGGATATTTACTCGGAAGTGATGAACTGGGTCGTGATGTATTTACCCGTATCTTAAACGGTGGACGTATGACCATGACCATCGGAGCAATTTCCGTTATTATTTCTACCATTATTGGTATTATCATTGGTGGTGTATCCGGTTTCTTCGGTGGATGGGTTGATATCATCTTACAGCGTATCACCGAGATCGTGGCATGCCTTCCATTCCTTCCGATGGCAATGATCTTAACTTCCATCATTGGAAACAGTATGTCGGAGAATGCAAGAATCATATTGATCATGGTCATCCTTGGTGTACTGAGCTGGCCAAGCCTTGCAAGACTGGTACGTGCACAGGTGCTTGCAGAACGCGAGCAGGAATTTGTTACCGCTGCAAATGCAATGGGTGTAAAGAAATCAGTCATTGTATTTAAGCACATTATTCCAAATGTTATTTCAGTAATTATTGTTTCCGCTACGTTGGATTTCGCATATTGTATGTTGACAGAGTCTACCTTATCCTTCCTGGGATTCGGTGTAAAACTGCCACGTCCTACATGGGGTAACATGTTAAACGGATGTGTAAGCTCCGTTGTTATCCAGAACTACTGGTGGAGATGGGTATTCCCAGCCATTATGTTAGGTATCTGTGTAATCTGTATCAATATGGTAGGCGATGGTTTACGTGATGCCATCGATCCAAAATCAAATGAGCGTTAACAGGGAGGACAATATGGCTTTATTAGAGATTAATGACCTGCATACCTTTTTTAAAACAAAAAAAGGTACTGTCAAGGCTGTAAACGGTGTTTCCTATTCGGTGGAACCTGGTAAGACCCTTGGAGTAGTAGGAGAAAGTGGTAGTGGTAAATCCGTATCTGCCATGAGTATTTTAAAATTATTAGATGGCAACGGTTATATTGACAGCGGAGAGATCATCTTCGATGGCAAGAACCTTGCAGATGTATCTGTAAAAGATATGTGTAAGATCCGTGGAAATGATATTTCTGTTATTTTCCAGGAGCCGATGACAAGCTTAAACCCGATCTTTACGGTAGAGCGTCAGTTATCTGAGCCGTTTATCATC
>JBNMKU010000103.1:0-6752 GCA_050874505.1 Roseburia sp. | reverse complement strand
GGTGTGGACAGTGTGGGATGGCGATATGATCCGATCCTGATCGACGAAAAGCATACCGTTTCCTGGCATATAGAAGAATTTGAAAAAATGGCGGCTTCCTTAGCCGGTTATACCAAAACCTGTGTGATTAGTTTTATTGATATCTATAAAAAGGTGAAGCGCAATTTCCCGGAGGCAAAAGAGGTTAGGGCGAGTGACCGGACCCTTTTGGGAAGAGACCTGATAAAGATAGCAGGACGATATGGCATGACAGTCAGACCCTGTGCAGAGGGGGACGAGCTGGCGGCATACGGAGCGGATTGTTCCGGCTGCATGACCGTAAATACCTTTGAAAACGCGCTCCATACGCATCTTGCGGTGCCAAAGCAGAAACCCAATCAGCGGAACGGTCAATGTGCCTGTTTACTGGGCGTTGACATCGGGGCATATGATACCTGCGGACATCTGTGTAAATACTGTTACGCCAATGCCAACGCAGGGCTCGTCAGAGAAAATATGCGCAGGCATGATCCATGTTCTCCGTTTCTGATTGGAGGGAGTATGCCAGGGGATCGTATCCATGAGGCAAAACAGGAAAGCTGGATCGATGGGCAGATGAGACTGGAATTTATATAAAAACAGGTGGAACACACAATGGATTTGAGAGTATTACGCTACTTTTTGATGGTGGCAAAAGAGCAGAGCTTTACAAAAGCAGCAGAACAACTGAATATTACACAGCCGACACTTTCCAGACAGCTTGCGGCATTAGAGGAAGAACTGGGCGCAAAATTGTTTCACAGGGGCGGTCACAGCATAACACTGACAAATGAGGGCTTGCTTTTGAAGAGACGGGCATTGGAGATCGTCGATTTAGAGGACAGAATCTTAAGCGAATTTAAAGGCGACAACGAAGCCATCGAGGGAAAGATCACGATCGGCTGTGGCGAGTTTAATGCCGTGGAGATCCTGGCAAAGATATGTAAAAGCTACCGGGAAAAGTACCCGTTAGTCCAGTTTGCACTGCATACCGGAACCGCAGATCATATCTCGGAAATGATGAGTAAGGGGCTTGTCGATATCGGCATTTTTTTGGAGCCGGTCAATACGGAAGGGCTTGATTATATCCGGATACAGGGAAGCGATCACTGGGTTGTGACCATGAAAGCAGATGATCCACTTGCAGCAAAGGATGTTATAACGAAAAAAGACCTGACCGGACTTCCGCTTATTCTGCCGGAGCGCACCAATATACAAAGTGAGCTGGCAAACTGGTTTGGACGGGATTTTTCCAGACTGAATGTCGCATTTACCAGCAACCTTGGAACCAATGCAGGCGTGATGGCGATCCATGGACTGGGCTACCCGGTTTCCGTGGAAGGGGCAGTCCGCTACTGGAACCGGGAATTGCTTGTGCAGAAGCGGTTATCGCCGGAGATCAAAACCAGCACCGTGATCGCGTGGAGAAGAAATATCCCATATTCGCCGGTGGTCAGTCGTTTTATCGAAGAAATCAATGCTTACGAGGCATAGGTGCGCATGTAATATAAGTATTAGACATAATAAAATATCGGGTTATAATCAATGTGTAAGGTTTTTTAGATCTTACACATTTTTTATGACGATTTCAGGAGGTGTTACCTATGGGAAAGAAATTAGTAGCATATTTCAGCGCCAGCGGAGTTACCGGAAAAGTGGCAGAAATGATAGCGGAAGCCGGACATTTTGATCTGTATGAGATCACACCGAAGGTTCCGTATACAAAAGATGACTTAAACTGGATGAACAAGAAATCCAGAAGCAGTGTGGAGATGAACGATAAGACATTCCGACCGGAACTGGCAGGGGATGAGATCAATATGGCAGACTATGAGGAGCTCATACTGGGCTTTCCAATCTGGTGGTATGTTGCACCAACGATCATCAATACATTTTTGGAAAAATATGATCTTACCGGGAAAAAGATCGTCCTGTTTGCAACCTCAGGTGGAAGCGGATTCGGCAATACCGTACAGGAGTTACAGCCATCTGCACCAGGGGCCAAGATCGTGGAAGGAAAGATTTTAAACCGGATGACAAAACAGGAAATTTCAGACTGGGTAAAAGGATTATAAATTTGTAAAACTGATTAGAAAAAGGAGTGGATCAATTATGACAAAGATCGTACAGACAGCAGGCAGAAACGCACTTGGAACATTTGCTCCGGAGTTTGCACATTATAATGATGACGTTCTCTTTGGAGAGAACTGGAACAATCAGGATATCGACGTAAAAACAAGAAGTATCATCACCGTTGTCGCACTTATGGCTTCCGGGATTACTGATTCTTCCCTGAAATTCCATTTGCAGAACGCAAAGGCACATGGAGTGACACAGAAGGAGATCGCAGCAGTGATCACACATGTTGCATTTTATGCAGGCTGGCCAAAAGGCTGGGCAGTATTTAACCTTGCAAAAGAGGTGTGGAATGACAATGAGGGTGATCTTCCATATGAAGATGAGGCGATGAGAGCCCATGCAAAGGAGATGGTATTCCCGATCGGAGAGCCAAATGAGGCATTTGCAAAATATTTTATCGGAAAAAGTTATCTTGCTCCAGTATCAACCAGTCAGGTCGGAATCCATAATGTAACCTTCGAACCGGGCTGCCGTAACAACTGGCATATCCATCACGCAAAAAGCGGTGGCGGACAGATCCTTGTCTGCGTCGCAGGCCGCGGCTACTATCAGGAAGAGGGCAAAAAGGCGATCGAGATGAAACCAGGCGACTGCATCAATATCCCGGCAGAAGTAAAACACTGGCATGGAGCAGCACCGGACAGCTGGTTCTCACACCTTGCCATAGAAGTACCGGGAGAGGAAACATCCAATGAGTGGTGCGAACCGGTAACGGATGAAGAATATGGAAAATTAAAATAAGTAACTAATATAAAACCTCCCGGGTATCCAGTTTGGGTATCCGGGAGGTTGTTTTTCATTTGTATTTTTCAATGATCATCCGCCGGTATGAAGAATGTTGCTTGCGGAAATTCTATTTTCCTGACATCTGTCTCTCCTGCGCCTCGATCATTTTTTTCACCATATAACCGCCGACAGAACCGTTCTGTCTGGATGTTAAGTCACCATTGTAACCATCCTTTAAAGGTACGCCGATCTCGCTTGCCACCTCGTATTTGAAACGGTCTAATGCACTTTTTGCCTCTGGAACTGCTGCTCTGTTTGATGAACGACTTGCCATAATAGTTTTCCTCCTTTGGTATGCTTCCTGCTCGTTTGTAGGTGTTATAAAACCTTGAGAAAGAATTTGTTCTTTCTGTTTGGTTCAGTGATAGTATATGAAGTTTTGCATCTGGTAAACATGCAGTTTTTGTCAGTTTTTCTAAAAAAAGCCGTTTTGTTTGTAAGCGCTTACAAAAATGTATTTACAAAAAATATATTTTTCGATATGATAGAATCAAATTGCAGTAGCGCAGAAACAGCCGTAGAAGCATGGAGGAGAAGATGGACACAAACAAGATCGAGAAATACATTGATGAACTGTTAGAAAAAAGCACACCGGATCGCCCAATCTGGAACATTGAAAAGATTTTGCAGGGGAAAAAATCAACCTGGAATTACATTGACGGATGTATGATAAAAGCAATCCTTGAGATGTATTCTATTACAAAAGATGAGAAGTATTTTGCGTTTGCAGATAACTTTATTGACCACAAGGTAAGAGAAGACGGTTCCATTGAGGGATATTCTGTAGAAGAGTTAAACATTGACAATGTCAATGCCGGAAAAACATTATTTGAATTATATGATCTGACCGGAAAAGAGAAATACCGCAAGGCGATCGACTTAGTTTACAGCCAGATCGAGCAGATGCCTCGTACCAGAGAAGGCAATTTCTGGCATAAAAATATTTATCCAAATCAGGTATGGCTGGATGGACTTTATATGTGTCAGCCATTTTATATGGAATATGAGACACGTTTTAACGATAAGAAAAATTATGATGATATTTTCGGACAGTTTTTCAATGTAGAAAAAAATATGCGCGATCCGAAAACCGGACTTTACTATCACGCATACGATTCTTCCAGACAGATGTTCTGGTGTGATACGGTGACCGGACTCAGTCAGAATTTCTGGCTTCGTGCACTGGGCTGGTTTTCCATGGCACTGCTTGATACCCTGGACAAGGCAGATCCGTCTGTGGGAGAGCCATATGAGAAAATGAAACAGATCTTCGTTGATCTGATGGATGCCATGTTAAAATATCAGGATGAGAGCGGCATGTGGTATCAGGTGGTAAATCTGGGCGGCATGGAACGCAACTATTTAGAAACAAGCGGAAGCTCCATCATGGCATATGCACTGTTAAAGGGAGTAAGACTTGGATTTTTACCGGAAAGCTATCGCAGCTTTGGCGAAAAAGCATTCCACGGGATCTGTGAGAAATATCTTTCCGAAGATGAAAACGGAGAACTGCATCTGGATGGCATTTGTCTGGTTGCGGGACTTGGCGGTAAGACCATGCGCTCCGGCACATTTGATTATTATATGTCGGAGCCGGTGGTCAAAGATGATGCCAAAGGAGTGGGACCATTCCTGTTAGCATACACTGAGATGAAACGTCTGGAACAAAATTAATCCTCTAAAAGCGTTAAGGCGGAGATATCCGGCTGGATCGTCATAGAGTAATTGGTGTAATACACAACAAAACCGGGTGCGCTGGCATTCGGTTTTTTTACGTTCTTTTTCTGGAGATAATCGATCTCGATCTTGTCGTTGTCCCTGCCTTTGGAGTAGTAGGCTGCCAGAGCTGCTGCCTCTTCAAATACGCGGTCCGGCATCTCTTCGTTGCCTGATTTTACAATGACGTGGGAACCCGGCATTCCTTTTGCATGGAACCACCAGTCATTTCCGGTTGCAAATTTAAACGTAAGTTCATCATTCTGATAGTTGTTTTTGCCAACATACATATGATATCCATCGGAAGAAACGTAATGGAACGGTTTGCTTTTGATCTTTACCTTTTTTCCGGTGTTTTTGCGTTTGATATAGCCGTACTCGGTCAGCTCCTCCTTGATCTGCACAAGGTCATCCTCTGTTAAGGCGATGTCTAAGGAAGTTGCAATGCTCTCCAGATGTTCGATCTCCATTTTTGTTTCAGCGATCAGGTCAGTCAGTGCCTCAAACGTACGTTTCAACTTGTTGTATTTGTCAAAGTAACGCTGTGCATTTGCCTTGGCATCCAGAGTCGGGTCTAACGGGATCTGGATCATTTCATTGGTATAATAGTTGAGAGCCTCTAATTGTCTGGCACCTTCTTCTAAACCATAGCCATAGGTGTGGATCAGCTCGCCGTATACTTTATATTTATCACGTTTTTCCGTATCTTTTAACTGCTTTTCCTGCAGGGCATATTTCTTGCGGTTGCGGTCAAGGGCAGTAGATACGATCTTTCTTAAGTCTACCGATTTCTGACGGATGCGGGTGTAGACGTTTCGTTTGGCATAATACTGTTCCAGTACTTCCGAGATCGAATCGTAGCGTGTCATCGTATAGGTTTCTGCTGCTGATTCATCTCCATAGACAGGCGTATCTGCGTGATCTAAATATTCGGATAACTGGAAACAGGAAAATTCCACCGGTTCCCTTCCGCGGGAAATAATATTCGGGCAGTAATTCTGATTTTTCACATCCTCCATCATCCAGGAAAAGTTGTGGAACAGATGCTTTTTTTCATCTGCATTGAGCGAGTCGACGGACATATCGCCATCCATGCTTGCTCTGTGGCAGATCTCATTTGCAATAACAGGACTGATGCCGGTAAATGAGGTATAGATCGCTTTTGCGATCGGCATCGGTTTGGTTAAAACGGTTTCAAGGAAAGCCTCTTCGGTCACTTCCAGAGGGTTCAGCCTGTCATCCTGTGTGGCAGGGATGCAGTACATTCTGCCGGGTAAGACTTCACGCAGGGAACTCATCAGAGAGGAAACGTGTTTGATACTGTCAATGATCATTCCGTCGGAATTGCAGAAGATGATATTACTGTGTTTCCCCATCAGTTCGACGATCAAAGTTTTGGTGCACAGATCGCCGAGCTCATCCAGATGTTCGATCTCAAAATGGATGATACGTTCCATATGCGGCTGATAGATCTTCGTGATACGTCCGTTTGCAATGTGTTTCCGTAAGACCATACAGAAATTAGGTGCGGTTAAGGGACTTGGTTTGTTGTTTCCAGTCAGGTATAAAAAAGGAAGCGAAGCACTTGCAGACATGGCAAGGCGGAACTGTCCCTTTGGTCCTTTTAAGGTGAATAATAATTCGTCGTTTTCCGGTTGTGCGATCTTACTGATCTTTGTATTTAAAATGGTTTCGTTCAACTCTGCGACAAGAGATGAAATAACAAGTCCATCAAGAGCCATAAAAATTACCCCTTTCGTTGCTTTGTGCAAATAAAAATATTATAGATGATTTAGAAAAGAAAAACAATAGCGCATTTCGCAGGAAAGCACTTTACAATTTTAGGGAAAGAGCGTAAATTAATAATAGAATTTGCATAAGTTAGAAAATCCTAACTTATGTGAGATCAAGAAAGACAGAAATGAGGACGATTATGGCAAAAGAATTATTAAAACGAAGTGAGGTAAAGGAAGAATTTACCTGGAATTTAAAAGATATGTATGCTTCCGATGAAGCATGGGAAGAGGAATTAAAGACGATCCTTGCAATCGTTGCAGAACTGGCACAGTATGAGGGCAAAGTAACTGTCAGTG
>JBNMKU010000102.1:0-6784 GCA_050874505.1 Roseburia sp. | reverse complement strand
TTTCAAAACTCTGTGATAAGGATGGGGGAACGGTTACATTGTATGCGCAGTGGAAACCGAAAACAGCCCCATATACGGTAAAGCAGTGGAAACAGAGGTGGAACGGAACTGCGGGAGTGCATAATGAAATCAATTATGAACTGGCAGAAACGGAAACATTTACAGCACAGGTCGGAAAGAGCATATCTCCTGCAGTCAAAATCTATACCGGGTTCAAGAGTCCGGCAGTACAACAGGGGACAGTAAAAGAAGATGGCTCACTGGTCATCCGATACTATTATGACAGACAAAGCTACCTGGTAACCTTGTATGCCGGAACCGGCATCGAGAGCACATCGGGAGACGGCAGTTACCTGTATGGAAATACGGTAAACATATCAGCAGAGTTAAAAGAAGGCTATCACTGGAAAGACTGGACCGGAACTTACCAGACTGATCAGCAGTCATACAGCTTTACCATGCCGGCACAGAATGTGACCATGACAGCAAATGGAGAGGCAAATGCTTATACGATCCATTTTGATCCGAACGGCGGTACCGGACACATCGATGATATCGTAACGACTTATGATACAGAAGTAACACTGCCGGATGCAACAGGTATTTATAAAAAGTATACCTTGGATGGGGTTAATGTGACCGATGATGTGGTATCGGGTGCCATCCCGGATGAGGAAGATCCAGATGAGAAAAATCTGGATAGGGAAGAGCAAGACACCAGAGATGCAGAAAAAGAAGAACTGCAATTTGAAGAGCCTGAAACGGAAGTAACAGATCCAGACATGGAAGAAACCGAACTGCCAGAGGATGATGAGAACAACGAGGCTGATTTAGACAGTGAAGAAGAACAAAAAGCGGCACAGTCCTTAAAAAAAACTTATCGATCCGTATTTCTGGGATGGGCATTATATGATGACAAGGATAGACTTATTCCGACCTGGAGGGCAGAAGAGACTGTAAAAAATCTGACTGCGGAAGATGGCGGCGAGATCACATTATATGCGGTCTGGGATGACTGCCCCTGGATCCAGGCGACAGATCCTTATTTTTCATTAGAGCAGGCGCAGAACGGATCTATCACAGAGTTGGAGATTTTAAATCATGCGACAGCGGAGGACAGGGAGGATGGAAGCCCGATCTTACCGGGGATTAATCCAGCGGTAAATCGTCCGGAGGTAAATACATCTTTTGCGATCCCGGAGTATCAGTCGGGGGCATATACATCCTTAACAGAGGATGCAGTGATTCCGGAAATCCTTTCGGTTACAGACAGCGCAGGAGGCACCTACCGGAAACAGATCATGGTGTATGTGGTAGATACGACACCGAAAGTCATAAAACCAGCCGGAACGGTGCGTTTTATCAGTGAAAAATACTATAATGCGGATTATGAGTACGGAGGACTGGCGGACGATTCAATCTGGAAAACGGATCCGGAATATCGGACAGCACTGCAAAAAACATTTGATAATCTGAAAAATGATACGCCGGAAGAAACCTATTATTTTTCACATGAAACTATCTTGGAAATGAAAGCGTTTATCAAAGAACACGGATTTTCAGACTGGAAAGAACCGGATGCACTGCAGAAGTTCTATGAGCAGTTTATGGAGCCGAACCGGGTACAGTAAGAAGAGTTTCGATGGTGGATATTTTCAGTAGTAATTTTAATAAGAAGCTCTTTTCTTGGCTGGAACACTTACAGAAGCTTTTTTGTGGATTTTTGAAAATGCCTGTTTGCCAACACTGTTTTTCGTAAGAAGACGGCTGTTGATCTTTACGGTCTTTAAGGAAGAACATTTGTAAAATGCCGAGGCACCAATCTCTGTAATGTTCGTTCCGAGTGTCACAGTTTTTAATTTTGTACGTTTGTAAAAGGCTTTCTTGCCAACCTGTGTAACTTTATATTTACGCTGTCCCATCATTACGGTGTCTGGGATTTTGACACTGGTTTTGGTTTTTGAAACAGCTCCGGTACAGGAAACTGCATAGTTACCGGTGCTTTTTGAAGCAGAAATGACTTTGTAGCGCAATCCTGCTTTGGTAAAGGTATCTCCGACTTTAGGAGTACTGGCAGAAATATCGGAAGAAATATCGCTGTCGGCAGGAATTTCCGTAAAGTTTTTACGGTCGTTGCATCTTTTACAGTGAATGGATTTCTCTCCATCGGAATAAGCAGTAGGGGCGAGGTCAATGGTAAATTCCGTATCCCAGTTATGACCGAGTGGTGCAATATATAAATCAGACCAGGAGATACTTTTTGTGCATGCTTTATCTTCGAAGATATGATTACATTCGATACATTGATAATAAGAAATACGACCATACTCTGTACAGGCAGGCTCTTTCTTTTCATGGTAAGTTAAAATATGAGCGCAGGTGGTTCCTTCTATCAGTTTGGCACCGATACTGTCTGCCATGACATTGTAGTTGAACGGACAGGAAGAAACGTACAATGTCAGGGCAGAACCATTTACTCCTGACCATACATCACCCGATAGATACGGAGCTGTGCGGGAAAAAAGGTAATGTCAGTAAGGCTTGTGCAATTTGTAAATGCACCACTCTGCATCTTTAGCAGCGTTTTTGAAAACTGGAATGAAGTGATCCGCGACTGTCCGGCAAATGCGTTTGTATCAAGTGTGGTCACATCATAGGAGGTATCTGAAATGGTGATGCAATGAGGAACCTTTATTTTCCCGGTCAGCGTAACTCCTGAGGTGCACGGACATATACACTGCGGCTTCCATCTGCATTTTCCCGGATCGTATAAGTTAAACCATTTTGTGTTACGCTTGTGAAGGCTGGACGCTCATAGTCTCCGACGGTTACAGAAAAGGTCTTTTTTAACCGTGTATTATATCTTGGATAAATGGTTAATGTTACGGTACCGTATTTGAGGACTTTTAATTCGTTAAATGGTATATTTTCAAATGTATCAGGAACCGAAAGATCGGATGTCTCAATCACCATTTCCTGATAGTTACTGTCACCATTTAGTACATCAGGCCAGCAGTATAGGATAGAACCGGTCGGATTATCGTTTGGCAACGTCTTTAAAAAGCCTGTTGCGGGATACATATTATTTTTCCAGGAAATGTTAAAGTCAGTCGGCGGTACAATGCAGATCGTATTACAACATACGGAACATACACCGGTGCTGTAATCGTTGTTGTTCCACCTCTTAATGCAGTCACGACACCATCGTCCGATACAGTGGCAACCTGTGGGTTGGAAGAGGTAAATGTAAAAGAATCCAGTGACCACAGATAACGGGTGGCGTAGCGGTTGATAAGTTTTACTTTTGGCGTAAGTGTTGTGGTGGTATCCGTGTCAATGGAAGTAGTTCCATCCAGAACCGATCCGGTGATGTACTCATTTGGTCCAATATTTTTTCACTGTACCATAGCAGGACATCATCCAGCATATCCGGCACATTTCCACTTTCACATGCTTCTTTTCGAATGGCATTGATCTTGTCCAGAGCTTCCTGTGCCTGACTATAATAGCTTCCGTATATGCCCAAGACGGTGTAGTCTGTCGCCGATGGTGTTGTTGGAACATCAAGAATGGTCATGGCATTTGCACGCAGTGGCATGTCACAAAGGGTAACGGATAAAACTAAGATCAGAGTCAGGATGCCTGTTGTGAAACGTTTTTTCTCATGGTGATATCCCCTGTTTTTCATAAGTATTTATAAAGTAATTATACAGTAAGGGGGAGGGAAAAGCTATAGGGAAGGTGGCAGGGGGCTGGTATTTTATAAATAAAAAGGACACTTGATTTCTCAAATGCCCTCGTGTATAATCTACTTAGAAAGGTAATCGGATGTGAGTCCGATTTGCCCACAGTTGAGACTATGAAATAGCATTCACTTTAGGCGGTGGGATGCTATTTCTTTTTGTCGTTATGGTTATCTATGTAAGATAGAGCCGCAAAAACAACCAGTAAGAGCGTAAGCACTTCTAATGTGTTCATTGGCATCATCCCTCTTTCGTAATACTAGAGGGCATAACTCGGAAAATCACATCCTGCTTTCTTTTCAATTACACAAGAACAGTATAGCATAAGCAGAACAAATGTTCAAAAAAGCGTTGGTGTTTTTGGTGGATATTAGCATCAGCCGTTTCAAAAATGGTTTAAAACCAGATTTTTGCATCGTAACACAAGTGGACAAGGTTTTTCCTTGAATATTAGAGCCGGTCATGTTAAGATACTAGTTGCCGTATGATGGTTTTCTTTATTATGGAGAGAATGATTTTTGCATAAGTTCATAAATGAAATAGATAAAATGGGGGACAAAATGGGGGACAACCTCATTGGGAACCCCTGAAACACTAGAAAAATAAGAAAGAAGGAAAATAAAATGAAACTTGGAATCGTCGGTTTACCGAACGTAGGAAAAAGTACATTATTTAACTCACTGACCAAAGCGGGAGCGGAGTCTGCAAACTATCCGTTTTGTACGATCGACCCGAACGTGGGCATCGTTGCAGTGCCGGATGAGCGTATCAAAAAGCTGGGAGAACTTTACCATACCAAAAAGGTAACACCGGCGGTCATCGAGTTTGTAGATATTGCAGGTCTGGTAAAGGGCGCGAGCAAGGGAGAGGGACTTGGCAACCAGTTTCTTGCCAATATCCGTGAGGTAGATGCGATCGTCCATGTGGTACGTTGCTTTGAGGACGCCAATGTTGTGCATGTAGACGGAAGTGTAGATCCGGCAAGAGATATCGAGACGATCAATTTAGAGCTGATCTTTTCAGATGTGGAGATCTTAGAGCGCAGGATCGCCAAAGTGGCAAAACAGGCAAGAATGGACAAGACACTTGCAAAAGAATTAGAGCTGTTAGAGGCAGTAAAAGCACATCTGGAAGCAGGAAATATGGCAAAGACATTTGAAGTGCCGGATGATGAGGATGCACAGAACTGGTTTGCTTCCTATAATCTGCTGACAGCTAAGCCAACCATTTACGCAGCCAATGTATCAGAGGATGATCTGGCAGATGACGGCGCAAGCAACCCACATGTGGCAGCTGTGCGTGAGATGGCGAAAAACGAAAACAGTGAGGTATTTGTCATCTGTGCCCAGATCGAGCAGGAGATCGCAGAACTGGATGATGATGAGAAAGCTATGTTCCTTGAGGACCTTGGCTTAAAGGAGTCCGGATTGGATAAACTTGTGGCAGCAAGCTACAGCCTGCTTGGACTGATCAGCTTTTTGACCGCAGGAGAGGATGAGTGCCGTGCATGGACCATTAAGAAGGGAACCAAGGCACCGCAGGCAGCAGGTAAGATCCACACCGATTTTGAGCGTGGATTTATCAAAGCAGAAGTAGTAAATTATCAGGATCTTTTAGACAACGGAAGCCTTGCAGCGGCAAGAGAAAAAGGAATTGTCGGCATGGAAGGAAAAGAGTACGTCGTAAAAGACGGAGACGTGATTTTATTCCGTTTCAACGTATAAGTACAGGCAGGAGCGCATATATTTTCCCAAATGGAAGCATCTGGGGAATATATGCGTTTTTGTGAATTGCAGAAAAAAGAAGTCATCAATGTAACGAACTGTAAATGTCTGGGAAATGTCTGCGACATGGATTTTGATGAAAAGGATGGCTGTATCCGGGCATTGATCGTGCCGGGACCGGCAAAATTCTTTGGATGTGTCGGGAGAGAATTTGAACTGTTTATCCCCTGGTGCAGGATCGTAAAAATAGGACCGGACATCATACTGGTAGATATTGATGAAAAAGAAGCGAAACATAAGATCGGATAGGGAATATAAGGTTGACAATAGAGGAAAGTACCGATATACTCACAGTAAGGGATTTTAACCGGAGGTAGGGGCTATGAAGTGTCCGTTTTGCAGCAGCGAAAATACCAGAGTCATTGACTCAAGACCAGCAGATGATAACAATTCCATTCGCAGGCGCAGACTGTGCGACGAATGTGGGAAACGTTTTACAACCTATGAAAAGGTTGAGACGATACCGCTGATCGTGATCAAAAAAGACAACAACAGAGAGCAGTATGACCGTTCCAAGATCGAAGCGGGTATTTTGCGTGCATGTCATAAACGTCCGGTTTCCGTCAATCAGATCAACCAGCTCATCGATGAAGTCGAAACAGAGATCTTCAACAGAGAGGAAAAGGAGATCCCGAGCAGTGTTATCGGAGAGATCGTGATGGACAAATTAAAAGACTTAGAGGCAGTAGCGTATGTCAGATTTGCATCGGTATACCGCGAATTTAAAGACGTCAATACCTTTATGAGTGAACTGAAAAAAATGTTAGACAAATAGTTACTAAAGTTTCTATAAAGAATGCCGATATATATTGCATATTGTATAAGTAAGAAAGAGTTGTAATGTAACAGAACAGGTAGGAGAAAATTGTATGAATATATCAGGAATTCGCCCGAGTGCAGGATTTTATGATTACAATACAATAAAGAGTGAAGAACTTAGCGCGGAACAGACACAGAAGACATTAACGGCGCAGCAGTCAGATACGGAGCAGGAAGCTGCCCTGACTGTGGAGGCATCCACGAAGCCGGATACAGGTGTGATGGACTATGCCAGCCGCTACCAGCCGGATGTGACCTATGACTTAAAGGGCGCAGACAGCGAGCTGATGATTCTTGATGTGGAAAAACCCATTTCCGATATGAAGAAGGATCAGATATTACAGCAGTATCAGTTTTTCGTGGGAGAGAGTCAGGCGGAGCAGCTGTTAGAAAGCAGAAATCAGGAAAATTTCCTGCTATGATCGATAAATGAGATAA
>JBNMKU010000101.1:0-7000 GCA_050874505.1 Roseburia sp. | reverse complement strand
TTGATGGTGGTACCTATCAGGATGTAGAAATGAACTGTGGGGTTGGAAACCTTGAATTTGCCGGAGGGGTAAATGGAAATCTTACCGGGGAATGCGGTATGGGAAATGTGACACTGGACTTAAAAGGAACGGAAACCGATTATGATTATAAACTCGCCTGTGGTATGGGGCAGATCGCAATTAACGGAACAACCTATTCTGCGATCAGCGGCAATAAAACGATCACAAACGAGAATATAATCGGAACCATCGATTTAGATTGTGGAATGGGACAGATCACCTGTAATATCCAGTAAAACCGGAATTATTTTGTGATCCATTCCCGGATATCGGAGATCTTCATTAAGATCGGAAGCAGGAGAACGCTGATGATGATACCAGCGATACCCTGTACGATATTAAAGGGGATACCGGTTGCAGAAGATACGATACCGGCTGCGAGGGCGGCGGAAGTAAAACCGCCGCTTCCGAATGCAGCGATACCGGCTTCATATAAGAAGTAACCGATGACCATGATCGCTTCTCCGATGATACCACCGATCACGATGGCAGCATAGCGGCTCTTGTCCGATTTGATGGCATGCTGTAAACGGTGGAATAAGAAACCTGCGATCGCAGCGGTAAGTGCTTTGATGATAAAAGTAGCAGGTGCCCAGGACACGTAACCGGAAAAGATATCCGAGAACATAGAGCCGATGCCGGCTGCAAGTCCACCGGTAACCGGTCCTAAGATGACACCGCATAACAGAACAAAACCGTCTCCGAGGTGGATGTAACCCATCGTAGGAGTCGGCACTTTAATGATCATAGTTGCAATACAGGTCATAGCGGCAAGCAAAGCTGCTGTGACTATTTTTTTTAGACTTTTGTTTTCCATAAATCAAATCCTCTTTTCGTATATATAGTTTGAAAGAGATTATAACAGAAAATGGATTACTAAAAACAGCCAGTTAAGCGAAAAATAACCAGTCCAGTTGACATTTTAAAAGGGGGCATTTATAGTATTGAAGGAATAGAACAGAAAAAGAATGGGGGAACTATGAATAAGACAATCCGAATGGTACTTTATGTATTATCAATTTTAACGGCAGCAGGTGTTTTTGTAGCATTTGTTTTAGCGGGGAAAAGCCAGCAGACTTCATCTGCGGGAAATATGACACCGGGCAGCACACAGGAAGAAACGGCAGTACCGGAGGCAGAGGATACCGGTGTGGCAGAAGAGCCCGCTACGGAAGCGGCAGGTGAAGAAGTCCAGTCAACCGAAGAAGCCATCCTGCCGGAAGGAAATCCGGAAACGGAAACCAAAGAGAAGCAGACCGGGGAAGCTGTGACACTGATGTTTACCGGAGATGTCCTGTTTGCAAACGCATTTCAGGCGGGCTATGATGCAAACGGGATCGACGGCGTGATCACAGAGGAACTGCGGGAGCAGTTAAAGGCGGCAGATATTTTAATGATAAATAATGAGTTCCCGTTCAGTGACAGGGGAACACCGGTGGCGGACAAGCAGTTTGTATTCCGGTGCAGTCCTTCCTATAGTAAAGCGTTGACGGAACTTGGGGTGGATGTGGTCTCTCTGGCAAACAACCATACCTTAGATTATGGAAAAGAAGCGTTGGAAGATACCTTTCAGACACTTGATGCCGAAGGAATCCTCTACGGAGGTGCAGGAGATACGGTAGAACGTGCAAAGCAGATCCAGATCATCGAAGTTAATGGAAAGAAATTCGGTTTTCTGGCAGTTTCCCGTGTCATTCCGTCGGTAGACTGGAAAGTGGAGAACAGTACACCCGGCATTTTCTCCTGTTATGACACAACGGAACTGATCGCACAGATCAAAGCAGGAAAAGAGGAGTGTGATTTCTTAACGGTGTTCCCACACTGGGGAACGGAGTACAGCGAAACACCGGATGCAAACCAGACAAGCATCGCAAAACAGTGCATGGATGCAGGCGCGGATCTGGTCGTAGGTGCGCATACCCATTGTCTGGAAGGGATCGAGTATATCGATGGCAGGCCGGTCTTTTACAGTCTGGGTAATTTTATCTTTGGACAGAGCATTGACCGCTCGATGGCAGTGGAAGTGACGGTGGCACAGGATGGAGAGGTCTCTTACCGTGTGATCCCGGTGTATGCCACAGGCGGCGTGACACAGCAGATGGCAGAGGCAGCTTCGGAGAAACTGTATGCGTATCTGCAGCAGATCTCTGTCAATGCAGCCATTGATAAAGAAGGAAAAATAACAGAAATACAATAAGTAGAAGAATAAAATAAATGATTAAAATTAGTTTACATTTAACTTAAATTAGGTTATAATCGGTACAGCAGAACAAATTGCAGGAAGAAAAGGAGAAGCAGACATGGATTATATGGATATTTACAAACAGTGGTGCAGTGACCCGTATTTTGACGCAGATACAAAGGCAGAATTAGAGGCGATCAAAGACGATAAAGCAGAGATCGAAGATCGTTTTTACCGTCAGCTCGAGTTTGGAACCGGTGGTTTAAGAGGGGTGATCGGAGCTGGAACAAACCGTATGAATATCTATACCGTTCGTCAGGCGACACAGGGACTGGCAAACTATATCATTTCCCAGAACGGACAGGAAAAGGGAGTAGCGATCGCGCACGATTCCCGTATCATGTCAACTGAATTTGCAGATGAGGCAGCACTCTGCCTGAACGCAAACGGCATTAAGGCATATGTATTTGACAGCCTTCGTCCGACACCGGAACTTTCCTTTGCAGTCCGTGAGTTAGGCTGTGTTTCCGGTATCGTCATCACAGCAAGCCATAATCCAAGAGAGTATAACGGATATAAAGTATATTGGGAGGACGGTGCCCAGATCACACCGCCACATGATAAAAATATCCTTGCAGAAGTGGCAAAAGTAACCTCATTTGACCAGGTTAAGACCATGGATTTAGAGGAAGCGAAAAAAGCAGGACTTTATCAGACCATCGGAAAAGAGATCGATGACCGCTATATGGAAGAACTCAAAAAACAGTCCATCCATCCGGAGATCATCAAAGAGATGGCAAAAGACATCAAGATCGTATACACACCGCTTCACGGAACCGGTAATCTTCCGGTGCGCCGTGTATTAAAAGAGCTTGGCTTTGAGCATGTTTATGTGGTAAAAGAGCAGGAACTGCCGGATGGTAACTTCCCGACCGTAGCTTATCCGAACCCGGAGTCTCCAAAAGCATTTGAACTTGCCTTAAAACTGGCAAAAGAAGTGGATGCAGATATCGTGCTTGCAACCGATCCGGATGCAGACCGTCTCGGTGTATACTGCAAAGACACAAAAAGCGGAGAGTATGTTACCTTTACCGGAAATATGTCCGGTATGCTGATCGCAGAATATATCTTAAGAGAGAAAACGGCAATGGGAACCATGCCTAAAAATCCGGCACTCGTTGAGACCATCGTGACCACTGATATGGCAAAGGCGATCGCCAAAGCATATGGTGTGGCACTGATCGAAGTACTGACCGGGTTCAAATACATCGGAGAGCAGATCAAATTCTTCGAGGAGCAGCATACTTACAACTATGTATTCGGTTTAGAGGAGAGCTATGGCTGTCTGGCAGGAACCTACGCAAGAGACAAGGATGCCTGCGTGGCAGTGATGATGCTCTGTGAAGTGGCTTCCTGGTGCAAAAAGAACGGAAAAACACTCTGGGATGAGATGCTTTCCATGTATGAGCAGTATGGCTACTACAGAGAAGGACTGGAGACAAAGACCTTAAAGGGAATTGACGGTGCGGCACAGATCCAGGAGATGATGAGCAATTCCAGAAAGAATCCTCCAAAGAAATTGGGCGGATTTGATGTGCTCGCAGTCCGTGACTATAAAGAGGACACCAGAAAAGATATGGTGACCGGTGCGGTAGAAAAGACCGGGCTTCCGACCTCAAACGTACTTTATTATGAGCTGTCCGACCAGGCATGGTGCTGTGTGCGTCCATCCGGTACAGAACCAAAGATCAAATATTACTTTGGTGTAAAGGGAAGCTCCTTAGAGGATGCGGAGACAAAACTGGCAGCATTAAAAGAAGACCTTTTGAAATAACAGATCGTCACGAGGAGAAGGTAAGGTATGGGAATGATCGCTTATTACGAAAACGAGCGTATCTTTAAACTGGATACGCCAAATTCAAGCTATGTCATCGGAATTGTTGATGAGGAAAATTTTGTGGGACATATTTATTACGGAAGAAAACTGCGGGATCATAAGATCGGCTATCTGCTCCGGACAGAGGAAAATCCGTTTGTCCCATCAAAAAATAACAGAGACCGTACATCATTTTTAGACTCCTTTCCGATGGAATATCCGGGAAACGGAGTGGGGGATTACCGCAGAAGTGCAATTTCAGTGAAGACGGCACAGGGACATGTGGCAGTGACTCCGGTCTATGTTTCACATGAGATCTATGCAGGAAAACCAAAGCTTTCCGGGCTTCCGGCAACCTTTGGAACAGAAAATGAATGTGAGACCCTAGAGCTCCACTGCGAGGATAAGACACTGGGCTTACAGATCATTTTATCCTACACCGCATTTGCTGACGTGGATGTGATCGCAAGAAGTGTGCGGATCGTCAATCAGGGAGAGGCACTCTATCTGACCAAAGCACTGTCTGCAACACTTGATATGGATAATAAAGACTTTGAACTTCTGACACTCCATGGCTCCTGGGCAAGAGAGCGTATGATGGAATGGCGCAGGGTTGGAAAAGGCTTCTGCGGTGTCGAATCCGTCCGCGGGGAGTCTTCCCATCAGGATCATCCGTTTCTGGCACTCCGTGCGGCAGGAGCAACACAGGAGAATGGCGAAGTGTATGGAATGCACTTTGTCTATTCCGGTAACTTCATCGGACAGGTGGAGTTGAATCAGCATGATATGGTGCGCGCCTCCATGGGAATCCACCCGGATAATTTCTGCTGGAAATTAGAGACGGGAGAGGAATTTCAGACACCGGAAGTCGTACTGGTATACAGTGCAGACGGCATGGATGGAATGACACACCAGTTCCATGAGCTCTATCGCAACCATCTGATCCGCAGCGAATATAAGAATAAAAAACGTCCGATCCTGATCAATAACTGGGAAGCAACCTATTTTGATTTTGATACGGAAAAACTCTTATCCATTGCAAAAAAAGCATCGGAACTTGGCATTGAGATGCTTGTCATGGATGACGGCTGGTTTGGACACAGAAATGACGACAATACCAGTCTGGGAGACTGGCAGGTCAATGAAAGCAAGATAAAAAGCGGATTAAAATATCTGGTTGATGAAGTCAATAAGCTTGGCATGAAATTCGGTATCTGGTTTGAGCCGGAGATGATCTCACCGGATTCTGAACTTTATCGCGAGCATCCGGACTGGGCGATAAAGATCCCGGGAAGAGAACCGTCTCTTTGCAGAAATCAGTACGTGCTCGATCTGACAAGAAAAGAGATCCGCGATTACGCTTATGAATGTGTGGCAAAGATCTTGCGCAGTGCCAACATCGAGTATGTGAAATGGGATATGAACCGCCAGCTTTCCGATATCGGAAGTGTGGCACTTCCTGCGGACAGACAGGGCGAGATCTATCACCGCTATGTATTGGGACTTTATGAGATGCAGGAGCGTCTGATCACGGAGTTCCCTCATCTGTTACTGGAAAACTGCTCCGGTGGCGGAGCCAGATTTGATCCGGGTATGCTCTACTACAGTCCACAGATCTGGTGCTCGGATGATACCGATGCGATCGAACGATTAAAGATCCAGGAGGGAACGGCACTGGTCTATCCGCTGTCTACGATGGGAGCGCATGTTTCCGACTGCCCGAATCATACAGTCGGACGTGTCACACCGTTTGAGACAAGAGGACATGTGGCACTGGCAGGTACCTTTGGTTATGAACTGGATATCACAAAGATACCGCAGGAAGACAGAGAGATGATACCAAAGCAGGTGGCAATGTATCACAAATACAACGATCTCGTACGCGAGGGAGATTATTACCGTATTGCCTCTTATCAGGAAAATCATTACTATGACTGCTACGAAGTAGTGTCCAAAGATAAAAAAGAAGCACTGGTAACATTTGTGCAGGTTTTGAACCGTCCGAATTATCACAGCAGAAGGATTTTCTTAAAAGGACTTGACCCGGAGAAAAATTACCGGATCGAGGGAGAGAATATGATCTATGCAGGAGATTCTCTGATGTATGCAGGACTCCAGATCCCAAATCCATGGGGAGATTTTCAGTCAAAACTGTTACATCTGACAGCCTGTGAATGAAAGGAAAAAGGGTGAGTAGGAAATGGCAAAGGCAGTAAAACTGGCAGACATTGCAGAGCAGCTGGGTGTTAGCACTGTCACAGTCTCAAAGGCACTTTCCGGTCAGAAAGGTGTCAGCGAGGCGATGCGTGAAAAAATAAAAGATCTGGCAGAGGAGATGGGCTACAAACAGCCCTCTGCCATAAAAAAGGAAAAAGTACAGAGAAGCTACAACATAGGTGTACTGGTGTCAGAGCGTTATCTGGGAGAATATGATTCTTTCTACTGGAAAATGTATCAGAGCGTGGCGACCAAAGCAGTGCAGAAAGAGTGTTTTACGCTGCTTGAGATCATCACTCTGGCAGGGGAAAGGGAACTTACACTGCCGAAAATGGTGGTGGAAGAAAAAGTCGACGGACTGATCATTGTCGGAAGACTTCAGACAGAATATCTGGCTGCACTCAATAAAAATACGCAGATTCCGATGGTCTATCTGGATTTTTACGATGAGCAGCAGATGAATGATGCTGTGATCTCAAACAGTTATTATGGTTCTTATACACTGACCAATTATCTGTTCAATATGGGACATAAGGACATCGCTTATGTAGGTACGCTTTTATGTACCGCGAGTATCACGGACCGTTATTTTGGCTATGCACGTTCGATGATGGAACATGGAAAAGAAATTCCGGCAGAATGGATCAGTCCGGATCGTGATATGC
>JBNMKU010000100.1:0-7035 GCA_050874505.1 Roseburia sp. | reverse complement strand
TCCGCCTCTGTCCATTCTGGCAGGATCAACATGAATTCCTCTCCCCCGAACCGTACTGCAATCCCCCGCTCTCCTACATGGATTTTTAAAATCTCTGCAAAACGCTCCAGCACTTCATCCCCAAACAAATGACCATAAGTATCATTTAGTTTTTTAAAGAAATCCAGATCCAGCAGTGCAGCATAAAAATGCACCGGATCTTCTTTTATCAAATGTTCCAGATAACGATTCAGATATCTCCGATTGTACAGCCCGGTTAAAGCATCATGATCCGCAGCAAACTGCATCTTCTCGCTCATTTTTTTTAGTTCTTCATCCTGCCTTTCCTTCTGCCAGTTCAACAGGATCGTAATCGCAAATACGCAAAACAGCACGATCATCAAAGAACATACCGTGGTACTGAATGCACTCTGCTCGGATACCTCTTCAATTTGGATTGAATGACGATATGCCAGTACAACTACTGTCATATCACATAAAAGCGCAAGACACGCTATGATAACTGCCTGTGTTGCCGGAAGAAAAGTTGCAATGGCAACGATTGCCAGAACCATATAAACTATGGTTCCTGATTGATAAATATAATAGAGCACAGGAAACTCCACAAAAGTAAGCAGGCAAATCAAAAGGCTGGCTATGCTCTTCGTATTTCCTCCCCTGATACCGATCAGACTGCCAAGGAGAATTAACAGGAAACAAATGCCACAGAAAATAGTCGGTGCACTAAAACCATAAATATATGCATTCCCGATAAATCCGGATAAGTTCCCGATACAGGCACCCAGTGCCAGTATATAAAACTGACGTACATTGACGTCTATGGATGTGTCAAATAAACGTTTCACTCTTTTTACCACTCTTTCGAACTGATAACGTAAGTATATCCTGTTTTTCGACATTTTTCAACACAGACAAAAGTACGACACCTACTGCGCCGCTGTCAGCACCCGGTAGAGTACATCAGCAAGCGGTATCATCGCATTCATTGCTTCCTCGACCGTATTCGTCTGTGCCCCCACTTCGATCAGAAGCGATTTGGGACAGTAGTGCATATTATAGCGGTAACCCTTCAGATAAATCCTTCTGGTCAGTCCCGGATAATATTCGGCTGCCTTTAGCTGCATCTGAAAAGAAATGGCGAGGTTATCTTCAATGTAAGGATTATAAAGATAATCGATATCGCCCAGTTTCGTTGTCCGGCTGAGACCATTAAAAAACATGACCTGCGCCATCTTAACACCATTTACCTCCGTCGCAAGATGCGTATCTTCCCGGACACCGTCCCGGTGCAGATCAATGACGACCTCCACCTGCGGATTTTCACTTAAAAGCTGTTCTAGAGCAGGTCCTGCCTTGGAATACGCATGATCCCTGTCGTTCACATCATACTGCCCCCTGTGATGAATGACAGAAAATCCGTACCGTTCGGTCAGAAGTTTGGTCAGATAATCCCCCACTCCCACCACAGACGTACTCTCATCTCCCGGTATCGAATCTGCATATCCCTCCTGGGAATGGGTGTGATAGATCAGTATCTGCGGTGTCGTGGCATCATGGCTCAACCGGCAGTCCTTTCCGAGCAGCCGCTCCACATTCAGCTGGCTTCCCGTAATCGTAGTCGTATTGTCGATCTGATAGAAATTCTGCACGAGATAATCAAAATCATTTAGTTTTTCCTTTATATACTGATTTTTCTGCTCGCCTGTGACAATCTGGGAATATATGGGCTCAAATGCCTGCACTTCTGCCACATTCTGGGCTGTCGTTTCCGGTGCTGCTGTTTCGGATGCTGTATTCTGCTCCGATGTGCCACCCGCTTGCGATGCCGTATCCTGCTCCGGCGTGCCATCTGCTTCTACAGGTGCAGCTTCCTGCCGGCTTGTTTCCGCCTGGCTCGTACCAGTATTTTCGGAAAGGTCACCTTTCAGTGTCCCTGCCTCCACAAAATTTCCATTTTCATCAACATAATTCTCATCAACCGCCTCTCTTGCCAGAATATCTTCATAAGATAATGCACTCTCCACTTCCGGTGTATAGCTGTTTTGGTTTTCCTCACTGACCACAGCCACTACTCCCGGCAGATACAGTTCCAACAGTTCCTGATATCCTGCAATCTTTCCCCACATGCCTATGTATTCCCACAGTCCTGACTGCCCTTTTATTCCGATACATAAGTACAGGACTGCAAGACCAAGCAGCAGCCGGATCGCAGTCCATTTTCTTTTTTTCTTTTTCCATGAATGATAACGATGTGCATACATACTACACTCTATGCCAGGCGCATCTTTTCTATGCAGGCGAATTACAGAACCGCTCTCCTGCAAACGCCAGGTTCAAGCCCTCGGAGATCGTAAAGCTGAGTCGTTTTACTGATTCGTCAATATCTTTTGGCGTTACAAACATTGCATTTAAATTCGGGGACAACAGCTCCCGGATCAGTTCATATTTTTCGGCTTCATTTAATTCTCCAAGGCTGTTTCCAAGTCCTGTCAGAGTCGTGCTTTCTGACATGGCACAGATCAGATTATACATCGTATCATTTACGATGGTTGCCGCATCCACGACGGTTGGTATGCCAATGGAGATCACCGGAACAGACAGACTTTTCTGGTTCAGTCCATGCCTGTGATTTCCGACCCCGCTGCCCGGATTGATGCCGGTATCTGTTACCTGTATCGTACGGTTCAGCCGTCTGGTACTGCGTGCCGCCAGCGCATCCACAACGACAACAAGATCCGGTTTTGTCTCATCCACAACTGCCTTTACGATCTCAAGACTCTCCATTCCAGTCTGTGCCATAACACCCGGTACGATGCTGCTGATCCGGTTCATCTTATCCATTCCAAACGCATATTTCCCATATTCCCTCACGATATGCCGTGTGATAAAGAGATTATCTATCACGCGGGGTCCCAGTGCATCCGGTGTTACCTCTCTGTTGCCAAGTCCTACGATCAAAACTGAGAGTTCCTCTTTCTTACAGCGGATCAGGCTTTTTATGGTCTTTGCAAGCTGTACTGAGATTTCCCTGTGATAATCCTCGTCCTCTTCGTCCATGTTGCCTGCTTCTATGGTAATATACGTTCCTTTCGGTTTTCCCATCGTCTTTGCCCCGTTTTCCGTTTCGATCACCACGGTACTGATCACAAGCTGATTCCCGATCTTTTCCTCCAAAAAGCGGACCCCTTTTAAATCCACATGGTCCTGCTGCATTTTCTCCTGCGTCTCTAACGCCAAATCCGTCCGAATCTGATACATACTGATCCTCCACAAATCTCATGTTTAAAAAATTTCACGCTGAACTTCTTTCGTTACTCTGCTTCTTAGTTTTTTCATAAAATAATAAAATTATCCATTTTCTTATCATTTTTTGGAAAAAAACAAGTATTTTTACTTGACACGAGAAGTAGAATGTCCTAAAATACATTAGTGTGTTTACATTGAACTGTCCGTGTCCGGCTTTGATGTAGACTTCCGATGTAGCGCAGATGCGTTACCATTCTAAAACATAAACATAGTATAATTGGAGGTGTACCAGGTTGGCTAATATTAAATCTGCAAAAAAAAGAATTTTAGTAACAGAGACAAGAGCTGCTAGAAACAAATCTATCAGAAGTGAAGTAAAAACTTCCATCAAAAAAGTTGAGGCTGCTGTAGCTGCAAACGATAAAGAGGCTGCAAAAGCTGCTTTAACCGTTGCTATCTCTACCATCGAGAGCGCTGCTTCTAAGGGAGTTTACCACAAAAACAACTCTGCTAGAAAAGTTTCCCGTTTAACAAAACTTGTAAACGCAATGGCTTAGTTATTTTTCATAAAGAAAACCACCAGTACCGTCATGCTGGTGGTTTTTTTATGTCCAAAATCTATTGTTTTGCGCTGTATTTCATCAGGAATAATTCGACTGCCATCTGGTCATCCATTCTTCCGGTCTTTACTGCCTCTTCTAACTCTGCCCCATCGCGCAATGCCTGTTTTAACTGTTCCATCGTAAATCCCTTTGCCTGGCTGACATTTTTTCGGACTGCGAACGGCGGGATGCCCGCCTTTTTTGCCATCGTCTGCTGGTCTAAGCCCTTGGCTGCCATATCACGGATGTGAAACAGGATCTGAAACTGTCTGGAGATCAAGAACATGATCCGCATTGGCGGCTCCTTTAACGTCAGAAGGTCATAATACAGATCCAGTGCCCTTCTCTGGTTATGCTCTGCAACCGCATTTACCATTTCAAAGATCTTATTGGTCGTCTGCTCTGTCACAACCGCTTCTACATCCTCTGCAGTAATGACATCGCGGTCTAATGTATAGCAGAGCAGCTTTTCCAGCTCTCTGTCAATATTTCCCATATCCGTTCCGGTTTTCGTCAGAAATAACTGCATCACAGAACCGGTAATATTTTTCCCTTCTCTTTTCAGTCTGCCTAAGATCCATCTTGTCAGAAGTTCCTCATTCTGTGGCAGAAATTCTACGATCCTTCCAGACGCCTTCGCCGCCTTATACATTTTGGAACGCTTGTCAACCTCTTCCTCCACAAAAATAAAATGCGTTGCCGGTGCCACCTGCGTAAGATATTCTGCCAGCTCTTCACAGACATTTTTGAAAAATCCGCTGTTCTCGATCAGGATCACTCTGCGTTCTGCAAAAAACGGCAGCGTTTCCGCGAGATCAATGATTTCTTTGGGATTGATACTTTTCCCTTCAAATGCACTAAAATTCATCGTGTCGCCTTCCGGCACCATTGCATGTTTCAGCTTGTCCTTATATTGTTTTTTCAGATAGGCTTCTTCACCATACAGCAGATAAACCTGTGCGAACTGCCCTCTTTTGATATCTTCATCTATATTTTTCATCGTACTGCTTCGCTTTCTATGAACTCCTTTCTACTATACTGAAAAATGCGAAAAGAAGCAAATCTTTTTTGTGGTTTCACACTGACCTGTCCGCTTTCCATCGTATAAAACACCCGGTCACAATTTTTCTCTAGCCGCTCCACTGCCTCCTTCCCCGGATGACCGTAACGGTTTCTTTTCGCACAGGAAACAACTGCAGCTTCAGGCGATATTGCCTCTAAAAAAATGTCCGAATTAGAATAATTGGAACCATGGTGTGCCGCCTTATAGATCGTAACCTGCCTTAAAGGTCCGGTTTCCGCCAAAAGTTTTTCCTCTTTCGTGCTGATATCGCCACTAAACAATACCGAAACTCCATTTTCCTCATAGCAGACGACCAGCGATCTTGCATTTTTATCTCCGGTCAGATCTTTGCCCGGGGAGAGCACCGTCAATGCCGCCTCTCCAAGGTGTAACACGTCTCCCTGCTTCAGATATAACAGTGCGGTTCCATTCTGTTTTGCCAGCTTCTTTAATCTGGCAAACGCCTCATCTTTTTCCATTTCTTTTGCAAAGATCAGACTGCCGATGTGATAGCCGTCTTCCAGCAATTCTTCCAGTCCCGAAATATGATCCGCATCCGTGTGCGATACCACCCAGTAATCGACCTTTCGCACGCCCTTATATTTTAAAAATGGTTCCATCCGGTAGGCTCCCACACGGGTTATATTCGTACTTCCGCCGTCCACCATAAGGGTCACACCCTCTTTCGTGCAGATGTAGCCACAATCCCCCTGCCCCACATCTAAAAAGCTGATCTCCGCCTCCCTTGTGGGAAACAGAAAGCATAACAGAAAAAGTGCCACACCGCCTGCCATTCTCACATACGCCGTAAGAGCTGCTTTTTTCTTGGTTTTCTCTTCCGGCTCTTTTGGGTTCTTTTTGCATTTCTTCCTGTAAAATCTCCACGCCACAGAGAAAAGCAGAACGCCATAATAAAAGAGAATCTTTTTGAGTTCCGGTCGTCCGGTTATCAAAAGCGGGCATGGAAGTTTTTTTACCAGTCCACAGACCGTTTCGTAAAAAAACAGTAAGATACGGCAGGGCAGAAAACATACTCTGGCAAGCATCTGAGAAAAGAGTCCCACCACGCCCCCCGCGATTCCAAAACACAGTAAGATACTTACAAAAGGCAGCAACAGGAAATTGACCAGGATCGCATACATCGGTATCTCATAATAATACCACGCCACGAGTGGCAATGTGACAAGCTGCAGTGCAACTCCCATCCGGATTTTTTCCCGGATTCCTTCCTTTTGCTTTGATGTTTCCATGTTTCCAAATAATCCAACTGCGATCACCGCTGCAAACGAAAGCTGAAACCCGGCATAAAACAGGTAGCCTGGATTTTCAAACAATAACAATGTGGCTGCCACACCTGCCGCATTTAACAGATCATAGCTTCTTCCTGCCAGCTGTGCGAACATCCACAGGAAAAACATACAGACAGCACGGATGACTGACGATGTTTCTCCTGTCATCTGGGCGTAGGCAGCCAAAAGCAATACAGACGGAACCATTGCTCCTAAGAATCCGGCGCGCAGTTTTCGCATTACCTTATAAAGCAGCATCCCGATGATGGAAATGTGCAGTCCACTGATTGCCAGGATATGGGACAGCCCCACCATCTGGTAAGACTTTTTGATCTCAGTCATCAATTTTGTCTTATCGCCCAAAACCATGGTGAGCAATACCCCCGCCTCTTTTTGCGGCAATAAGTTTTCATAAACAGCAGACATTTTTTTCTTTATCTGATACAGGATTTCTCCGATCCGCGATCCCGACCTGCGATGGCCAAGCACCGGTGCCTCTGTCATTTGAAATTCAATTCCCATGGCAGGATAAAAAGAGGCTGCATCAAAATTCCCCTCATTGCGCGCCTGTTCAAAAAATTTTATTTTTCCTTTTACCAAAAGCGTTTCTCCGATAGAATATGCATCGGTTGTGAATACTACCTGAACCCTTCCCCGATAAGATTCCGGAAAGGTAAGAATCTCTGCCGTCTGTCCGGCAGAGGGTTCCTGTCTGATCTGACAGGAAGAAAGTTCATATTGATATGTGTTCTCTTTTTGTTGTTTCTTTACAAGTTTCCCCTGTAAATAATAAGTGTCCTGCTCCGTTAAAAGCTGCCCTGCCGTCTTCCTCATC
>JBNMKU010000099.1:0-7039 GCA_050874505.1 Roseburia sp. | reverse complement strand
CAGTTGTCATATTCAGACCAAGCTCATTAAAAATTTTCTCTGCCTGATCTTTGATTTCTTTGTCCGTACGAATATTTAAATTAGTTGTTGCCATACAAAACACCTCCATTCAATCATAGCTTACTCATAAATTCGTTTTTTGTCAACACATTGTCATTACATAATGTTACTATGCCGTCATCCAAACTCCTGCCACAAAAAGGAGCCACACAACACTCCTGCTGTGTGGCTCCCCGTATCTTTTCCATTATCCTTCAATTGCAATATATTTGTTTTCTTCTACCGCTTTCTTTGCCTCTTTCTTCGGCACGAACAGCTTTAAGATACCATGCTTAAATTCTGCTTTGACATCCTCCTGCTCAATGTCTTCACCGACATAAAAGCTTCTCTGGCAGGCACCGGCGTAACGTTCCTTGCGGATGTAGCGGCCGCTGTCTTTTTCTTTCTCATCCTTATCTAGTCCCTTTGCGGCACTGATGGTCAGATATCCATCGGAAACAGAAGCCTTGATCTCATCCTTTGTAAATCCCGGAAGATCAATCATCAGCTCATATCCATCCTTCTGCTCCTTGATATCGGTCTTCATAATCCTTCCGGCTTTCTTACCGTAAAGCTTCTTTTCAGTATTATTCATTTCTTTATCCATATCATAAAATGGAAACTCATCGAACCAGTCATCAAATAAATTCTCTCCAAAAATACTAGGCATTAACATAAGTCATCTCTCCTTTTCTTTCTGCGTCCACGGTCTGTGGATCTCTCATGCTTGTTTACCTTGTTTCTTTGGAACCGGGATGTTTCAGGAACCTTCGAACTTTACGTTCTCTCTTTGTTCCCTTCCTTTGTTCTTGCCTATGTTATAGCACTGTTTGTTAGCCAAGTCAATATGTGAGTGCTAATTTTTTGTGAAGAATTTGTGAAACAAATGTCTACCTATTATTTTGAAACTGTACTATACTGAAATATGATTCATGCAAAAAGGTGCAAGCCACATCACCGAATGCTCTCCTCCGGTAAATATTCAGACTCTGAAATTTCTGAAATTACCGGACTTTCCATGGAACAGATCCAGGCTTTGAAGAGTTCTATAGAATAAAATCGTGCCCCTCTGTTTTAAAAGGGATCTTTTTCATATATCCCTTTTAGAACAACTTCTTCTATAACATGCCCGTCCATCTGTTTCCATAATTCGTTTAAATAAAACCCATTTTCCAAACATAGCTTTTTATCTAATGCAAACACATGCAGTTCATAGGTATGTGATTTATCTGGTAGTGTCATTCCTCCATAATAACTGGATTGCTGCCTGCTTTGCTGATTTCTCCATAAATTCTTTTAAATGTTCTAAAAGCATTTTTTGTGTAATCTTAATTTCATTAAATATCAGCTTCTTTCCGTTAATATCCTTCGATCTGCCCATTGTAATTATGAGCTTTTAGCAGTATCCGCCATCCCTCAGCTTCTGCCCCTCTTTTATATAAGAAAGCGCACTCTCTTTTAACCCGGCAATTTCCTCCTGTGTGAGTGCCCGCGTCACCTTTGCCGGTCGGCCCATAACCATGCTACCATCCGGAATATTCTGATGCTCAAGGACAAGGCTTCCTGCTGCGATAAGACAGTTTTTTCCGATCACGCTGCCATTCATCACAGTTGCACCCATGCCGATCAGAGTGTTGTCCCCGATTGTGCAACCGTGGATGATCGCATTATGCCCCACCGTCACATAATCCCCGACGATTGTCGGATCCACTTTGGAAGTATGAACCATACAGTTATCCTGAATGTTTGACCCCTTCCCGATCACAATTTTATTATCATCCCCGCGCAGCACCGCATAAAAAAGGATCGTGCTGTCTTCGCCGATGGAGACATCTCCCATCACCACCGATTCCTTTACAATATTTGCAGATGCTGCTATGCTTCCTGTTGTTTTTATCATGACCGATCTCCTCATTTCTTTGTTTATTTTCCTGTTGTTTTTAAGTATAACATCTCCGTTTTTGCTTCTCAACATACTCTTTTTGAAAAAGAAAAAAGCGAGGACATCAACCGATGCTCTCGCTTCACCTTACGACTTATTCGTAAATATGTTTCTTTTTATCTTTTGCTTTCGCCTGTTTTTTCTTTAACGGGTGTTTTGGATTCTTGTCTGACATAGTGATCGCCTCTTTCCTATGTTGTTATGTCAGCTTTAATTTCCTTCGCTATGCCTACGTTATAGCACTGTATTCTGGCAATGTCAAGTCTGCATCCCGTTTTTTTTGTGTCTTTTTTGTGAAAGTGATAAATTTACTCATTACGGAGCAAATTTTCAGTCATTTTACAACCGGCGTAAAAATGCCCAAATCCCCATCATCCATTCACTTGGAATAATTTTTGCCCCGATCCGGTGTATCAGACAGACAAAACCCGGAGTGGACACCGCAAGCCGAAGGTCTGCGTCCCGCAACGCAGCGGATACGACGTTCTTTTCTTTCGATGCCAGAAAAAAATTCCGGACATATGAACTGTTTTGTGTTTTCCGTGCGGTGCTGATAAACTCGGTATCCCTGATCCAGTATGGACAGACCGCCGTGACGGAGATGCCTGTCCCGAACAATTCTACCCGCAGTGCCCGGCTGTAGCGGTACAAAAATGATTTCGAAGCCGCATATATGGAAAGATACGGAAACGGCTGAAACGCTGCCGTAGAACAGATCTCCAGAATCTGCGAACCTTTTTTCATAAATGGGATCACCGTCTGTGTCATGACCACTGCTGCTTTGCAGTTGAGGTCAATCATCGCCTCGCAGTCGGAAAGTGCAATGTCTTTCCATGCACCGATCTTTCCAAAACCCGCTGCGTTCACCAGCATCTGTACCTGTGGATTATGCTGGATAAGCAGTCTTTTCAGCTCTTTGAAAGACTCCTGGCTGGTCAGATCCATCGGAATCACCTTCACCGGCGTTTTCGTCTGGGCTGCCAGTTCTTCCAGACGCTTCCCTCTCCTTGCGATCACCCAGATCTCATCGAACTCTTTTTTCTGGTCAATCTGGTGGACAAACTCTTTTCCCAGCCCGCTTGATGCGCCTGTCACAATTGCAATTTTCATATCATATCCTCCCGGACTGTTTTGCATTTTACACACAGCCCCAGTTTCTCTTTTTATAGTATAACCTATAATTGCATTTTTTATAATGTGTTTTTTCTGTGAACATTCAAAATCTGTCAAAAAAAGTGATTGACATTTCAAACCTGCGTCCCTATAATGGTAAAAGTTCGGTTGCTAACTAATTTAAGTTTACTTACGAAAGGAGCGTTTTCTTGCAGGATTTCAACGAAGAATCACTGAACGAAATTCATATGGGACGGCTGATCCAGATGCTCTCCCATCAGATGAAGCGCAAAAACAGCGTGATCGCCATAATCAACGACGACGGTCTGACGACCATGCAGAAACATGTGCTGAAATTTATTCTCTTAGAGACACTTCACAAAGTGGTCTACCAGAAGGATATTGAAGAGGAATTCCAGATCCGCAAGTCCACTGCGACCGGAATGCTGCAGCTTCTCGAAAAAAACGGGTTTATCCTGCGTGAAAGCGAAAAAAAGGATGCCCGCCTGAAACGCATCATTCCGACAGCAAAAGCCAAGTCGCTCCTTCCGAGCATTCTGACACACATAAAACAGTCCGAGGCACAGCTTACGGCAGACATTTCCGAGACTGATGTCTTAGCCTGCAAAAAAGTGCTCTGTCAGATGATTTGCAACATAACAGAAAACAAGGAGGTAAGCAAAAAAGATGAATAAGAAACTTTTACAATCCGTCCGGGAATACAAAAAGCAGTCCATCGCAGCCCCGCTTCTCGTCATCCTTGAAGTGCTCATGGAAGTGCTGATTCCTTTGGAAATGGCAAAGATCATTGATGTCGGCATTGCAAACGGGAATCTCGGTTATATTGTGCAAAGAGGAATCATTCTTGTAATCATGGCAATGATGTCTCTGTTTTTCGGTGTGCAGGCTGGAAATTTTGCGGCAGTTGCCGGAGCCGGATACGCCAAAAACCTGCGTCACGATATTTTCTACAAAGTGCAGGATTTTTCTTTTAAAAATATCGACCACTTTTCCACATCCGGACTTGTCACCCGTATGACCACCGATATCACTAATATCCAGATGGCTTACATGATGAGCATCCGTCTGCTGGCAAGAGCCCCGATCATGATCATTTTATCCTGGATCATGACACTGACACTCAGCAAAACAGCAGCACTTTTGTTCCTGATCGTCATACCGGTGCTCGGCGGCACACTGCTTTTTATCGCAAAGAAAGCCCATCCACATTTCATCAAAGTATTTGACGAATACGATGAGCTGAACAACTCCGTACAGGAAAACGTCAATGCAGCCCGCGTCGTAAAGGCATTTGTCCGCGAAGACTATGAGATCAACAAATTCCACGGCGTTTCCAAATACGTCTACAATCTGTTTACAACAGCAGAGAAAATTGTTGCATGGAACTCACCTGTCATGCAGTTTGTCATGTATACCGTTGTCATGATCCTTGTGTACATTGGCGGAAAAGGCATCGTGACCGGAACAATGGAAACCGGTGCCCTTACTTCTATTATTGTATATGCATTACAGATCATCGGCTCCCTGATGATGGTAACTTTTGTGTTTGTCATGATCATGATCGCCGATGCATCGACCGACCGTATCACCGAGGTGCTCGACGAAGTCCCGGAAATGCGCGATCCGGCAGATGCTGTCACTTCTGTTTCTGATGGCGATATTGTTTTTGACCATGTCAGCTTCAGCTACGCCGGAGAAGGCGGAAATCTTTCTTTAAAAGATGTAAACCTTCATATTAAGTCTGGTCAGACGGTCGGCATCATCGGTGGAACCGGAAGTGCCAAATCCACACTGGTACAGCTTATCCCGCGTCTGTATGATGTGACAGAAGGAAGCGTAAAAGTCGGCGGCGTAGATGTGCGCCAATACAATCTCGAAGCGCTGCGCGACCAGGTTTCCATGGTATTACAGAAAAATGTACTGTTCTCCGGAACGATCTACGACAACATCCGCTGGGGAAAGGAAGACGCTACTGAAGAAGAAGTCCAGAATGTCTGCAGACTTGCACAGGCCGACGGCTTTGTCCAGGAATTTCCGGATGGCTACAACACCAAAATCGTCCAGGGTGGTAACAACGTATCCGGCGGTCAGAAGCAGCGGCTTTGTATCGCCCGCGCCCTGTTAAAGAAGCCAAAGATCCTGATCTTAGACGACTCGACTTCCGCTGTCGATACCAAGACAGACGCGCTGATCCGCAAGGCATTCCGCGAGGAAATTCCAAACACGACAAAGCTGATCATCGCACAGCGTGTTTCTTCCATTGAAGATGCCGACCAGATCATCGTATTAGACAACGGACAGATCTCCGGTATCGGTACATCCGAAGAACTGTTACAGACAAATGACATTTACCGCGAAGTGTATGAATCACAGGTCAAAGGAGGGGAAGACGATGAATAAAAACCAAAAGCCAAAGCTTTCCAAAAACGATATTGCAACAGCAAAACGTCTGTTGAAATATGTTACGGAAACTTACAAAGCCCGCTTTATTCTTGTATTTGTATGTATTTTTCTCAGTGCCGTGGCTTCGATCGCAGTGTCTCTTTCACTGAAATATATGCTCGATGACTTTATTCTTCCGCTCATCGGACAAAAAAGCCCGAACTACACAGAATTTTACCGTGCACTTGCCGTGCTCGGCTGTATTTTCATCGTCGGTGTTGCCGCAACGTTTATCTACACCCGCATGATGGTTTACATCGGCCAGGGCGTATTAAAGCGCGTGCGTGACGATATGTTTGAACACATGCAGACACTGCCGATCCGCTATTTTGACCAGAATACAAACGGATCTATCATGAGTCTGTACACCAACGATACCGATACTCTGCGCCAGATGATCAGCCAGGCGATCCCGCAGGCGCTGATGTCGTTTTTTACCATCATCGTCACCTTTATTTCCATGCTTCTTTTAAGCCCGCTTCTGACACTGTTTGTAATTGTTGTTATCGGAATTTTAGTTTTTGTAACACAGAAGATCGGCGGCAACAGTGGAAAATATTTCGTCCGCCAGCAGTTATCTCTTGCGGATGTGACCGGATTTGTGGAAGAACACATGAACGGCCAGCGTGTCGTTAAGGTATTTAACCATGAGCGTAAATCCGAGACCGAGTTTGACGCATTAAACGAAGCTTTATTTGACAGCGCCTCCCAGGCAAACAAATATGCCAACATGATGGGACCGGTAGTCGGAAACATTGGAAATCTGCAGTTTGTACTGACAGCTGTGCTCGGCGGTATCCTCTCCGTTGCCGGTGTGGGTGGCATCACCCTCGGTGTCATGGCATCGTATCTGCAGTTTACCAAGAGTTTCACCCAGCCGTTTATGCAGGTGGCACAGCAGTTCAACTCCATCGTTATGGCGCTTGCCGGTGCCGAACGTATCTTTGCACTGATCGATGAAAAACCGGAAACCGACGAAGGTTACGTGACTTTAGTTAATGCAAAGCGCGATGCCGACGGCAACATTACCGAGTGCAAAGAGCATACCGGTATGTGGGCATGGAAGCATCCGCATTCAGCCGATGGCAGTGTCTCCTACACACCGCTGACCGGAGATGTGCGTTTTGAAGATGTCACATTTGGCTACAATCCGGATAAAGTGATCTTAAAGGATATCAGCCTGTTTGCAAAACCGGGACAGAAACTTGCATTTGTCGGTTCCACCGGAGCCGGAAAAACTACGATCACCAACCTGATCAACCGTTTTTACGATATTCAGGATGGAAAAATCCGCTACGACGGCATCAATATCACAAAAATCAAAAAAGACGATCTGCGCCGTTCGCTCGGTATCGTTTTGCAGGATACCCATCTGTTTACCGGAACGATCCGCGACAATATCCGTTACGGAAACCTTGACGCAACCGACGAGCAGATCTATGAGGCTGCAAAACTTGCGCATGCCGACCAGTTCATCCGGAT
>JBNMKU010000098.1:0-7236 GCA_050874505.1 Roseburia sp. | reverse complement strand
GCCTCTTACTCTCTCAGGGTAGGGCTGCTATTTCTTTTTATTATTATGATTGTCTATGTAAGACAGAGCCGCAAAAATTACTAACACTAAAGTTAAAACTTCAAGCGTGTTCATAGGGCACCCCTCCTTTGCAAACTAGAGGGCATCAAATAATCGGAAAGTCACATCCTGCTTTCTGTTCAATTATACAGTAAAAGTATAACATAAACAGAACAGATGTTCAATGAAAGAATATGGACATATTATAAATGTGCCCGGAATATTTTATTCCTTCCAACATAAAATAAGATAACAACTTGACGTACAATAAATCGTACATTATAATAAAAGTACAGAAAACCGTACGCTGATTAGGGGGGTGTTATTATGTTAGCAGTAAATTATACAACCTTGCGAGACAACATGAAAACATACATGGACAAAGTTACAGATGACTTTGAAACAATGATTGTGACACGAAAAAATAATAAGAATGTAGTTATGCTGTCTGAGGAAGCATACAACAACCTTATGGAAAATGTTTATGTTATGGGGAATAAAGCAAATTATGACTGGTTAATGGAGTCCAAAGCACAGTTGGATAAAGGAAATGTTTCGATGCATAAGCTGGTGGAGGTGCCTGCGGATGAATAAAGTTTTTACCGATAATGGTTGGAAAGACTATGTTTATTGGCAGACAGAGGATAGGAAAACACTAAAGAAAATAAACAGTCTGATTGAAGATATATGCAGAAACGGAAATGAAGGAATTGGAAAGCCAGAACCATTGACAGGGAATCTGGCAGGTTTCTGGAGCAGGCGGGTAAATGATAAGGATAGGCTGATCTATAAGATAGATGATGAGAATGTGTATATATTGGCTTGCCGTTATCATTATAGTGATACATGAAAGCCTGTTTCACAGAAACCATAGGCAAATTAAAATAAAAATTAATACATTTTTGGTTTTCAAAAGGGGAATAGTCTGTTATAATAGTCACATAATATCACTTAGGAGGCATTTGGCAATGGGTGAGGACAGAAAATCATTTAAGATAAAGGATGGTAATTTAGGAGAAGTGAAGATTGCAGATGAAGTAGTTGCCATCATTGCGGGACTTGCCGCAACCGAAGTTGAGGGTGTGGGTTCCATGGCTGGCAACATTACAAATGAACTGGTAAGCAAGCTCGGTATGAAGAACCTCTCAAAAGGGATTCGGGTCGAAGTTTCAGAAGACAAGGTAACAGTTGATGTTGCACTGAATATCTCATATGGCTATGCCATTCCTGAGGTATCTGCAAAAGTGCAGGACAGAGTAAAAAATGCGATTGAAAATATGACAGGATTGGAAGTATCCGTTGTGAACATCCGTATCGCAAGTGTGGACATGGGCAACAATAAATAATGCTTTTGGAAGAGAAAAAGAGGATGTCGTTGCGACATCCTTTTTCTTTCCAAGAAAGGATTGAGATGACAAGAAGAGAACAAAGAGAACAGGTATTTAAAATGCTATTCCGTGTAGAATTTCATGATATGGAGGATATGCTGCAGCAGATCGCAGCCGCCGGAAGTGAAGAGGAGACATGGAGCGAGAAGGATACCGCTTATATTACAGAGAAATGCCGCAACATGATCGGGCATATGGAAGAGATCGATGCATCAGTCAATGAAGTATCCGAGGGATGGAAGACAGGACGAATGGGCAAAGTAGACCTTACTTTGATCCGTCTTGCAGTCTATGAGATGAAATACGAAGACATACCGGTCAAGGTAGCGATCAACGAAGCAGTAGAACTTGCCAAAAAATATGGTACGGATGATTCACCGGCGTTTGTCAATGGTATTCTGGCAAAATTAGTATGAAAAAAAATATATATTCCGTAGGGCAGGTCAATACATATATCAAAAATATGTTTGCACAGGATTTCATGCTGCCGTATATCAGCATCCGCGGAGAGGTTTCCAACTGTAAATATCACGATTCCGGGCACATTTATTTTACGTTAAAGGACAAGACCGGAGTGATCCAGGCAGTCATGTTTGCCGGAAACCGCAAGGGACTTTCCTTTCCGATGCAGGTTGGCGATGATGTAGTCGTGACCGGCTCGGTAGAAGTATACGAAAGAGATGGAAAATATCAGCTCTATGCAAAAGAGATCGTGCTGGATGGTACGGGAAATCTCTATCAGAGATACGAAGCGATAAAACGGGAATTAGAAGAGATGGGCATGTTTGCAGAAGAATATAAACAGGCCATTCCAAAGTATGCGAGGACGGTCGGGGTGGTAACCGCACCTACCGGAGCAGCGATACAGGATATCCGCAATATCTCTGCAAGGAGAAACCCTTATGTGCAGCTTATTTTATATCCTGCGTTAGTGCAGGGTGAGGGCGCAGTGCCGAGTATCATCAATGGGATCCGTGCACTTGATTCCTATGGAGTGGATGTGATCATCGTCGGCAGAGGCGGTGGCTCGATGGAAGATCTGTGGGCATTTAACGAAGAGGAAGTGGCGCGCGCCATTTTCGAATGTCAGACCCCGATCATTTCGGCGGTGGGACATGAAACCGATACAACGATCGCAGATTATGTGGCAGATCTTCGGGCACCGACTCCATCCGCAGCAGCGGAGCTGGCGGTATTTGATCATCATGCGGCAAAAGAGCAGATTCGCATCTGGCAGAACCGGCTGGATACCCTGATGAATGCAAAAAAAAATGAGACACAGATGAGGGTGGCAAATTATAAGGCTCGTTTGAAACTGGTCAGTCCGGCAGCAAAATTGCGCGAAAACCGTAATTATGCAGTGGATCTGGAGGAAAAATTAAAAGGCATGATGGAGCAGCAGATTTTGATGCGGCGTCATAAGCTGGCACTGCTTGCGGGGCAGCTGGATGGATTGTCTCCGACTAAGAAACTGAGTCAGGGATATTCCTATGTGGCAGATCAGAATGGCGTGGCGGTGACGGATGCGGCACAGACTGCGGTAGGAGAGAAGCTGTCCATTCATCTTTTGCATGGAACGCTTCAGGCAGAGGTGACGGAAGTGCACTGTGAGGAAGGAAACAATGAAAAAGACAGTAACGTTAGAAGATAATTTTTCTAAGATAGAAGAGATCATAGCAAAAATGGAACAGCCCGAGATTGCACTCGAAGACTCATTCGCATTGTATCAGAATGGCGTACAGACCTTAAAAGAATGCAATCAGATGCTGGATGAAGTTGAAAAGAAGATGCAGGTATTAAATCAGGAAGGTGAACTGGAAGAGTTCTAAACAGAGTGTGGAGGAAGTATTTGTATGGAGTTTCAGGCAGAATATCAGAAGAAAATAGAACAGATCGAACATATCGTAGGTGGTTATCTGCCAAAAGAAGAGGGCTATCAGCAGACGATTTTAAAAGCAGTAAATTATAGTGTGCTGGCAGGGGGAAAACGCTTAAGACCAATGCTCATGCAGGAGGCTTACCGGCTGTTCGGTGGAAAGGAACGCGTGATTGAGCCGTTTATGGCTGCGATCGAAATGATCCACACGTACTCTCTGGTACACGATGATCTGCCTGCAATGGACAACGACGAATACCGCCGTGGCAAGGAGACGACCTGGAAAGTCTATGGTGAGGCAATGGGGATTTTGGCAGGCGACGCACTTTTGAATCTGGCATTTGAGACAGCAACGCAGGCATTTGATCTGGATCCTGCCAATCCGGCAATCGGAAGAGCAATGCAGATCCTGGCAAAAAAAGCAGGTATTTATGGCATGGTCGGCGGTCAGGTGGTAGATGTCGAATCGGAAAATACGACAGATATGACCAAGGACAAGCTGGACTTTATATACCGGTTAAAGACAAGTGCACTGATCGAGAGTTCCATGCTCATCGGGGCTGTTCTGGCAGGTGCCACGGAGGAAGAACAAAAGATCATTGAGCTGGCGGCAGGAAAAGTCGGTCTTGCATTTCAGATACAGGATGACATCCTGGATGTGACAAGTATGATGGAAGTATTGGGAAAACCGATTGGAAGCGATGAGAAGAATCATAAGGTGACCTATGTTACCTATGAGGGCATCGAAAAGGCGAAGGATGATGTGAAAGCATTGTCAACTGAAGCAATCAAACTGGTGGAAAGCCTCAGCGGAAAAAATGAATTTTTAACAGAGCTGCTTTCGTATCTGATCGCGCGGGATAAGTAAAAATCAATCGAGGAAACAGAGGTACTCTGTATGGTATTAGATAAGATAAAAAAAGAAAATGACATCAAGGAGCTGTCAGACGAAGAACTGAAAATTCTTGCATCGGAGATCCGTGAATTTTTAATAGAAAAGATATCGGTAACCGGTGGACATCTTGCATCCAATCTGGGTGTTGTGGAACTGACGATGGCACTTCATTTATCGCTGGATCTTCCAAAAGACAAGCTGATCTGGGATGTGGGACATCAGTCATACACGCACAAAATCTTAACCGGACGTAAAGACGGCTTTGATGAGCTGCGCAAATATGGAGGAATGAGCGGTTTTCCAAAGAGAAAGGAAAGCCCGTGTGACTGTTTTGAGACAGGACACAGCTCGACTTCCATATCGGCGGGACTTGGACTTGCCAGTGCAAGAGAGATCACAGGAGAGGACTATAAAGTGGTTTCTGTCATCGGAGATGGTGCACTGACCGGCGGTATGGCATTTGAAGCACTGAACAATGCGGCACAGTTAAAGTCAAATTTTATCATTATATTAAACGATAACAATATGTCGATTTCAGAAAATGTGGGAGGACTGTCGACTTACCTTTCCGGTTTTCGGACGGCGGATGCGTATCGGGACCTCAAATTAGGAGTCATGAATTCCCTGAATAAGATCCCGGTATACGGAGATAAGGTCGTAGAGAAGATCCGCAGGACGAAAAGCGGGATAAAACAGCTTTTTATTCCGGGAATGTTGTTTGAAGAGATGGGGATCATCTATCTTGGCCCGGTCGATGGAAGCGATATCAAAGGCATTACAAGGCTGATGCGGGAGGCATCCCATGTGGATGGACCGGTACTGATCCATGTGCTGACACATAAAGGTGCAGGTTATCTGCCAGCGGAGCGGCATCCGGCGAGGTTTCACGGAACCGAACCGTTTGACATTGAGACAGGACTTCCAAAGACACCACGGGTAAAGGCAAACTATACCGATATTTTTTCAACCGTGATGCGAAAACTCGGAGACCGCGACGATAAGGTCGTTGCGATCACCGCGGCAATGACAGACGGAACCGGGCTCAAACGGTTTCATAATATGTTCCCGGATCGTTTCTTTGATGTCGGGATTGCGGAACAGCATGCGGTGACTTTTGCGGCAGGGCTTGCGGCAGCAGGATTAAAACCGATCTTTGCGGTATACTCTTCCTTTTTACAGCGTGCCTATGACCAGATCTTACATGATGTGTGCATCCAGAATCTGCCAGTCGTTTTTGCGATTGACCGTGCCGGATTAGTGGGAAGTGATGGAGAGACCCATCAGGGAATATTTGATCTGTCTTATTTATCCAATATCCCAAACATGACGATCATGGCACCGAAAAATAAATGGGAATTGTCAGATATGATTAAATATGCAGTTGATTTTCCTGCCCCGATTGCGGTAAGATATCCAAGAGGAGAGGCATACGACGGTTTGCGCGAATACCGCAGTCCGATTTCATTAGGAAAAAGTGAATGGATATACAGAGAAAGTGAGATCGCATTGTTTGCGATCGGTTCGATGGTAAAAGTGGCAGAGCAGGTCAGACATTCCCTCAAAGAGAGGGGGCATTCCTGTAGTCTGATCAATGCCAGATTTGTAAAACCGCTGGATGAGGATACCCTGCGTGAGATCACGAATAATCACAGACTGATCGTCACAATGGAAGAAAATGTAAAATATGGTGGCTTTGGAGAGCATGTCACTTCATTTTACAATGAATGTCATGCCGAAATCGACATCTTTAATGTTGCAATCCCGGATGAATATATTGAGCATGGAAATGTCGCGATCCTCTACAAAGAAGTGGGGATCGACAGCGAGACCGTGACAGATGGGATCTTATCCCGGATCGCACCGGCAGAAGAAAGGAACAGAACTGATTGAAAGAGAGATTAGATGTTTTACTGGTAAACAGAGGGCTTGCACCTTCCCGCGAGAAGGCAAAAGCCATGATCATGGAAGGTAATGTATTTGTAGAAAATCAGAGAGAAGACAAAGCAGGTTCTTCTTTCGATGTCAATGCCAACATAGAGATCAAAGGAAATACACTCAAATATGTCAGCCGTGGAGGGTTAAAACTCGAAAAGGCGATGACACATTTTGGCATAGAACTGACCGACAAGATCTGTATGGACATCGGAGCATCCACCGGTGGATTTACAGACTGTATGCTGCAGAACGGAGCAAAAAAGGTCTATGCGGTGGATGTCGGATACGGACAGTTTGCATGGAAACTGCGTCAGGATGAACGGGTTGTCTGCATGGAAAAGACAAACATCCGTTATGTCACACCGGAAGATATCGCAGACCGGCTGGATTTTGCATCGGTGGACGTTTCGTTTATCTCCCTTACGAAAGTACTTGAACCGGCACGCAATCTGCTGCAGGACGATGGCGAGATGGTCTGTCTGATCAAACCGCAGTTTGAGGCAGGCAGGGAAAAAGTCGGGAAAAAAGGCGTGGTACGCGAAAAATCCGTCCATGAGGAAGTCATCTGCAAGGTCATCGATTATGCAGTATCCATTGGCTTTGTGGTATTAAATCTGGAATATTCTCCGATCAAGGGACCGGAGGGAAATATCGAGTATCTGGTATATATTAAAAAAGCCGAAACAGGCAGTGCATCCGAGATAGATGTTAAGGCAGTGGTTGAGGCAGCACACGGCGAATTGGATAAATAGGCATGAAACATTTTTTACTGATCACCAACTCCTTTAAGGATGAGGGGCTTACATTAACGAAAAAGCTAAAACTTTATATCGAAGAGAAAGGTGGAAGTGCCCTGATCTTTGTCAGCAATGGAGAGGAAGCAAATAAGGCTGCCCCAAAGGAGTCAGAGATCCCGGAAAAGACGGAGTGTGTTCTGGTATTAGGTGGAGATGGAACCCTGATCCGTGCCGCATCGGCACTGGTAAAGAGCAGACTGCCGCTAATTGGGATCAATCTTGGAACACTCGGTTATCTCTGTGAGCTGGAACGCAAAGATGCTTTTATGGCGGTCGATCTTCTGATGGCAGATAACTGCATGATAG
>JBNMKU010000097.1:0-7308 GCA_050874505.1 Roseburia sp. | reverse complement strand
TCTTCCACCTTTTTACGGAAAGTCTCCAGATTATATAACCCGGTCAGGCGGTCTCTGCTTTGTAAATGCCAGATTTCCTTCTGATCGTCACTTAATTTATTGCGCAGTGTCACAAAGACCGATACGACTCTGCTCAACTCGCAGTGTGTCATACGTTCCGCCTCGCCAAATACACGTTTCGGGTCTTTTACACCTAAAAACAGACATCCGGTATGCCCGCTTCCATATTCGAATTTAATCCCTGCAAGGCTTTTAATGCGGTCATCTCCTGTGTTCCAGTTTTCATATAAAAGTATCGGCTGTCCTTCTGCCGTGTCCTCCACAAGGACAAATTCTTCCGGTCCTGCCTGTTCAAATGCAGCAATACTTCTTGGCAGTATGCTTTTTTCGTATACCTGTCCAAAATTACTCCAGTAATTCGTCAGCACCATGTCTAACGAATGGTCATCATATTCAAATACCGAGACCATATCCAGATGATATTTCTTTCCGATCTGCTCCAAAAGGACATTTAAGGAGCCGTTCATGTCCCTTGCATGTGACAGCAGACGGAATGCCACATTCATAAAGTCCTTGTCAACATCCAGATTCCTCTCAAATGCAGAATCAACCTGTTTTTCCCCGCGGCTGCCGTCATCCCCCTTGTTCATCTCATCCTGTGCAAGTGAATAACTGTTTTTCCCATTGCGCTTGATATGGTACATAGCGCGGTCTGCCATCTGAAACAGGCTGCTGTAATCCTCTCCATCTACGCCATAAACTGACACGCCAACACTTAAGGTCACATTGACAACCGCATCATCGCCGATCAGTTGTTTTCCACTTCCGTCACACAATGCTTTTGCCTTTTGCACAGCCGCATCCAATGTCGTATCCTTCATAAACACAAGGAACTCATCACCGCCCACTCTGCCGACAATATCTTTTTCAGAAAAATTCTCCCTGATCCACTGTGCGATATCCGAGATCACGGTATCCCCAACGGTATGCCCAAAGGTATCATTGACGCGCTTAAAATTATCAATATCGATCAGGAACAACACCTGTGTTCCTCCCGGTTTTCCTGAAATAAATTTCTTTACCTCTTCCCCTGCCGCTACTTTATTTAAAAGTCTGGTCAAAGGATCTAACCGCATCTCCTCTGATAATTTCTCCTGGATCCTGCGGTCAGAACTGATATCGTAACTTCTTCCGATCACACGGATGATATCCTTGTGTGGTCCCGGTATGCTTCGATATACCGTCCGATACCAGTTATAAGCCACCTCTTCTCCCTCCGGCGAAACATTCATGCGATAATCGATCGTTCCAGTTCTCTCTTCCTCTGTCGCCATCTGTAACATCTGTTCAAATGCACTGCGATCCTCCGGACAGATATCTGAAAGCATCTGCTCCATGCTCATATAGATCTGTCTGTCATCCTTGATTTTTCCAATCTTACGATATTTATGCGGGATTCTGAAATGCTGCTGTTCCACATCATATTCAAACGGGAATTCATCCGTCACTTCTTCTAGCATCCGATACTGTTCTTCCAACAGCTTTAATTCGTCCTCTAATTCCTTGCGCTCATGGATGTCCCAGCTGGCAATCATATAATAAGGAATTGCATCTTTGTAGTAATATAACTGACACTGCAATAATTCCCAACGCAGTTCTCCATCTGCAGTCTGCATCCTGAGTTCAAATTCTTCTGCACTCTTGTGCAGTCTGCAGCACTCGATCGCATCTTCCAGCACACAAAAATCTTCCTTATAAATATAAGATGCCAGATATGCCTGTCCGGTTGTAACACTGTTCTCATCACAGCCGGTCATTTTTAAAAATGTTTCGTTTGCCACCTCAAACTGATATCCCTCATTGCCACGCACAACTGCAACGCCAAATGGCAGCTCCTTGATCAGATCCACAACCCGCTGGTGTTCGCTTTTCTCTTTATTCAGTCTGTCCAGCAGCTCGCGTTGTGTTTTTATTAACAAATTCACACTGGTGCAGGAAAACAGCAAGTCACACGTTCCATCCACTTTTTTAACGCAGCGCACATTCCATTTCAGATGTTTGCGTGTGCCATCCTGCATGATGATCTCTCCAATATTGCCATAGGGAACTCCCGGATATTGTTCTGCAAGTACGATCTGCCTGCGAAACTCCCCCTGTTCATTTCCTGCCAATATCTGCTCCAATACCGCATCCTGCTGTTCAAAAAATTCACGTTCATATCCTGTGCAGGTAAAAAAAGCCTGATTTGCATCCACAAATGTATACTTTTTCTGCTGTGTATCCCTATCCTGTTCAATCCGGTAACAGCATACTCCAAAAGATACTCCATTGACATTCAAATCAAATGCTTCCGATATCATCTACTTCGCTCTCCCCTTCATCTGCTTTACTCTTGACATTATCGTCTTCGAGAAAAAATCGTTCAATAGTACTATTATAACAAATTTTGCCCAGATTCCAAGTTAAAATGCAGTTTGGAACTGTTTTTCTTGAAAAATAAAGACTTTTATGTATAATAAAACATGTATGTCTAACTTGAAAATATAGGAAAATAGAGGTATTACAATGATACAAGCAAATAACGTCACTTTACGAATCGGTAAAAAGGCTCTCTTTGAAGATGTCAATATCAAATTTACCGAAGGAAACTGCTACGGTCTGATCGGTGCGAACGGTGCCGGAAAATCTACCTTTTTAAAGATCTTATCCGGACAGCTTGAGCCGACCAATGGAGATATCTCCATCACTCCGGGTCAGAGACTTTCTTTCTTACAGCAGGATCACTTCAAATACGATGAATTTACCGTCCTTGACACTGTTATCATGGGAAACAAACGGCTCTATGATATCATGAAAGAAAAAGATGCCATCTACATGAAAGAGGACTTTTCTGACAAAGACGGTATCCGTGCCAGTGAACTGGAAGCTGAGTTTGCCGATATGGACGGCTGGAATGCAGAGTCCGATGCCGCTACTCTTTTAAACGGTCTTGGCATCCCTACCGAGGAGCATTACACACAGATGGCAGATATGCCAAGTGCCTTAAAGGTCAAAGTCCTTCTTGCACAGGCTCTTTTCGGTAACCCTGACATCCTGCTCTTAGACGAGCCGACCAACCATCTGGACTTAGATGCGATCAACTGGTTAGAGGAGTTCCTGATCAACTTTGACAACACGGTCATCGTGGTCTCCCATGACCGTTACTTCTTAAATAAAGTCTGCACCAACATCGCAGATATCGATTACGGTAAGATCCAGCTCTATGCCGGAAACTATGATTTCTGGTATGAGTCCAGCCAGCTTCTTGTAAAACAGATGAAAGAAGCCAACAAGAAAAAAGAAGAAAAGATCAAGGAGTTACAGGAATTTATCTCCCGTTTCTCTGCAAACGCTTCCAAATCCAAACAGGCGACTTCCAGAAAACGTGCGTTAGAGAAGATCCAGTTAGATGAGATCCGTCCTTCCAGCCGTAAATATCCTTACATCGACTTCCGTCCAAGCCGTGAGATTGGAAACGAAGTTCTGACCGTAGAAGGGATCACAAAGACCATCGACGGTGTCAAGGTACTGGATAACGTTTCTTTCATCGTCGGACACGATGACAAGATCGCATTTGTTGGTGGAAACGAGCTTGCAAAAACCACTTTATTCAAAATCCTCGCAGGCGAAATGGAGCCGGATGCCGGTTCTTATAAATGGGGGGTTACCACAAGCCAGTCTTATTTCCCGAAAGACAACACTGAGATCTTTGACAATGACCTGCTCATTGTTGACTGGCTGACCCAGTATTCTGAGATCAAGGATGCGACTTATGTGCGTGGTTTCCTCGGCCGTATGCTTTTTGCCGGCGAAGATGGCACCAAAAAGATGCGTGTCCTCTCCGGTGGTGAGAAAGTGCGTGTCCTGCTCTCCCGTATGATGATCATGGCAAGCAATGTTCTGATCTTAGATGAGCCGACGGACCATCTGGATATGGAATCCATCACCGCTTTAAACAACGGTCTGATCAAATTCCCGGGTGTTGTATTATTTGCATCCCGTGACCATCAGGTCGTACAGACCACAGCCAACCGTATCATCGAATTTTTACCGGATGGCACTTTCATCGACAAAGTTTCCAGCTATGATGAATACCTGGAAAATGATGAAATGGCAAGAAAACGTCAGGTATATTCCATGTCAGCAGATGATGAGGGAGATAACTAGAATAAAGATCATACCGTAAAAAGGGTATGGAAAAGGGAACAGCTCCGATGGAGGTGTTCCCTTTTTGATGGTATATTTTGTTATTCCCGCAATAGTTTTACATTTTTCTTTAAAGATTCCACTGCGCGATCGATGTCCTCTCTTTTTGTGGTGCCGCACAGACTCATACGGATGGTGCCGGGTGCATATTCCTCCGGGACGCCAAGTTCGCGGATCACATAGGAGACCCGCTCTTCTCCGGTATTGCAGGCAGAACCGCCGGAAGCACAGATGCCGTCTTCATCGAGCAGGATCACAAGCGAAGCCCCATCCACGCCGCGGAAGCTAAAGCTTGCATTTCCCGGCAGACGCTTGCTGCGGTGTCCATTGATGCACACTTCCGGAATCTCATGGATCACTTTTTCCAGCAGATAATTTCGGAGCATCGTCTCCCGCTGGATCCGGCTTCTCATATCCATAAATGCCAGTTCGGATGCTCTTCCCATTCCTACGATTCCCGCCACATTTTCGGTTCCGGCACGCTTTCCGCTCTCCTGACTGCCTCCGTGGATAAAGGACGACAGGCTGACTCCATCCTTTATAAATAAAAAACCAACTCCCTTGGGTCCATGAAATTTATGCGCACTCGCACTCAAAAGGTCGATCGGATATTTTCTTACATCAATGGGGATCTGTGCATACGCCTGCACTGCATCGGTATGAAATAAGACTCCCTGCTCTCTTGCAATTTCTCCGATCTGCATGATCGGCTGGATGGTGCCGACCTCGTTATTTCCAAACATAATGCTGATCAGGCTGGTATCCGGGCGGATCGCCTCACGCACCTCTTCCGGCGATACCATTCCCTTTTCATCGACTCTAAGATAAGTCACCTCATATCCCAGTTCCTCCAGATACTGACAGGAATTTAATACCGCATGATGTTCGATCCGGCTTGTGATGATATGCTTTCCCTTCTGTTTATATTCTCCCGCCACACATTTGATCGCCCAGTTGTCCGATTCAGATCCACCGGAAGTAAAATAGATCTCGGACGGTTTTGCCCCAAGGCTGCGCGCTATGCTCTGCCTTGCATGCACAAGCCCCTTTTTTGCTTCCTCCCCATAGGAATATACCGTCGAAGCATTTCCAAAATTCTTTTCCAGATATGGCTCCTTCGCTTTTTTTACACCCTCTGACATCTGAGTGGTTGCCGCATTGTCAAGATAAATTCTGTCTCTATCAGATCGATCTCTACTCATTTTCTCTCCACTTCCTTCATATATTGAACTATGAGAATACGCCGGTTTCCCGGAAGGCTTCGGAGGTTACCATTGAATCAGTCTTCTACCAAACACATCTTTATCACCGGAACCTTGCTACTGACCGTAGCCGGAGTTCTTACACGAATTATAGGTTTCTTCTATAGGATATTCCTCTCACGGACCATTGGTGCAGAAGCACTTGGAATTTATCAGCTCATTGCCCCGGTTACCGCTCTTGGTTTTGCGATCACGGCTGCCGGTATCCAGACCTCGATCTCCAAATATGTTTCGGCTGAAATGGGACAAAAAAATCCTGCCGGTGCCAATCTGTATCTCGCCATCGGTCTTTTTCTGTCTCTTATTTTGTCCACACTGACCGGACTTTTTATCCATCAAAATGCCGCTTTTCTCTCCCATGCCTGGCTGGGCGATCCCCGCTGCATCCCGCTGCTTCAGGTGCTTTCCTTCTCCTTTGTTCCGTGCTGCATCCACGCGTGTATCAACGGCTATTATTATGGGTTAAAAAAAACTGCCATCCCGTCGCTCTGTCAGTTTACTGAACAGATCGCCCGGGTAGGCAGTGTCTATTTGATGTATTTTATTGCGCAAAGTAAGGGGGAAACTCTGACCCTTACCATGACGATATGGGGTGTTGTCATCGGCGAATGTGCCAGCACACTCGTCTCGGTCAGCACGTTTGGCAGTTTTCATGGGATTTCGGAACAAATGAAGCACCTGATCCCGTTTTCCAAAAACCTCTTTACAATGGCACTTCCACTGACTGCCAACCGTCTTACGTTAAATTTGTTTGCAACATTCGAAAACATCATGATTCCAAACCGCTTAAAGCTCTTTGGTTATACCAACTCGGAAGCTCTCAGTGTTTATGGCATCCTTACCGGTATGTCCATGGCGATCATCATGTTTCCATCCGTGATCACGAACTCGATCTCCGTCCTTTTGCTCCCCACGATCTCAGAGGCAAAGGCGGCAGGAAATGAGCGTCTGATCCAGCGGACAATCAAAAAAACAGTGTTTTCCTGCCTGTTTCTTGGCTTTTTATGCACGGCAGGCTTTGTCATTTTAGGACGTTTCCTTGGAAATTTCCTGTTTGCAAACGCGCTCGCCGGGACTTTTATCGTCATCCTCGGCTGGATCTGCCCTTTTCTCTACTTAAGTTCGACCTTAAGCAGTATCCTGCACGGCCTTGGACATCCGGGCATTACCTTTTGTCTGAACCTGTTTTCCTGCGCCATCCGTATCTTCTTTGTCCTGATCGCCATCCCCATGTATGGCATAAGGAGTTATCTGGTCGGGATCCTGGTCAGCCAGATCTTTGTTGCGCTGTCCGCGCTTTTCATCTTAAGCCGTAAACAGCATTAGCTTTTATTTTTTCGTTGTCACCGTCTTTGTTTTTGACCATGCGGAATACACTTTTACGGTTTTTCCCTGTACTTTTACATTCTTATAAGTACGGATCCGCACATAGTATTTTTTACCGCCCTTTAATTTTGCTACCTTTTTGCTGGTCGTTTTGTTTTTATTGATCACAACCGACTTCGTATCTTTTTTGGCAAACTTCGCTGTGGTCGCATACTGGATCTCATAACCGCTTGTCTGTGTCGCCTGCTTTTTCCATTTTATAGTAAATCCTTTTTTCGCTGCGGAAACCTTAGACAGCGTTGTCCCTTTCGGCGCAATGGTAAAGTTCTGCTCCATGCTGCCACTATAGTTTCCGGAAAAACGAATGGTTACGGTTGCAATTCCTGCATTCTTATTATTTTGAAAACTGATCGTATAATACTGCGCCTCTATTTTGGCTCCGGTTGAATCCACTACCGTAACATCCGGTTTCTGC
>JBNMKU010000096.1:0-7367 GCA_050874505.1 Roseburia sp. | reverse complement strand
TGTTTGGTCCCTCAGGCGTCTCGATCGGACACATTCTTCCGTAGTGGGAATAGTGAACGTCTCGTACCTCGAATCCGGCACGGTCTCTGGAAAGACCACCTGGTCCTAATGCGGAAAGACGTCTCTTATGTGTCAGCTCTCCTAACGGGTTGTTCTGATCCATAAACTGTGATAACTGTGAAGAACCAAAGAACTCTTTGACCGCTGCTGTTACCGGTTTGATGTTGATCAGGCTCTGTGGAGAGATATTCTCTAAATCGAGTGTGGTCATTCTCTCACGGACAACTCTCTCTAATCTGGAAAGACCGATACGGTACTGGTTCTGTAACAGCTCTCCTACGGCACGGATACGTCTGTTTCCAAGATGATCGATATCATCATCATGTCCGATGCCATACTCTAAGTGCATGTTGTAGTTGATCGATGCGAAAATATCATCTTTTGTGATATGTTTCGGGATCAGATCATGGATGTTCTTGCGGATTGCCTCTTTCAAGTCCTCCACATTCTGGTTTTCTTCCATTAACTGTGCTAATACAGGATAGTAAACCAGCTCTGTTACACCAAGTTCCTTCGGATCACAGTCTACATAATGTCTTAAATCTACCATCATGGATGATAATACTTTGACATTTCTGGTTTCTGTCTGGATCCATACATATGGAACAGCTGCATTCTGGATATCATCTGCAAGGGAACGTGTTACCTCTGTTCCTGCCTCTGCGATGATCTCTCCTGTTGATACATCTACAACGTCCTCTGCCAGAACATGTCCGTTGATACGGTTTTTCAGCATTAATTTCTTATTGAACTTATAACGTCCAACTTTTGCCAGATCGTATCTTCTCGGGTCGAAGAACATTGCATTGATCAGGCTCTCTGCGCTTTCTACGGTAAGAGGCTCACCTGGTCTGATCTTTTTGTATAACTCAAGCAGACCTTCCTCGTAATTGGTTGCTACATCTTTTCCAAAGCTGGCTAAAATCTTTGGTTCCTCACCGAACAGATCGATGATCTCCTGATTTGAGCCAACACCAAGTGCACGGATCAATACGGTGATCGGCACTTTTCTGGTTCTATCTACACGAACATAGAAAACGTCATTGGAGTCTGTTTCGTACTCTAACCAGGCACCACGGTTTGGAATTACAGTACAAGAATACAGTTTTTTACCCACTTTATCGTGAGCGATTCCGTAATAGATACCCGGAGAACGTACCAACTGGCTGACGATAACACGCTCTGCTCCGTTGATCACGAAAGTACCTGTTTCGGTCATCAAAGGGAGATCTCCCATGAAAATCTCATGTTCATTGATCTCATCTGTTTCCTTGTTGTGAAGTCTGACCTTTACTTTTAAAGGTGCGGCATAAGTTGCATCTCTTTCTTTGCATTCCGGGATTGTATATTTCACATCATTTTCGCATAATGTAAAATCAACAAAATCCAGGCTCAAGTGACCACTGTAGTCAGCGATCGGAGAGATATCATCGAAAACTTCTTTTAAGCCCTCTTTTAAGAACCACTGATAAGAGTCTTTCTGGACCTCTATCAGATTCGGCATTTCCAATACCTCTTTCTGTCTTGAGTAACTCATACGCATGCCTTTTCCGGCTTTGACTGGTCGTATTCTGTTTTTCTCCATTGACGTTTCACCTCTCGTTTTTATTAACATAAGGGTAGGACCCACTGTTTGCATTGATTGAAACTTACTTGCGCCATCTCTAAAAAGCCCTTGTTTCCCTACGCTCCGGCTTTTTCGCACATATGTTTCTGTCAAAAAAGCGCAATAAGTCCACTGCACCACAATAGTGCACCCTATATGATAGCACAATCCACCGGAAAACGTCAAGCCCTTTTTCCAAAATCGTTTCCGGAGTTATTACAGCAAAAAGAGCATGTGCGTCAGCACATGCTCTTTTGTTCCTCTCTTATGCAAACATCCGAAACATACTGTTTACCTGCTGTTCCGTTTTCTTCTTCTGCATAAACAACGCATATTCCTGCAATGTCTCTTTTTTCTTTTTCTCGGAGATTGCCTCCGGATAATCCAGATCCTCCAGCCGGCTCTTGGATGCAGTTACATTTAATCTTGTGTTGGTGCTGTAGTTATACGCATGATCCAGTGCATTACTCTGCGCTCCCATGCTGCTCCTGCCCCCACTCACTTTCGCCAACGCATCATCGATATCCTGCAGGTCAAAATCTTTTGTCACATCAAAGTCTGCAATGCCAAGCATCTGCAGTGTCGCATCGGTCGTTACGACATCAATACCATTTCCGTTTCCATCTGTTGCGATCTGGAATTTATCATAACTTCCATCCAGCAGATGTTTTGTATTATAGGTCGTCTGGCCTGCCAGATCGGATATCCCCTGTTTTAACTGGTCGATCTCCTTTTGCATGCTCTGTCGTTCCGCATCGGTAACGGTTGCCGTATTTGCTGCACGCACGCCCAATTCCCGGATCCGCTGTAAGTAGTCGGTTATGCCGCCCATCGCACCGTCTGCAATGTTTAACATATCTTTCGCCGAACCGATGTTGTTCTCGCCTGCCTTATAGCCACGGATCTGCGCATCTTCTTTTTCTATGATGGTAAGCTCGGCTGCGCCATCTGATGCGCTCTGTATCTTCTTTCCTGATGCAAACTTTCCATAATCCTGATAAGAATGGCTCATTCCTACTGCTGAAATACTGCTCATACTCTCACTCCCTTCATTGCACTTTGGTCTTGCTGTCCGTTCCCTGTTGTTACTTCTATTATAATGATTGGGGAAGGGATTGTAAAGTGGGGACTCAACACGCGTTGCGCTTTCAAAATTTCTCAAAAGTCACAAGCTGCTAGTCCCCAGCTTCGCCCGGGGCACGCGGCTGGCGCCGCTTGAATCCAAAAAGAGAGCAACTGCCGGAAATAAATTTCCGCAATCGCTCTCTTTTTGTTTTCACGCTGCTTGTAGCTTACGCGATTATTTTAATGTTACTTTTGCACCTTCAGCTTCAAGTTTAGCTTTGATGTCATCAGCAGTTGCTTTGTCTGCTGCTTCTTTTAAGATCTTAGGAGCTCCGTCTACTAAGTCTTTAGCTTCTTTTAAGCCTAAGCCTGTAGCTTCACGAACTACTTTGATAACTTTAACTTTGTTTGGTCCAACTTCTGTTAACTCTACGTCGAACTCTGTTTTCTCTTCAGCTGCTGCGCCATCGCCAGCACCTGCTGCTGCAACTACAACACCTGCTGCTGCAGATACACCAAACTCTTCTTCACATGCTTTTACTAAATCATTTAACTCTAATACGCTTAACTCTTTGATAGCTTCGATAAATTCTGCTGTTGTTAATTTTGCCATTATTATTTTCCTCCATTTTAAATTATTTTGTGTTGGTTTTACCAAATAATGTTTCTAACTCGTCTGTGCAGATTATTCTGCCGGAGTTTCTTCTACAGGAGCTGCTTCCTCAGCCGGAGCTGCTACTGCTGCGTCTGCTGCGCCACCCTGTTCTGCGATCTGATTAAGAACACGAGCAAGATTGGTGATAGGAGACTGCATACTGCCAAGTAATTTGGAAAGAAGCTCTTCTCTTGACGGCACTGCTGCAACTGCTTTCATGCCTGCCTCATCGTAGAATGTTCCTTCTACGACACCAGCTTTGATCTCAAGTGCTGGAGCGCTCTTTGCAAATTTAGCTAAAACTCTTGCCGGAGCTGTTGCATCTGTTGTAGAGATTGCGAAAGCATTCGGTCCTTCTAAGACATCCTGTAAAGCTGCGAAATCTGTGCCTTCAACCGCACGTCTTACTAATGTGTTCTTATATACTTTATAAGTAACACCAGCTTCTCTTAATGCTTTACGTAACTCAGTATCTTCAGCCACGGTAAGTCCACGATAGTTTACTACTACTACAGACTGTGCATCTTTAATGTTGTCAGAAATTTCCTGTACGATTGGCTGTTTTAATTCTACTTTTGCCACGATTGTGTACCTCCTTTTAATTTTTTTACTGCATAAAAGACCTTGAGGTATTGCCCGACCTATAAAAAAACTTCCCAGAAAGACAGGGAAGTCGGCATAATCATATTTACTATGATAAGTTCCCTCGGCAGGCTCTTCGATTACGCCTTGCGGCACCTGCTGTCTTCGGCAATATTTGTATCAGCACTGTCATTTTCACAACAATGCTGATACAGTATATCATTTTCTATTCGGCTTGTCAACAATTTCTGTCACAAACTTAAAATAGACTTAGAACTACTGAGTGATCTTTGTTACGTTTAACTTCACGCCAGGTCCCATTGTAGATGCAAGAGTTGCGCTCTTGATGTACTGTCCTTTTAAGCTTGAAGGTTTCGCTTTGTTGATAGCACCCATAAGAGTCTGGAAGTTGTCGCTTAACTGCTCTTCTGTGAAAGAAGCTTTTCCCACTGGCACATGGATAATATTGGTTTTATCCAGTCTGTACTCAATCTTACCAGCTTTGATATCGTTAACAGCTTTTGTAACATCCATGGTTACTGTTCCGGCTTTTGGGTTTGGCATTAAGCCTTTTGGTCCGAGAACACGTCCTAAACGACCAACAACACCCATCATATCAGGTGTAGCAACGACAACATCGAAATCAAACCATCCTTCGTTCTGGATCTTTGGAATTAATTCCTCTCCACCAACGAAGTCAGCGCCTGCTGCCTGTGCCTCATCTAATTTTGTTCCTTTTGCGAATACTAAAACTTTTACAGTTTTACCGGTTCCGTGTGGTAATACAACGGCTCCACGGATCTGCTGCTCTGCATGACGACCATCACAACCTGTTCTGAGATGAAGTTCGACTGTCTCATCAAATTTCGCTGTTGCATTTTTCTTTACCAGACTGATTGCCTCAGCAACATCGTACTGTGCACTTCTGTCAAATTCTTTAACAGCGTTCTGATATTTCTTTCCTCTTTTCATTTATAAAACCTCCTGGTGGTATTATCGGGAGAGGTCCCTCCCACTATACTGTTCCTTTTTTAATTCAACCGGAAGAATGTTTTTACATTCTCCCATAGCATTGTAGCTTACTGCAATACTATTATTCCTCTACGGTAACACCCATACTTCTTGCAGTACCAGCGATCATGCTCATAGCTGCCTCTAAAGATGCTGCGTTTAAGTCAGGCATTTTTAATTCTGCGATTTCCTGTAATTTTGCTTTGGAAATAGTAGCAACTTTTGTCTTGTTCGGTGTAGCAGAACCAGATTTGATGTTGCAGGCTTTTTTGATTAATACAGGAGCAGGTGGTGTCTTTGTAACGAAGCTGAAGCTTCTGTCTGCGTATACTGTAATTACTACAGGGATGATTAAGTCGCCCTGATCAGCTGTTCTAGCGTTGAACTGTTTTGTAAACTCAACGATGTTTACACCATGCTGTCCAAGAGCAGGTCCAACTGGAGGAGCAGGTGTAGCCTTGCCAGCAGGAATCTGCAATTTGATATATCCTTCTACTTTCTTTGCCATTGGAATTGCCTCCTTCATTCATTTTCGAACTTGTATTTCAAGTCCTACTTAGTTACTAAGTTTTACATCTGCGAAACTTATTTCTACCGGTGTTTCGCGACCGAACAGCTCCACATTGATGGTTACGCTCTGTTTTCCATGGTTCATCGCCTGGATCACACCGATCGTATCTTTCCAGACACCACCGGTTACCACAACGGTATCTCCCTCTTCAAAGTCTACCTCAATGTTTTCCGCTTTGATTCCGAGCGGTTTCATTTCCATATCAGTAAGTGGTACCGGCTTACTTCCCGGACCAACAAATCCGGTGACACCACGGGTATTTCGAACCACATACCATGTGTCGTCGTTCATAATCATATTGATCAGTACATATCCCGGAAACATTTTCTTTGATACGGACTTTTTCGCGCCATTTTTCATTTCGACAACGTCCTGCATCGGAACACGAACCTCTAATATCTGGTCTTCCAGATGACGGTTCTCAATCGTCTTATCAATGTTCGCTTTTACCTTATTCTCATATCCTGAGTAGGTATGAACAACATACCAGTGTGCCTCTGCCATAAATCACTTTGCCTCCATTAAAAACTTAAACCAACAAGGAAATCGACACCATACTGAATGATGAAATCCAGCAGTGCGATGATAAGACCCACTACAACGGATACCGCAACAACTGCTGTGGTCTGTCTTACAAGTGATTGTTTATCCGGCCAAATGATTTTCTTGAATTCAGCCGAAAGACCGGTAAACCAGCTTTGCTTTGGAGCTTTGTCCAACTTTTCGGTTTCTCCCATATTCTCACTCCTTTGCCACTAGCGTTTGCCTATTTGGTTTCCTTGTGTAATGTGTGTGTCTTACAAAATCTGCAGTACTTTTTGGTTTCCATTCTGTCTGGATGAGCTTTTTTGTCTTTTGTCAGATTGTAATTACGATTTTTACACTCTGTACATGCCAATGTTATTTTTGTGCGCACAACTTCCACCTCCATTAAAATTCTTTGTGCTTTTCTATACCTTATTTCGCGCTTTTACGCGCACTTTTAAGGGACAGCGACAGTTCCTTAAAAAAAGGCATAAAAAAAAGACCTACTTCCATCGCTAATCCAATATAGCATAACCACATCGTTTCGTCAACATTTTTTTACCGCACAAAAAAAGTTCCGGATCCGTGTTTCTCACTTTTCCGGAACTTTTTCTTTCTGTAATTATAATGTTTTTCCTTTCTTTCGCTCTGACCAGGAAGAATAGACCATCTGTTTCTTTCCATTATAAGTAACGTTCTTATAAGCTCTCACCCTCACATAATAAGTCGTTTTTCCTTTCAGACCGGTGATCCTGTTCTTCGCCTGTTTTGCTCCCTTTACCGTGATGGTTTTGGAATTTTTCTCTTTGAAATCTTTGGACAGGCTGTAGCAGATTTCATATCCGCTTATGTCCTCTCCTCTTTTACAGGTAATGGTAACACCTTTCCGGATTGGCTTTACACCCGTTACTTCCACTTTCTTCGGACAGATCGTATAGGTCAGCTTTTTGGTTCCGCTGTAATTTCCCTTGAACTTTATCGTAACCTGATACATGCCGCTCTTTTTCGGTGTTCCCTTGCAGGACACTGTATAATTGCCGGTTGTGATCGTCTTTCCTTTGCTGTCTTTTACAACAACGGATGGCTTCTGCACGCTTCCGTTGCTGACCACGCTTTCCTTTTTCAGGGTTGTGCGGGATGCTTTATAAATTTTCGTCGTGCGTGTTTTTCCGCATTTGCTGCAGGTACTTACCTTTTTGCCATCGGCTGTCGGTGTTGCTTTTTTTACCACTTTTTCCGCGCCATAGCTGTGGCTGCTGTTCTTCTCATCCGTTTCTGCCGAAAAAAACCTG
>JBNMKU010000095.1:0-7553 GCA_050874505.1 Roseburia sp. | reverse complement strand
GATCTTCTGTCAGCGTGAAGAAAATAGAGCAAAAAAGAAACTCCTCAGAGATCATATGATTTCTGAGGAGTTTCTTGTATTCTTGACAATAGAATGTTCGCGGAGCGTGCATTCTATTGTTATTCCAGATTCAGATGTTTCTGTAAGATAACCCTGCATACGATATAGTAGACGACGCAGAAGCAGAGTGACCAGACCACAGAAACGGTCAGGGTGTTATTTAAAAATTCCGGTGGCATTGTGGTGCTTGTGTCATCAAAGATCCCGGTCAACCAGAAGTTGGCGTTAGAGATTACCATAAGAACAGAGGATACAATCTGTTCTACAAAATACAGGATAACACCGGCGATCACGGAAGCAGCTACTTTGTTTTTGGAGAAGAGCTGTCCAATGCATGAACTGGTGTATACCATTAAGATAAAGACAAGGCACGACAGTAAAATGGAAACCGGAAGGATTCCAAAGAAGGTGCGGAATGAAAAGCCCGTATCTGCTTCGAAATCTGTTACCATATCTGTCCAGACAGCCGGATCAACATGAAAAATAGTTCCTTGGGTACCAGCTATGGCGAGCAGGAAGAGGGACAGGATCAAAAGTGCCATTGAGCAGATCAGCCAGACCAGTGAAACACCGAGTTTCACATGGAATATAGTCGTTGTCTTTATCGGCAGTGTATGGGTCAGATAACCCTGACTGGAAAACATGGTCTTATAAAAATGAACGCAGATGTAGACATAAGTAACGATAAACAGTGCAAAAATGGAAAGTCCATAAAAAATCATCGTAACAACCAATAAAACTTCAGAAGCGGTGGATAGCCAGTATGTATCTGCATTTGCAGCGAGTACGATTGAGCCAAATAATGTGATCACTGCAAACAGTGCATAGATCAACAGCATCAGTTTTGCGGTGTCTTTAAATTCGTGTCTGATTAATTTTCCTAACATTTGAATACCTCCCGAAACAGTGCGTCAATGGATTTTCCTTCTTTTTCCCGGATATCATCCACGGAGGAAGAAAGACAGATCTGTCCGTTTTTGATAAAGATGACTTCATCTAAGATGTTTTCGATATCTGCGATCAGATGGGTCGAGATCAAAATCGAAGCATCCGGGTCATAGTTTGAGAGAATGATATCTAAGATATAATCTCTGGCAGCAGGATCAACACCGGCGATCGGCTCATCTAAGATATAGAGATCAGCGCGGCGGCTCATGACTAAAATGAGCTGTACCTTTTCTTTGGTACCCTTTGACATCGTCTTAAGACGGTCGGAAGGATTGATCTGCAATTTTTCTAACATATCATAAGCACGGTTCTCATCAAAGTCTTCAAAGAAGTCCTTAAAATAGGAAATGACGTCGGAAACCCGCTGGTTCATGTTCAGGTAGGTGTGGTCAGGCAGATAGGAAATGTGTTTTTTGCTCTCTACGCCGATCGGATTTCCCTTATAATAAAGTGTCCCGGAGGTGGGGGCTAACAGACCGTTTAACATCTTGATCAATGTGGTCTTTCCACTTCCGTTCGGGCCTAAAAGTCCGATGATATGACCGCCTTCTATGGAAAAGCTGATGTGGTCGACAGCCGTTTTCCTGCCATAGTTTTTGGTCAGGTCTTTCGCTTCAATTAACGTGTTCATAACTGTTCCCCTTTCAAATGGTGTTCTGGATCAAAGCAAGGATCTCTTCCTTTGAAAAACCGAGTTTTTGCATCAAATCGATAAATTCTGTAATTTTTTCTTTTGCAAAATCCTTTTTTAATTCATCAATCAATTCAGTGTCCTCCGTAATAAAACGTCCAGCCGTCCGCTGGGTGTAAACAAGTCCGGTTCGTTCGAGTTCGGAAAAAGCCTTTTGCATCGTGTTTGGATTGACAGAAGCTTCGCTGGCAAGATCACGAACAGAAGGGAGTTTGTCTCCCGGTTTGTATTTCCCTGATATAATGTCGGTCTGTATGCGCTCTACAATCTGCAGGAAAATCGGTCGGTCGGAATTAAGATTCCATGGCATATCATCACCTCAATTCATTTTGTATTAATTGAATAATACAATGGTACAAAAGAAATGTCAAGCACGAATTGTAAGATTTGTGACACAAAAATGTCATTTCGTTACAAAAAATGAAATATCCACAAAAATTGCCGATATACAAGGTAAAAGGAATAAAAAAGCTAAGGATGGCGTCAGATTTCAAGGAACAGAGATACGGGAAAACTGACGCCATTTTTCTGCGAATGGGGAGGAAATTGAGTGTTTGAGATAGCAGTTTGCGAGGCACAGGACGCAGTACGCGATCGTCTGCAGACGTGGGTGAAAGAGGAATGTGCCTCCTGCAGCCGGATTGCTTTTTTTACGAAAGCGGAAGAATTACTGGAAACAGAAAAGCATTTTGACATCCTTTTTCTGGCAATGGACGGGCAGAAAGAAGAAAGTTTAAAGATTGCAGAACATATGGGGAAAGAGTGGGGAACCAGAGTCATCTTTATGAGTGAGAGCAAAGATGATGTGTTCGACGTGTTTGATGTCGAAGCGTTTTATTACCTGCTAAAGCCCTTAGAAGAAGAAAAGACCAAGGAGGTGCTGCATCGCGCCATTACGAAGACAAAGGACAGAAAAGACAAAGAGCCTTTGATCGTGCGTGTGGAGCGCAGCTATTATCATATTCCAAAGGATAAGATCTGGTACATTGAAAATCTGGGCAGAAAAGTGGTGCTTCATATGAAAAACCGTGAAATCACCTACTATGCCAAAATGAATGAGTTGGAGGAGGTGCTGGGAAGTCATTTTTTTCGCTGCCACAGAGGATATTTTGTTAATTTCGCAGCAGTGAAAAGTTATGAGTCAGGAAGTATTCTGTTAAAGAACGGGGAGAGCATTTTAATGGCGAAGCAAAAGTATAATGAATTTGCATCTGCGTATGCGGACTATTTGCGCGCCTGTTAAAAATAAGCAAAAAGATGGGAGAGAATGAGTATGAAAATTCCAAACAAGATTTACGCATCGATCAATAGAGCCAGAACAGCACGGCTTGCAAAACAGAAAACATTGAGCAGCAGAGTGAAAACAACGACAACATCAAAAAGCAGCGCGTCCAAGACATCGGGTGCCGCAAGGGCACAGGCTTACTTAAGCCAGCTGACCGGGAACAATAACAGCAGTGTGATCGAAAAACTGGCGCAGAACAGCAGTGACCAGCTTTTCTATACCAGGATGCAGACTGCGGCAGGACAGGTAAAGAGCAGTGCGGAAAAACTGTTAAAAACCAGGGAAAACTCTATTTTTGAGCAGGAAGATACCGCAAAGGCAAAAGAACAGGCGGTAGAAGAGATCAAAAATTTCGTCAATGATTACAATATTCTGATGGGCAGGCTAAACAGTTCTTCAGATGCTACCGATACTACTTACGGGAAAAAATTACAGGATATCGTTACCGCAGGCAAAAAAGAACTGGAAAAGGTGGGGATCACCATTGGAAAGAACGGCACGCTTTCACTGGATGATAAGAAGTTAAAAGAGGCAGAACTTTCCGATGAAAAGTCACTGTTTTATACCAAGGGCTGTCTGGGCGAGAAAGTGAAGACGGTAAGTGACCTGGTATATAAACATGCAAAAGAAAAGGTGCAGACGTTAGAGAAGGAAAGTTATTCTCTGAGTGCAAATTACACACGCTATGGAACTTCTGCAAATCAGAGCACGAGGGGCTATTATAACAGTAAGGCATAGCGGATGACTGCGGCAGAAAGGGATGCGTGGCAGGCAGATGTATGTAGAAGAGGTAAAACGGGTACACAGGGTATCGACCAGAAAAGATAAATTCCGTGAGCGCGAGCGGTACCGCAGAAGCTTCTGGGGCACGGTGTTTTTAGAACTTGTTCTGGAAAAGATGAGCGAAGAAGAATTTGACTTCGAAGAGGAAGAAGAAAAGCAGCAGAAGGCGAGATGTCCGGTAAAAAGACGTCCCACTCCGGCACCCCAGCCGAAAAGTGTCTCATTCCAGCTGGAAAGGGGAACAGGAAAACGAAAGTTTCACTGGGAACTTCCCAAGCGGAGAGAAGAGAGTTTTTTGGAATGTGAGCGGGTACTGTTTTGGGCATCGGGTGATTTTTTAGAGATCGCGGCACGACCGGAGCATTTTTTGGAACATTCCGAAAATTATGGTGAGCTGGTTTCGTTTATGCGTCAGATCGGCGTGATCGCAACGAACCAGCTTTTTTTGGAAAGCAATGAGATCCTGCGTAAATATTATGATGGGGCAGTGGAAAAATTTTATGTGGAACGGGCTTTTTATCGTTACTGCAGGGAAAAGATAAAGGGAAAGGAGGATTCGCCTTTTTTTATCTATGATACGCTGACAGAGGCATACGAGTATTTTTTGCATGCCAATGTCCAGAATGCAGTCCGTTGCAACAATGAGGAGGGAAAGCGTTTTGTTATGCAGAGCGGGATCTCCTGGGCAGGGAGCAGTTATTACCATGCCAAATATTATTATAAGGCACTGGAAATGGAAGAACTGTTTGAGAAAATCTGCACGGAACTGGCAGAAGAATATGACACGGATGTGCCGGATTTTGCTTTATTAAAAGAAGAAAACCAGTTCCAGATGGACGGAGGGCTGACTTTCCATGGAGCGTGGGTATGGGCGCAGAGTCAGAATAACTACCCGGCGGCGGAATATGGACTGCGTGTGCTGGAGGCAAAACCGCCGGAGGGATTTCTTTATTTTTACCGGGATTATTTTAACGATGGGCAGTACCGGACATTTGAGACATTAAAGACGAAGATCTGGGAGATGCTGGCGCAAAACCCGGCAGATGAGAGAGAGTTTTACACCTTTACGGTGGAAGAAAAAGAGTATCACAACGGACTCAGTTATTTATTAGAACAAAAAATCAGCAAGGAAAACTGGGAGTTCCTTGCTAATTTCAGGCTGCACCGGACAGCGGGATGTATGGAGATTTTGTGCGGTTGAGCGATCACTGCTCCTGTAACAGGCAGTGGAGCAATCTGTCATTGTCTTCCGGTTTCATAATGCAGAACCGGATGTATTTGTTGTCCAGGAATGGGAACGTAGAACAGTCACGGATCATCATTTTTTCCCGGATGGCACGGTCAAATAAGTCCTGCGAGGTCACGGACTCACTTAAGATACGCACCAGCATGAAATTGCCGCTTGGCTCATATACTTTATAGGCAGGGTGTTTTTTTAGAATATCATAGATCCTTGCACGCTCGGATGAGATCAATGATTTCGTTTCCTTGATGTATGCGGTATCGGTAAACATCGTTTCCCCGGCAACCACGGCAAGGGAGTTGATGGTCCATGGATTTTTTCTTGTGTTGATCGCTTTGATCAGATCACGGTTTCCGGTGATGGCATAGCCAAGGCGCAGACCCGGTGCTGCAAAGAACTTGGACGTTCCGCGCAGGATGACGATGTTGTTGTAATAATTTGTCAGAGGGACTGCGGAGATCTCGTTTTTGTTATCTGCGAACTCGACGTAAGTCTCATCCACCATGACATAGATATCGTACTGTTTGCAGGCATCTAAGATGTGGCGCATCTCATCTCTGCGGATGCAGGAAGAAGTTGGGTTGTTCGGGTTGCAGATGACGAGCAGATCAATGCTCTCGTTTAAGTGTGTGAGGAAATCCTCAACGTTTAATTTGAAATTGTCGCTTTCCCGCAGCGGATAGTAGAGGGTTGTCCCGCCGCCCAGTGCGATCTCACGCTCGTATTCGGAGTAGGTCGGTCCAATGACAAGGGCTTTTTTCGGATGCTCGATCTGGATGAACAGCGAGATCAGCTCAGTAGAACCATTTCCAACGATGACGTTTTCGTATTCGGTCTCACAGTAGGATGCGATACATTTGCGGAGTGAGGTATATTCCCGGTCCGGGTAAGTGGTGATCACATCGATCTGTTCGGAAAGAGCGGTCCGGAGTTTTGGAGATACTCCAAGAGGATTGACGTTGGCAGAAAAGCTGACGATCTCCTCTTTTTTTATGCCGTAGATCTCTTCTATTTTTTCTAAATCGCTTCCATGAAAATGGTCTTTGTGTTTTATCATTGCGCACTCCTTAAAATTAGTTTATAATCTATTATGATATTATAGTCGATGCTTGGAAAAAAGCAATAATAAAGATAAAAAAGCGGGGGTCATTTTGCGCAGACGGATACAGCAGCTAGCAAGGGGAAAATTTGAATACAGTAAGCCGTCATTGACACTTCAGACAGATAAGATCGAAATTGAGGTAGTAGAGGAGCGGGATGTGGAAGGTGATTTTGTCATTACCAGCGCAAACCACGAACCGATGCGTGGAGTTGTTTATTCCTCCAATCCCAGAATGGAATGTCTGACACCTCAGTTTGAAGGCGAAGAAGTAAGGATACGGTATCAATTTCATAGCAATGGATTAGTCGAAGGGGATATTCAAAAAGGTGAATTTTGTATTGTCATCAACCAGGGAGAATATAACCTTTCTTTTGTTGTGTCGGTAACCAGGCTCTATGCGGAGACGTCCATCGGAAAGATCAGTTCCTTAAACGATTTTGTAAGGCTTGCTGAGGAACGGCCACAGGAAGCGTACCGTCTGTTTTATTCGGGACATTTCAAAAACATCCTGAAAAAAGATGAGACAAGGGAAGCACTTCTCTATCAGGGATTTTCATCCGGCGTACAGACCAGACAAAAGATCGAAGAGTTTTTAGTTTCCTGTCATAAAAAGCCAAAGGTAACGCTTACCCTGCCGGTGGAAGAGGCGGCGTTTTATGGCGTTACGTCTGACCGCAGGGAGATGGTGGAACTGCACAAGGATCATGCCGGATATGTGGATATCCGCGTGACATCCGATGCGGACTTTTTACATCCGGAAAAGACACATTTAAGTGAAGAAGATTTTATCGGAAGCATCTGCCAGGTGGCATATTACATAGAAGAGGCGGCACTGCATGCCGGCAGAAATTATGCCAGATTGCGGTTTGAGACACCGACACAGGTACTGGAATATCGCATCTGTGCAATGCGGCAGCAGGAAGAGGCTGAGACAGATACGGCAAGACTCGATGAGAAAAAAAGCCGGGTAGAACTGTTAAAATTATACCTTGACTATCGTCTGAAACGGATCGTGACCGGTGTCTGGGCAAGAGAATCCGGAAAACTGTTAGACCATCTGTCTGTTTTAAGGCCGGATGAGGCGATGTATCCGCTGATGAAGGCACAGACACTGATCATGAACCGGCAGAAACAGGAAGCCGACTGGATCTTAGAGGATTTCAAACGGGAGTGGCTGGATAAAAACGCACCGGAGTGGGGCTATTATCTCTACTTAAATACTCTGCGCGAGCGGGAACCTGCCTATGTGGACCGGCTGACGGAAGAGATCGAGCAGATCTTCCGTAAACATCCGGATTCTTCCCTGCTGTTCTGGATCTTGCTGTTTTTGCGGGAAGAATACTGTGCGGACAGTGCAAAACGGCTTTCTGCCATCCGGGCGTGGATGAAGCAGAACAAGAGCCCGTATTTTTATTTAGAGGCGTATTACCTGTTCTGGCAG
>JBNMKU010000094.1:0-7593 GCA_050874505.1 Roseburia sp. | reverse complement strand
TTTGCTTGATTCCGAACTTCGGGCGAAGATCACGGACACGAAGATGTGGATCAACGTCTTATGCTGCTTTACACTTTTTGCAGCCGTGCAGGTGTTTACAAATAATGCAGGACTGACCTGTATCATTTCGCATGTATTTTTGTTATCTCTTGCAGGGATCAATTATTTTGTGTATCTGTTCCGCGGCAATGAATTTATCTTCAGTGACTTAAAATCCATTTCCACCGGATTATCCGTGGCGGGAAATTATGAATTTACACTGGATGAACGGGCGGGTTATGTGATCCTGCTCAGTACGCTTTATGTCGCGCTCGTACGGAAATTTCATGTTTCGATGAAGAAACGCTGGCTCTGCAGTGTGGTCTGCATTTCCCTTGTGGTCTTATGCCGCGTTTATATCGGACAGAAGACCGAGTATTATGTGACCGAGACCTGGGAACAGAAGGGAAGCTACCGCAATGGTTATATCTTAAACTTTGTGCTTAGCATACGGGATACATTTGTGAGCGAGCCGGATGGCTATTCCAAAGAGGCGGTCGCAGCATTAGAGCAGCAGTACAGCGATACCGGGGAACAGACGACCGATGAAAAGAAGCCCACCATTATCGTTGTGATGAGCGAGTCCTATGCAGATTTGAGTGTAGTAGGAAATTATATGGCAAATATGGATGTTGCACCGTATTACCAGTCACTTACGGAAAATACATTAAAAGGATATGCACTTTCTTCGGTATTTGGGGCAAAGACACCAAACTCCGAGTGGGAGTTTATGACTGGTAACTCCATGGCATTTTTACCGAGCGGATCGGTGGTCTATCAGCAGTATATTTCGGATGAACCGACTTCGATTGTCTCCAACTTAAAGAACATGGGCTATACCTGCGTGGCAATGCACCCTTACTATGAGACCGGATGGAGCAGAAATTCTGTTTATCCGACCATGGGATTTGATGAGATGCACTTTATCGATGATTTTGACCAGAAAGCAGTATTGCGGGAATATATTACCGATCAGGAACTGTACGAGAAGATCATTGACCGCTACGAGAGCAAAAAAGGAAATGAAGATCTGTTTATTATGAGTATTTCCATGCAGAATCATGGAGGTTATACTGAGAAATATGATAATTTCAAAGAAGAAGTGCGGATGTTGGGAGTCAACTATCCGGATGTCAACCAGTACCTGTCACTGGTGCATGAGAGTGACAAGGCACTTGAATATCTGATCTCTTATTTTGAAGGGGTAGATGATCCGGTGGAGATCGTCTTTTTCGGCGATCATCAGCCGAGCCTGTCCTCCAGCTTCTATCCGCATTTAAATGGCAAGGGGCTGTCGGGGCTGACCTTAGATGAACTGGAAAATCTGTATACGATCCCATTTTTCATCTGGACAAACTATGAGACACAGTCAAAAGAGGTTAAGATCAGCAGTATCAATTATCTTTCGACTCTGGCATTAGAGCGTGCCGGGATCGCGCTTCCGGCTTACAATCAGTTCCTTTCGGATATGATGGAAGTCATTCCTGCGGTAAATTCGAGAGGTTATTATTCCAACTCTGCCGGAAGATTTAAGCATATTGAAGAGGCGGATGGCGAGGAAGCCGAGTGGCTGAAAAATTATGAGATATTGCAGTACAATAATATGTTTGATAAGAAGGAAAAAAGTAAATTGTTTTTCCCATATTTAACAGAGTGATGTTACAATGAAAATAAAAAGCGAGCAAAAGAAAAAGGAGGAGCGGGCAGATGGAAACAGTGACACTGGGAAGCACGAACATTACCGTAAACAAGAATGGATTTGGAGCATTGCCGATCCAGCGTATCAGCGCGGAGGATGCGGTAAAGCTGGCGAGAAAGGCATTTGATGCCGGGATCACTTTTTTTGACACGGCAAGATTTTATACAGACAGTGAGGAAAAGCTGGGCGAAGCATTTGAGGGGATGAGAGAGCAGGTCTATCTGGCAACCAAGACAGCGGCGGCAAATGCGGACGAATTCTGGGAGCAGCTTGAGACTTCCCTGCATAATTTAAGAACCGATTATATCGATCTCTATCAGTTCCACAATCCTTCTTTTTGTCCGAAACCGGGCGATGGGACAGGGCTTTATGAGGCGATGGAAGAAGCCAAAAGACAGGGCAAGATCAGACATATCGGTATCACAAATCATCGTCTGGCAGTCGCAGAGGAAGCGATCGAGTCCGGTTTGTATGAGACGTTACAGTTTCCGTTCTGCTATCTGGCAACAGAGAAGGATATTGCCTTAGTTGAGAAGTGTAAAAAGGCAAACATGGGATTTATTGCCATGAAAGCATTATCCGGGGGACTGATCACCAATTCGAAAGCAGCTTATGCTTTTGAGGCGCAGTTTGACAATGTATTGCCAATCTGGGGCGTACAGAGAGAGTCAGAACTGGATGAATTTATTTCCTATATTGACAATCCACCAAAGATAACAGACGAGATCAGGGCGCTGATCCAGAAGGACAGAGAGGAATTAAGCGGCGATTTCTGCAGAGGATGCGGTTACTGTATGCCTTGTCCGGCAGGAATCGAGATCAATAACTGCGCAAGAATGTCGTTACTGCTACGCCGTTCTCCGTTCGAGCTGCAGTTGACCGAGGAAGTACAGCAGAAGATGAAGAAGATCGAGGGCTGTCTGCACTGCAACAAGTGCAAGAGCAAATGTCCGTACGGACTGGATACACCGGCATTGCTTGCAAAGAACTATGAAGACTATAAAAAGGTGCTGGCAGGCGAGGTCAGTGTAAAATAACAGAAATAAAAAGAGCAGGAGTGAAAGTGACATGGAACGGAAAATAGATACCGTAGTTTTTGATATGGATGGTACGATCTTAAATACGTTGGATGATCTGGCGGATGCGGTAAATGTGGCACTTAAGGCATATCAGATGCCAGAGCGCACCATTGAAGAGGTACGTCGTTTTGTAGGAAACGGGATCAGACTTCTGATGGAGCGTGCAGTTCCGGATGGAGCAGACAATCCGCGGTTCGAGGAAGTTTTTGCAAAATTTAAAGAGTACTATGGCGTTCATTGTAATGACAAGACGAGAGCCTATGATGGCATTTTGCCATTATTCTGCGAGTTAAAAGAGGCAGGATATGCGATGGCGATCGTTTCGAATAAGATCGATTCGGCGGTGAAGGAATTAAGCGAGATCTATTTTGACGGGATCATCACGGTGGCGATCGGCGAGACAGAGGGAGTAGCGAAAAAGCCGGCGCCTGACATGGTAGAAAAGGCATTAAAGGAACTTGGAAAGACGAAAGAAACCGCAGTATATGTCGGAGATTCGGATGTGGATCTTATGACGGCGAAAAATTCCGGTCTGCCATGTATCTCGGTTCTGTGGGGATTCCGGGATGAGGTATTTTTAAAAGAACACGGTGCAGTCTGCTTTGCGAAAAAGCCGGCAGACATTAAAAACATAGTAGAACAGGGCAATCTGCTCGGGAAATGAGGGGAAGATGAAAGCGAAAGTATGGACTATGGTGGCAGCGGGGATGCTGTCGGTTTCCCTGCTTGTTGCAGGATGTGATGGAAGTGAAACAGAAGAGACCGGCAAGGCTCCTGGTGCAGTATCAGAGACGGAAACGGCAGGAACAGAGACGGCAGAAGAGACTGAGCGTACGGAACTGACAGAGGATACCGAGCAGGCAGAAGGAACCGAGCAGGCAGGAGATACGGAGCAAACGAGTACGGATGCCTCCTATGAAGTGGAGCAGCAGACGTTCCGAAAAGACGATCTGTGTGATATCAGCTATCCGCAGATCACCGGCTGGAAGTTAGAGGACAAGCAGGAAGAATGGAACCGGACGTTTGAAAAATATGTCGAAAATGCCATTTTAGATATCGGAGAAAGCGACAAGGTAGATATCTACTTTGACGTGGAGGAACAGTCCGATGAGCTTTTGTCCATGACGATCAATTATTATTATGAGATGGAAGGCGGTGCGCATCCGTCGAGTGCCATGCAGTCCCTTAATATAAATATGCAGACCGGGGAAAAAGTGACCTTTGCGGATCTGGCAGACCCCGAGAAAACAGCGCAGCTTCTGTTTACTGGAACAGAAGGGTATACGATCTTAGGACCAACTGAAATGACGATGCAGGATATCCTGTCCTATAATTTTATCTGGATGGAGCCGACCGAGGAGGCTCTTGCCAAAAGCCTGTCGCACTTTGATCATGATACAGAGGACTATGGAGAGAATGAGACAATGGGATATTCATTCCGGCGGGATGGAAAGGTGTGCCTGATCTTTTATTTAAGTCATGCGCAGGGAGATTATGCAGTTGTACAGTTGGATGAATAACAGGAAGAGGAGAAACTAATTCTCCCCTAAAATGATCTGGATGAAAGATTTGTCAAGCATCAGCGTGCGGTTCCAGGGATTTAAGATGATCCCTTCGATACCGTCTGCATGTAGTGCCATGGAAAGCAGCTTTTTAATGTCGACTAAAAAGGTGGACATGACGGAGCTGCTTCCTTTTAGTTCTTCTTCAAAACTGGTGAATGCCATCCACCATTGTTTCCCGTCACTGGTTTTGGTTGCCTGGATGCGAAGCTGTCCATCTGTGGCAGGTGGTTCTACGGCAAGGATAAGCTGACCGTTTTCCTGCATACGTCTGCGCACCATGGTAAGGGCATGTGCAAGCAGTTCGGGTGTGGGTTCCTGCTGGAGTGCAAGGATCGCCTGTTCTATTTTTTCATTTCCAATCAAACCTTCATCCTGATGAAATGTTTCGTTTTGTTTCATAAATGGGTTCCTCTTTCTTTTTTTACAGTATAACACCTCAAAGATTGATTCGCCACCTTGAAAAGCGGAATAAAATAACTTAAAATAAGAAGATAGAAATGAACACCAGATTGTTTGAAATACGTCAGAATGGAGAGGGAGATACGATGAATTACGATGAAAATGTGTTTAAAGAGAAAGCGAACATAAAAGCCAGGCGGATCTGGCTGATTTTTGCACTGCTTCTTACGGCAAATTATGGAACGGATGCGGCGTCAGGTATTTATCCGGCGAACTGCTATCCGATCTTTGTCCTGTTGTGCTGGATCCCGTTTTTTGCCGGAGATATTTTACTGCGGGTCAAAGGGAAAAGCACCGATTTATATAAACTGGATCTGGTCATTGGATATGGTATCTTCTATACGTTTTTGTTATGTACTTCATCCTCATCCATAGCATTTACTTATATCCTTCCCGTGATGAGTTTACTTGTCATCTATAAAAATCGTAAATTCATGCTGCGCTGTGCATTTGCAAACTCGTTAAGTGTACTGTTCAGTGCGGTATTACGTTATACCGTGTTGGGATACAACTCTGCAGCTGACTTAAAAGACTATCAGTTACAGCTTGCCTGTATCATCCTGTGTTATGTCTGCTATGTGATGGCAATCCAGCATTTGAATGAGGCGGATGGTGCATTGACAGACAGTATCAAGGCAGACCTGCATCGTGTGATCACGACGGTAGAGCAGGTAAAAACAGCAAGTAATTCTATTATGAACGGTATTACAGTAGTAAGAGAGCTCGCCACCGAAAACAAACATGGTTCGGATGTCGTCGTAGTTGGAATGGATAAACTGACGGAAAACAATCAGACACTGCATGAGCGGACGGTTTCTTCTGTGGATAAGACAACGGATATCAATGCGCAGGTACAAAACGTAGTCGGTCTGATCAATGATATGGTTACTCTGACAACGGAGGCAGTCAAGGATTCCCAGACCAGTTATACGGATCTGGAGAGTCTGGTACAGGTTGCAGATACGATGTCGACGTTATCCAATGAAGTCGGCGACATTTTAGGAAATTTCAAGAGCGAATTTGAAAAGGTAAAGCAGGAGACCGGTACGATCGAAAATATTTCAAGCCAGACCAACCTTCTGGCACTTAACGCGTCCATTGAGGCAGCGCGTGCGGGCGATGCGGGAAGAGGTTTTGCAGTGGTCGCAGAACAGATCCGTAAGCTGAGTACCGAGACGCAGGAATCGTCCGGACAGATCAGAGAGGCACTGGCACGTCTGGAAGAGACCTCCGGTAAGATGACGGCTTCAATGGAGGAAACATTAAAGCTGATCCAGCTGACTTTGGAAAAGGTAACGCAGACCGGAGAAAACGTCGGCAAGATCGCGGAGGATTCCAAACAGATCGGAGACCACATCCAGGTCATCGATACGGCGATCAAGGAAGTAGAGCAGTCAAACAGCCAGCTGGTGGAAAATATGGAGCAGGTATCCGATATCATGGGAACCATGACGGACTGTATTACGGATTCCAGTGAGATCAGTAAGCAGATGTTAAGCAAATACGAAGAAAGTGCGTCGAATATCAATGAGATCGAAACGGTCGTACAGGCATTGATGTGCGAACTTGGTGTTGGTGGATTTATGGGTATCTCCGACCTGAAACCGGGGATGAAAGTAACGGTAAAGCAGGCAGGAGTGGCAAATGCCACAGAGTCTCACGGAGAACTGGTTGAGCAGAATACAAACGGACTTCTGATCTCCTTTAAGCCGGGGACAAAGACACCGGAAACGGGTATTTATCAGGTTCAGGTTACAGTTGGAAATGTTCTGTACTGCTGGGATAATGCAGAGTTAAAGCAGAAGGATGGACGTACCGCTGCAGTACGCATTACGGCAGGACCAAAGATCGTCAACCGACGGAAATATCCACGTATGGATGTAACCAATTCCTGCAGCATCCGTGTTGCAGATGGAAATAAGACATTCCGGGGAAAACTGGATAATATCAGTGCGAATGGATTTGCACTCGTCGTGCGTGACCCGTATTTTGCAGACTGTATCGGAAAGAATATCACGATCCAGATCCAGAATTTCGCGCTTCCTGCGCAGTCAGAACTTGAGGGACGGATCATCCGCTGTTCCGATCATGAAGGAAATTATATCATCGGATGCCAGATGCCGGAGGACAATTACGAGATCAAAACGTATGTCGAGAAATGTCTGGGTTAGTTTTTAAAAGAAAAGAGATAAAAAGTTATGGCAACAACTAAAACATCAATGGATATGACACATGGAGCCTTATGGAATAAGATACTGATCTTCGCACTTCCTTTAGCGGCAAGCAGTATTTTACAGCAGCTGTTCAATTCCGTCGATACCGCAGTGGTCGGACGTTTTGCAAGCAGTCAGGCACTGGCGGCGGTTGGCAGCAACGGCTCGTTGATCTCCCTGATGATCAACCTGTTTATCGGGATATCACTTGGTTCGAATGTCGTGATCGCACATTACATTGGTGAGAAATCAGAGCAGAATATCCAGGCGGCAATCCACACCGCTATCGTGGTGGCATTGCTGAGCGGATTTTTTGTGATGATACTGGGACAGTTCATTGCAAGACCTGTCCTGCTTTTAATGGGAACACCGGAGGATGTCATTGAGCTTGCAGTGCTTTATCTGCGGATCTACCTGATCGGGATGCCGTTTATCATGCTCTATGATTTTGGGTCTTCTATTTTAAGAAGTACTGGAGACAGCAGACGTCCGCTATATAGTCTGATCGTAGCCGGTGTGGTAAATACATTGTTAAATCT
>JBNMKU010000093.1:0-7624 GCA_050874505.1 Roseburia sp. | reverse complement strand
GTATAGTCTCCACCCTCATACGGATCCACCCCAAAATTGTTGGATAACGTCATATGATCCACGGAATACTGCGCACTCTCCTCCGGCATCAATACCGATTCCATTGCGCCAAGTGCTGCAAAAGACCAGCAGGTTCCATAGCTTCCCTGATCGCGCACCCTTGCTACGCGTCCCTTTTCCCGCAGATCATAACGCGAGGGAACGATCGCGGTATTGACCGAATTATCGGACGCCAGGGCCTGATTTTCCTGCATATCCCAGCTGTAATTATAATCTAAATATGTAGAGAGATCATTCAGGCTCACATAGAACTGGTCATCTTTCTGAATAAACGGAGAAACGATATTCTCCTCCTCGCCATTGACCGTCGCAGTGTATTCATTTTTTACAAATTCCATCTCACTTGCATGTTTTTCGACCAGTAATCGGTTGTCATCGTATACATGTGCACTGCAATTTAGGGCATCACGCAGAATACTGACCGGCACCATGATATTGAGATTGTCATCCATAAAAAAGGAATACTCCTCATTGGTATACTGCTTATTGTCGATCACGACGGACAGCAGATTGTCATTCACACTCGATGCAATGAGCGGATTCCACGTCTCCGCCTCCAGATCTCCACCGCGGAACTGACCAATCTGTTCATACCCTGCAAAAATCGTATTATATTTGATCAAAAAAGTAATTGCCACAACTCCACCAAGGGCAATAAATCTTTTTGAATAATTCATTTACACTCCTTTTTCCACTCTCTAATCCCTTTTTTCTCTTTTCGGAGGCTTTGGTCCCATAAACTGATAAAAATAAGTTTTTATCATTCCATTGTAGATTTTGCGGTTCTTATCCGCTTTTCTTCCAATATAACGCTCCGCATCCTCATAGCTGGTGATCAGGTACATCGACCAGGAATCCAGGTTGCGGTATGCCTCCCCGATCTGTCCATACAGTTCCGGCAGATCCGCCTTATCTTCCAGACGCTCTCCATATGGTGGATTGGTAATGATAAATCCGTATTTTTTCGGATGATGCAGTTCTGCAACCGGACGCTGCTGGAAATGGATCAGATGATCTACCCCTGCACGCTTCGCATTTTCCCTTGCCGCACGTACCACATCCCCGTCAATATCATATCCCTGAATGTCCACGGTAACGTCATCGTTTATCATTTCTTCCGCTTCTTTTACACACTCATACCACATTTTACGGTCGATCAGGTTTGTCCACTGCTCCCCCGTAAACTCACGATTCATACCAGGTGCAATATTCGCAGCGATCATCGCCGCCTCGATCGGGAATGTACCACTTCCGCAAAACGGATCGACCAGGATACGGTCCGGCTTCCATGGTGTCAGAAGCAGTAACGAAGCCGCCAGAGTCTCCGTCAGCGGTGCCTTGCTCGTCATCGTACGGTATCCGCGCTTATGTAAGGAATCCCCTGACGTATCCAGTGTCACCATGACTTCGTCTTTTAACAGGAAAATACGGACCGGATAAGGTGCTCCATCCTCTTTGAACCACTCTGTGTGATAACTTTTTTTCAGACGCTCCACCATCGCTTTTTTCGCGATCGACTGTATATCAGACGGGCTAAACAGCTTGCTCTTAATGGAAGAAGCTTTTTTTACCCAGAACTTTCCATCCTCCGGAATATAATCTTCCCATGGCAATGCCTTGATGCCCTGAAAAAGTTCCTCGAACGTGGTTGCACGGAAACGTCCCACCTGTATTAAAACACGCTCTGCCGTCCGCAGAAATATGTTGGCACGGCAGATTGCCTCCTCGTCGCCAAGGAACGTCACTCTGCCGTCCTCCACACGCTCTATCTCATAACCAAGATCATAAATCTCACGTTTTAATACTGCTTCTAATCCAAAATGGCATGGCACCATTAATTCATATGTTCTCATCCAATCTCCTATTCTGTATCTGCTTCGTTGTGTATTCTTTTCGAATGGCATTCAAAAACGCCACCCGCACATATCATAATATTATCCGTTCTAAATTTGCATGTCAATTATTATCTCTTCCATTTCGCGCCTCATACTCTTTGATCGCATGGATTCCACCCACTACCGTATAAACCTCATACCCTGCCTTTGCCAGTTTTCTTGCCGCAAGCAGACTGGTACTTCCATAATCGCAGTATAAAAGCAGTACCCTTTTTTTCGAAAAGCGGAACATCCACCGTTCCATTTCCTCATAAGGACAGTTAAGAGCCCCCCTGTAATGACATTGGCGGTAGGCTTCTCTTTCCCGTACATCGATCACAATGGCTCTCTTCTCAAACATAATACCAGACATATCCCTCGCATGAATCGTATAAAATGCCATAACAACCACCATATAAAAAACAGACTACAAAGGTTTTTCCTTTGTAATCTGTTCTTTCCTCTAAAGACTTTTCTCTTTATATCTTATGCAGTCTTTTTTGCCCGGTGACCGGTATTATCTGCAATTAGAACCTGCTTCATCCTGTCCGCTGCTGTTCTGCGCATTGCTGTTGGATGCTTTGTTCGAAGCCTTATTGGAAGCCTTGTTAGAAGCTTTGTTCTTAGAGCTGTTCTGCTCATAGCTGTTCTGCTCGTAACTGTTTTCGTAGCTGTTCTGGGTATCTGCGTTTTTTGCCATTTTTTCCTCCATTCCGGTGTTTTTCACACCGCCTGTCTTTTTTATTTTCGTGCTGGATTACATTCAGCAAAACTATTATTTGAGAAAAAAAGAAAAATATACATCCCCCTAATTTTTAATTGCTTTTTATTTTTGAATAAGCTATACTTACATTGTGATATGTGATATTTGTAGATATCCGTATTACTTTTATACCCCTTATTAATTATTTATACTCCCCTCAGAAAAAGCCAGATGATTCCTCACCTGGCTTTTTCTATGTTTGTTTTCTTTTTATTTTACAGGGAATAATAATCCAGATTATCCTTTAATTCCGTAGTAATAAATCCGCCTGCCTTGACATATTTGTCGTAAACTCCATTGATACGCTGTATCTTTTTTGCCGCCTGCACATCATAGCGATGCAGACCACTCTGATACATCGGATTGGACTTCAGTTCCTCACGGATCGGCTTTGAAAACGGACAATAACTGATCAAAATCTCTCTGGAAACTTTGTTCAGACGGAAACTTCCCTTTGATTCATATTTGATCCAGTTCTGGTAATCTTTGACAAATACCTCGCGGTAGTTGTTTTTCCCACGCACCAATGCACTCTTGATCTTTTCTTTTGCATCCGTAGATAATTCATGGTTTTTACGGTAAAACTGGATATAATCGCAATACTCTGCTGTCAATGATTTATCACGGATATCATTCCAGTGTACACCCTGTATCTTACGGCAAAGCTCCCAACGGAAACGTCCTGTTGTGTCGATCATCATATCGTCCAGGTCGACTGCCGTAAAGATTGGGAACATAAATCTTGCCGGAGTATCTCTACGCACCCCTGCGGTTTCCTGCCACATCTGAGCCCTTGTACCTGCATTCGGCATCAGGATGATATTCGGCAATACCTCTTTCATGATCATCTCACGGTTAATTCCCTTATCCGGATCCGAGAACGTAACTTCACGGTAAAATACAGAGAAGTCGATCTTTCGGATATTATTGATGGCATCCTCTAACTTCTGAACTGTAACTAACATCTTGTCGATAGAGTTGATCAGGTCATTTTCCCCTAAGATCGGACAAAATGTCGAAATTCTTCCATAGGTAATACGGTTACCGGAAGTAAACATATTCTGGATCTCGAATTTTATTTTCATCTCACGGTTATTTGCAAACTCTTTTGCCTGATTCGGCGTAATTTTTCCTGTTTTGCGAAGTTCTGCCAGATAACCGGTATAATCCAGATCAAATTCATTTTTGGATGGCTCGTTTTTGCCTTCGTAGATTGTCTTCAACCAGGAGAAAATGGTAAAGACATGCTCCGAATTACATAAATCCAGATGTTCTGTCAGATCATACAGAATATTGGCATTATCTTCGCCTACCATCTGAACATCCATAAAGCCAAAGTTTAAGAACATCTCAACGATCGGAGATGGCTCTTCCTCATCGTGCATGACATTCATAAATACTTTATAATAAGTTTCATAGAACATCTGGGAGATCTGTTTTCTTAATCCAAATGCCTCTGCATCCGTAGATAACATGTCCGGCAGATCTCCATACTGACGGATCTGGGAACGGATCTGCTCAATCTTTTCCTCCGTGTACCCCGCATAATTAAGGATATGTGCCAGACAGTCTTCTCCGCTCTCTTCCTCTTCATCCCAGTCATCAGAATCCTGCGTATCTGTGCTTGTACCCGGTGTCGCGTAATCTCCCTCTGCCATCGTTGCAAAATCATGGTTTTGGTACTGTTCTAATCGCTCTTTTACCAGTTTTTCATCGTAAATGTTCAGCTTCTGGATGACTTCTGCCATCTTGTCCATGCGTTCCCGCAGCGGTCTCGTGTCGTATTTACTTGCCTCCGCGCTTAACAACAGGTCAAAGTAGATGCAGAACATATCATTTTCTGATTCTGATAATAAAATATCCTGATTATATTTCAGATATTCTACCATCTCAATAATACCCTGTGTCACACGTCTTGTCTGATAACATGCCTCCATGATCGCTCCGATACAAAGGCTGTCATCCTTCTGCATCAGATGAAGGTACTGATCCAGATATTTTTTCGTCAATGCTGTACTGTTGTTGATCTCCCAGTTTTCCGCTTTATGTATCATATCAAGCGGTTTGAAGTTGTCCATTCTGGAAAAACTCTGCCCATCCAGATGTAACTGGCTGCACAGCACGGTATAATCATTGTATTCCGTTTCCACAAAAGAATGGAACTGACGCACCAGATTGCGGAAACCTGCATAAGTTTCAAGCAGCATCTGTCTCTGTTTTAAGGCTGCACGGAGTAATACTCCCCGCATGCTCTCCTGTCCGTTTAATACTTTGATCAGATCATCTGGTGTATCATATTTAAAGACTGCAAGTACAGAATCTTCTCTGGCAACATAATCGCAAAGGTATCTGTCACTTTCCGAAACACCGATAATCCCATCCTTCTGTAAAATGACTCTGGCATATGAATTTCTCTGTACTACAGAGCCTTCCAAGATCAAATACCATGCCTTTACCTTTTCATTCTGTTTTGCTATTGTCTGATTTTTCTGTACTCTTATCGTGTCCATCCTATTTCCTCCGGCATCTGCTCCATCATCCCTGACGTTTTTTTCTTATTGCACAAAGCTCATCCAACAGGCAGCCTGCGGCTTTTTCCTTGCTCATGATCTCAAGCTCATGTTCCGCATCCCTGGTAATCAAGGTAAGGATATTGGTATCTGTACCGAATCCTGCTCCCTCCTGTTTTAAGTTATTGGCAACGATCATATCTAAATTCTTTTTTTCTAATTTCTTTCTTGAGTTTTCCAACATGTTTTCGGTTTCCATTGAAAATCCGCATAACACTGTATTTCCCTTTTGTTTTCCCAATGCTGCCAGAATATCGGTGGTACGCTCTAACTGTAACTGTGTCTCCTCATCTGACTTCTTTATCTTTTCCGTTGCTGTATTTGCAGGACGATAGTCTGCCACCGCAGCAGCCTTGATGATCATGTCCTGTTCTCCGGCACGCTTTAATACTTCCTGACACATTTCTTCTGCTGAAACTACCGGAACGTACTCCAGAAACATCGGTATTTCCAATGCTGTAGGTCCGCTTACCAGCGTTACCTTTGCACCGCGGAGCATTGCCATTTTTGCGATCGCATAGCCCATCTTTCCGGTCGAATGATTCGTGATATAACGCACCGGATCGATTGCTTCCTGTGTAGGGCCTGCCGTCACCAATACTTTCATATCCTGCATATCTTTTGGAAATGCCAGTTCTTTTAAAACATACTGTACCAGTGTTTCCTCCGACGGAAGTTTTCCGTCCCCAGTATCTCCGTTTGCAAGCATTCCACATACCGGATCAATGATCTCGTAATCATAACGTTTTAATTTCTCGAGATTTTCCTGCACGATCGGATTATGATACATATTATGGTTCATCGCCGGAGCGATCAGTTTCTTACAGGTGCACGCCATCACAGTCGTTGTCAGCATATCATCTGCGATCCCTCCTGCGATCTTTCCGATCACATTTGCCGTTGCCGGAGCGATCAAAACCAGATTCGCCTGCTTGGCCAGTGCAACATGCTCAACTGAAAATTCAAAATTACGGTCAAAGGTATCGATCAGACACTTGTTGCCGGTTAATGTTTCAAACGTTGTTGCTGTAATAAAGTTAGTTGCATTCTGCGTCATCAGCACATGCACATTACAGTGCATCTTCTTTAACATTCTAGCCACATTTGGCATTTTATAAGCTGCAATTCCTCCTGTTACGCCAAGAAGAACCGTCTTTCCCTGTAACATCCTTTTCTTCCTCCTGCTCTCGTTCTTTTGAAACAAAATTTTGTTTCCGATACGATGCTTATTAAGATTTTAGGATAACATCCCATAATCATTTTATACTGTTTTCTCTGTTTACGCAATATATTCTGATAAATAAGTACTAGGATCTCTTTCCGAACTCCCAGAACGCCACCGCACTCGCAGCCGCTACATTCAAGGAGTCCACACCATGTGCCATTGGTATCTTTACCGTATAATCACAATCTGCGATCGTCTCTTTTGCAAGACCATCGCCTTCGGTTCCAAGAATGACCGCCAGCTTTTCTTCTCTCTGCAGTCTCTCATCATCAATCCCGACCGAATCATCGGTCAATGCCATCGCCACTGTTTTAAATCCCTGTTGTTTTAATTTTTCCAGCTCTGCCTTTTCCTCTTTCATGTAAGTCCATGGGATCTGAAATACAGTTCCCATACTTACCCGGATTGCCCGGCGGTAAAGCGGATCCGTGCACGCCGTAGTCAGCAGAATGGCATCCATATTTAGGGCAGCTGCGGAACGGAAAATAGCTCCCACATTCGTTGGATTTACAACATCCTCCAGCACAACGATCCTTCTCACTCCCTCACAGATCTCCTCTGGCGTTTTGGGCATCTTTCTTTTCATCGCACAGAGGATACCCCTGGTTAAATGAAAACCTGTGATCTGCTCTAACACTTCTTTTTCTGCAATATAGACAGGTGTTTCCTCACATCTTTTAAGGATCTCTCTGGCGCGTGTTTCCACCTGTGTTCTCTCGATCAGAAACGAAATTGGTTCATAGCCAAAATCCAATGCACGCTCAATCACGTTCGGACTCTCTGCTATAAAAATTCCAGGATTGGGTTCATAATAGCGGAGTAACTGCACCTCAGTCGCTCCCGCGTAAATTTCCAGTTCCGGTATTGTCAAATCTGTGATCTCAATCTGTTTTCCCATTGATTTCTCCATTTTCACATCAAAAGATTGCTCTCTGTCAATCCTTTTCTCATAAAAAATAAGAAGCCAGCAAAATATCTCTTGCTAGCTTCTCTTCATACGTGCGCGAGAAGATTCGAACTCCCGACACCTTGGTCCGTAGCCAAGTGCTCTATCCAGCTGAGCTACGCACACATATTCCTTTTTCTAACATCTATTATAACACCCTTGTCAAGTGCCTCCTGATGTTAATGC
>JBNMKU010000092.1:0-7893 GCA_050874505.1 Roseburia sp. | reverse complement strand
TAATTGCTCGCCTCTCCCGGATAAATCACAACGCCCGCCGCATGTACGGACGTGTGGTTCGGCAGCCCTTCGAGACGCTTTGCCATGTCGATCAGTTCGTGCATGCGCGCGTCTCCCTCATAGAGACTGCGGAATTCCGGATTGATCTGCAGGGCACGGTCGATCGTAATGTTCAGTTCCATCGGCACCATTTTTGCCACACGGTCCATCTCCGCATACGGAAAATCGAGTGCTTTTCCAACTGCCTTAATGACTCCGCGGGCTGCCATTGTACCAAAGGTCGTGATCTGTGTCACGGAATCTTTGCCATACTTTTCTGTGACATACTCAATCACGCGAGAACGCTCCGCATACTCAAAATCCACGTCAATATCCGGCATGGACACACGCTCCGGATTTAAAAAACGCTCAAAAAGAAGGTTATATTTGACCGGATCGATATTTGTGATGCCGGTACAGTAGCACACGCGGCTGCCCGCACCGGAACCACGCCCCGGTCCGACCCAGCAGTCATGTGTTTTCGCCCAATTGATGTAATCCCACACGATCAGGATATACTCGACAAATCCCATCTTCTGGATAATGCCAAGCTCATATTCCATATCGTCATGGATCTTTGCACATTGCGTTTCATCATACGCCGGATTGCCCGTATATTTTTCCTTAAATCCCTTCTCACACAGCGCATTCAGAAACGTCCACGCGCTGTCATAGCCTTCCGGCGGTGCATACTTCGGGATCTGGTAATTGCCAAATTCGAGTGTGACATGGCAGCGGTCTGCGATTTTCTGCGTGTTGTCCACTGCCTCTTTGGCATATGGAAACAGGCTCCGCATCTGCTCTTCACTTTTTACGAAAAACTGTCCGCCCTCGTAACGCATACGGTCTTCATCTGTAATCTTCTTTCCTGTCTGGATACAGAGAAGGACATCGTGTGCCTCCACATCCGTTTCATAGGTATAGTGGATATCATTCGTGCAGACAAGCGGAATGTCAAGTTCCTGACTGATCCTGAGAAGCCCCTGGTTGACCGTCTTCTGATCCGGGATGCCATGATCCTGCAATTCCAGAAAATAGTTGTCTTTTCCGAAACAGTCCTGGTATTTTTTTGCAATGCCTTTTGCCTCTTCATAAAATCCACGCACAATATAGCGCGGCACTTCTCCCGCCAGACACGCCGACAGGCAGATCAGACCCTCATGGTATTTCTGCAATGTCTCAAAATCCACACGCGGCCGGTAATAATACCCTTCCGTAAACCCGATGGAGACGATCTTCATAAGGTTCGCATAACCGGTATTGTTTTCCGCAAGCAGGATCAGATGGTAATACCGGTCCTCGCCATGGCTGGTCTCGCGGTCAAACCGGGAATTCGGTGCCACATAGATCTCACAGCCGATCACGGGATTGATATCCGCCGCCTTTGCGGTCTTGTAAAATTCCACCACACCATACATATTGCCATGGTCGGTGATCGCGGCACTGTTCATCCCCAGTTCTTTCACACGGCTTACATATTCTTTTATTTTGTTGGAACCATCGAGTAATGAATATTCCGTATGTGTGTGCAGATGTACAAATGCCATGAGTTTTTCCTCGCCTTTCGTGATCTTGTTCCTGAGGGAACACTTGTACACATTATATCTTTTTTCCATGGGTATGACAAGCAGTCTCTTCCACCTGCCTTCCAATCTCCAAACCTTCTTTGTTAAAAATTTGACAGAATTCGAAAAAGTGCTACAATAATGCTAATTCTAAGCAAAAGGAGTATCTCAGACATGAAGACAGGACTTGTAGTAGAAGGCGGCGGCATGAAATGTGCCTACAGCGCAGGCATTCTCGACCGCTTTTTAGATGAACACATTACATTCGATTACTGCATCGGCGTATCGGCCGGATCTGCAAACACTGCAAGCTATCTCGCCGGACAACGCGGGCGCAATCTTCGTTTTTATGTAGACCATCTGCACGAACCGGGTTATATGGGCGTCAAAAATCTGCTGCGCACCGGACAGTTTTTCGGTCTTCAGTATATTTATCAGACACTGACCAACTCCGATGGAGCTGACCCGATCGATTATCCGGCCATTGTGGCAAATCCGGCCGAGTTCGAGCTTGTTGCAACCGATGCTGCAACCGGAAAACCGGTGTATTTTACCAAAGATGATATGAAACAGGATGACTACCGTGCCATCATGGCAAGCTGCGCCCTGCCCGTTATGTGCCATCCGATTTCTTTCCATAATGAGACGTATTTTGATGGTGGATTATCGGATTCCGTTCCGATTGAGCGCGCGTTTGCCAAGGGATGTGACCGTGTGGTTGTGATCTTAAGCAAACCGCGCAGTTTTGTAAAGCAGCCGGAAGGCTTCCGGCACATTTACCGGCATGCCCTGCGCAAATATCCACAGACCATAAAAGCCCTCGACAACCGGCATCTGATGTACCGCCAGAATATTGCCGATGTCAAAAAACACGAAACCGCCGGGGAAGCCCTCGTCTTTGCGCCTTCGAAAGAGTTAAAGATGAGTACTTACGCACGCGATGAAAAGTTAGAGCAGGAGTTATATGATCTGGGAATTTCCGATTTTAATAACAGAATGCAGGAACTTTCCCTGTTCCTAAAATAAATCCCCAATCTATCAGAGCTGCTGATAGACTGGGGATTTTTTGTTCCTTCTGAAATCTTATGAAATGAAAGTTTACAAAATTACTTTACCGTAACTTTGATCTTCTTATATACACCATTGTTTGCCAATACATAAACCGTACAGCTTCCTGCACCCTTTGCAGTGATCACGCCGTCACTGTTGACCTTTGCCACCCTGGCATCGGTTGTGTAATAGCGGAACTCTGCGGTATGCAGCAACGGTTTCTTTTTGCCATTCTCCAGCCTGATCTTCGCCTGGATGGTAAAGATCTGTTTCTTTGTCAAGACAACATCTGTCTTATTTACAGAAACGGATTTTGCATTGGTCTGCTTATTGTCAAGCATTGCCACATGTAAGTAGTTGGATCTTGCAATGTAAACTTTCTTTCCATCCACCATCTTGTAGGCAACGACAAAATATTTGTACTGCTTACTGTTTTTCAGTTTCTTCTGTGTTACAGTGAGTTTCCCGTTCTTTACGGTCGCAAACTTCTTGTAGTTCTTTCCGCCGTCACAATATGACCAATATGCTTCATAGCCATCGGCATCCTTTACTTTCAGCCAGCTTAACGTGATCTGCTGCTTTCCGCCCTTGCCCTTTGCAAGAAGGATCGGAAGTTTCAGCTTCGATACCTGATTTCCATTTAACTTTGACTGGTCGGTGACGTTGTTCTTGTTGTCATCCGGTTTCTGTGCATTTTTCTTCACAAACACTGCAGAAATCGTATGCTTTTCTGTCACGTTGGTAAAAGTATAACTTGTAACTGCACCGACACTCTTTCCGTCTACCAGAACATCTTTGATTTCATAGCCGTCTGCCGGAGTGATCGTGTAGGTTACGGTATCGCCCTTTGTGATATCGCCCTTGTGGCTTGCAGTAATGCGTCCTCCTTCACTGGATGATGTTGTAATTTTAAATGCAGGTTTTGCCGGTGTCGTGCTTCCACTGCTTTCGGAACCGCCTCCCGAAGGCTGGTTTGCTTCGGTATACCAGAGGGAGTAAGTTGAAAACTGGTTGGTTTCAAACTGGATCTCATTTCCGGTCTTCCTGGTCTCAAGGATCGTTGCCGCGCCGTCATGGACACGGATAACATAGTAGGTTCTGACTTTTCCTGCCGGTGCCTTTAATTCCTCCGGAATCTCGACACTGATCTGAAGCAGTTTTTCTGTTTCTACTTTTGACAGTTTCGTTACATCGGCATCTCCGATTTTCTTGTACATGGAAAGATCCAGATAGATTCCTTCCTTTACCTCTTTGATTTCCTTTACCTTTTCCTCGGTTTTGGACTTGTCCGCTTCCGGCACTGCATCCTTTTCAAGTTTATTTACTTCCAGATAAACCAGTAGATTTTCACCCGCGGAAACTTTCTTATTTTCCTCGTCTGTCAGCAATTTCTTTGCGACATCAATGTCCATGCCGCTGACCGTCGTCTCTGGTGTTCCTGGCTGTACCTTTACCTCGGATGTAAGGCTGCCACCGGATGGATCTTCCTCACTGGTTACATCTGTCTTTCCCGAAGAAGACTCTTTTGAAATACGTTTCAGCGTGTTTCCACAGTTCTTGCATGTTCTCTGTTCCGTGATCACACCATCTTTTTTGTCGACTACCTGATATTCCCCATACTGATGCTCCTTGTAAACGGTCACTCTACAGGTGGTTGTGTTGCCGGATTTGTCCACTGCAACAATCGTATGTTTCTCATTGTCCCCGGTAATCACATGATGATCGGAATCTGTGATCTTCGTACCATCAACAGTCACCTGATCTAAGTTTGCATCAATCGCTGCTACAGTTACTGCCTTACAATAGGCACTGTTATCTTTCAGTGCTTTGCCTTCCCCGTCTTTCAGTTCCGGTGCCGCACTGTCCACAACAAATCCATCCGAAGAAAGATAGGTTACATTGCCGGACTTGTCCGTAATCTTTACATATACAATATAATTTCCATCCGGGTGAATAGTAAACGGCTTATCATAGCTGTTCCATTTACTGTCCGCTATGCTCTTTGCCTCATCTTTTGTCAGTTCTTTGTCCGTCAGATAATAAGAAACGGTATCTACCCCGCTTCCTATATCATCAGCCTCAATGGTAACGGTATCCTGATTGTTGAAAAACAGCCCAAAGGAAATCGCGTTCACAAACTGCTCCCATTTATTGGTGGTGCGGATCGTAATGCTTCCTGTCGGAGCATGCGGATCAGTGATCTTCCATTCCACTTCCACTCTTCCGGTGTAATTTCCAGTGCCTGTCACAGTCATATGATAAGTGCCATATTCTGTTCCCTTCTGATCACCCTCTACTGTATAATCAGATGCAGTCAATGTCATGCTGCCGTCTTTTACCGTCATGACCGGTGAAATTTCACTTCCGGTATAAGTATAGTTTCCATCATTCGTAAACGAAACCATATCTTTGGTAATTTTCTTTGCAGTAATATCCGCTTTTGTGTCTGATGGAACGGTAACCACATAATTGCCCGCACCGGTTCCTGCGATAACTTGATTGGTGCTGTTTACTGTTACGTCTTTATCTGTTCCAACATTCGGATCCGCAAATGTGCCTGTGACACCTGTGATTGTAACCTTATCGCCCGAAACTAAATCTTTACCTGCTACAACTGCATTTACAACAGCATCTGTTGTGCCGTCATAGGACTTATTCTCTGCAGTTACTTTAGCAGTTACCGCTTTCTTTGCGATTGTAAATTCTTTCCTGCCACTGCCAGCCGCATAATTCTCTGTTTCTGCCACCTCTGCCCTGACATAGTATGTACCTGCGTTCTTCGGTGCTGCTCCGTCTGATGCCGCTCCGTCCTCAGAAGTTGTCTTAATCGTACATTCGGCATCTTTGTAATAAGTATAAGTTACTTCTCCATTTTCCGGATTGCTGCTATCTGTCACACCCGGAGTATTGGCAGTTTCTCCATACGTCCAGCCCTGTATTTCCGGCTCTACTGTGGCTTTCTGTTTTGTAATCTCCCATGTCTTATTGAATGTACCAGCGTAATTTCCTTTTCCGGTCACGGTAAGTGTATAACTGCCTACATCGGTCTTTGAAATATCACCGGATACCTCATAATCTGTACCCTCTTTCAAAATGATTTCTGTTCCATTTACTGTCACTTTAACTGTCACCGCCGGAGAGATCTCACTGCCGGTTCTCTCAAAAGAGCTGCTGTCTAATGTCACATCAGACTCCTGCAACTGAACCGATGTAATCTTGAATGCCGCTGTCGCTGTTGCACCGCCGATTGTTACAGACGCATAATAATAACCTGCATCTGTCGGAGCTGATGAAAGCGATGTTCCTCCGGTTGTTGTATTTTCTGCATCTGTTTTGTAATACTTGATTGTTCCTGCTGTTGCTCCAGTAACAGATGTAATGTTGTTTGTTACACTTGCCTTATCGTAAGCACTGCCTGTATAAGCCATATCCGGTGCGGTAAGTGTCAATGTCAATCCATCTTCATAGTATTGACAATCACTGTCTGCTGTACACTTTGCAGTTATTGTGTTTCCGTCTGAGGAATACGACAATTTATGCGTATGTATCCACAAATACAGGTATTTTCCGCTTTTACTGTAGTTGACAGAATACGCACTGTTCGCAGATGTAACTTTTGCAAGCATACTACTGTCCGTTCCAGCTGTTGTGATCTGGCGTTTTGTGCTACCACTTATCGTATCTGCAATACCTACTTTGATGTTATCCTCACCTGAATAATCTGTACTTAAAGTGAATGTATGTCCGCTTGCAAGATAGACATCATTCGTGTTTCCGCTGAAAGTAACATTTCCAATTTTACAGGTTGGATTTCCAGATTTAAGATAAACACCATATTTACTTCCGGAAATCGTACCGCCAGTAATCTCTGCTTTTGTTCCTGACTGACTTAAACGAATACCACCTCCGTTTGGAGCTGAAACAGTTCCGCCGGTCATATAAACATTACCGGCTGCAACTGCATCATTTGTACCGCTTACATTCGTTATTGTACCGCCCTGAATGTACAGAGTTCCATCAGCATTGGAAAATACCTGTCCAGAGCTTCCGGTACGGCTGTAGCTTCCGCTTTTCACATATATGGTTCCTGTATTTGCAACGGTTACAGACGAAGATGATTTAAAAACACAATTATTAAGTGTAACTGTCGCACTAGAATTAATATTATTTAATATCTGAACAGCACTATTGATTGTCTTTCCATTTCCATTGATAATCAGATTACTACACGCCGCCTCAACATAAATAAAAGCATTTTCTGTTGCTGTAATATTTCCAGCAATATTTAAAGTAACTGGTGAAGTTGTGTTTATAATGATTGAGCTATTACTTGTAGAATATGTTCCACCTTTTAATGTATATTCTCCACCACTATTGATATAATAACTGCCTGATGTTACTGGAGAAATTGTGGTTGCCGTTTCCTCCGTCATTCCATTAAAATACTCAAACAGTGCCTCCAGCTTTCCTGTATCAAGCTGTCCCTGTGCTTCGTCTGTGAACTTATCCATCTCCTCTGCGATAGCCTGTGTTTCGTTATACACGTCAAGCTGTGCCTGATTTAAGGTGCTGTCCTCTACCGTTTTGCCGTCTGCCAGGGCGATAAATTCATCGACTGTCGGCAGGGCATTGATGCGGGACTGTAAGGCTTCTATCGCTTCGCTGTCAGAAGTCTGCACCTGCGTTTCTTCCGGAGCTGCCTCCGTTTCTGGTTCCTGCTCCTTTTCTGTCTGTATCTCGGTCTGCGTGGCATTGTCCGATTCTTCTGCCGATACCGGTGTGACCGGCATCATCGAAAACACCATTGCAAGCGAAAGTAACCCTGCTAATATTTTCTTTTTCATATGCATTTCCTTTCTTTTTGTAGTCTTATGTCATACACCTAAACCGGAAAATACAGATGTTCAAACTCCATCCGCATCCGCTCCGGCGTCGGTTTTTCTGTCAGATATCCACTGACCTGCATGTTCAGCAGTTCCTGTGCATACTGTGCCTCACGGGAATAGGCAATGATATTCAGCCTCGGATACTGTCTGCGCAGCTTTTTGATCAGAACGTAGCTTTTCTGATCGCCCAGTTCCAGAAACACAACATTCGTTCTTTCCCGATCCATGTGTTTTAAGAATTTTTTCTCATCCGCAAAACAGTACAGTCTGCTGTCAATTCCCGCACGCCTGATGGCAGACCACATCTCCCAGCGCAGCCTGATCCGTCTGGCATAAATCGCTGTTTCACCCAC
>JBNMKU010000091.1:0-7955 GCA_050874505.1 Roseburia sp. | reverse complement strand
GGAATGAGGTGTAAGCACAGCAATGTGTTCAGCTGACATTTACTAATCGGTCGAGGGCTTGACCAAAGGTTTTGGATAGGAAAAAGGATGTAAGTTAGGGTATAAGAGATAAAGTTTCAGTGTTCGGTTTTGAAGGAATAAACAAAAAGAACGATAGCGATTGCTATCGTTTTTTTACTTTATAGGAAAGTTCTCCTTCGGAGAACCCTTGAATTGAAAATGGCCCGCACGGAGGCGGGCACGACAAGTAAACGATAGATTTTAGAAGAGGTAGAAGCCTTCCGCTCCAGGAAAATCTTCGCCAAATTCATCGTCTTCGTTTAAAAAGTAATCCATATCAAGCAGGTCATCCTCACTCATGTGGCGGATGTCATCAGCAGTCATGCCTTCTGGTGGATTTTTTATGTACTTGTTTCTGATTTCATCTGAACGTTTTGACATTGTATTGCCCTCCGGTGAAGTTATTTTACCATAGTCTGAGGAAGGCTGTACAGAGATCAGGCGGAGGAAGGGGAGGAAAATTTTTTCATAGTCCTTTCATACATTTCGTTCAGAGAAATATGCTGATGATTGTGATAAAGTTCGAGAAAAAGCATTGTTCTGCCACAGTGAGGACACTTCAGGGGATCATAGCCAAAAGAAGCCAGAGTGCAGTCTCTCCAGCGGTTGAATGACAGAAGGACTTTCCTCTTTTCTTTTGCAATGGCAAGAACCAGCTTTTTATCAGTTTCTTTATGCCGTGCATACAGACCATAGTATCGGATCTGTTTGAAATGCTTTTCCGGGATATGCCGGATCAGACGGGAAATGAATTCCATTACAGGGATGGTTTCCACAATAAGTTTGTTGTCCTCATGCCTGTTGTAATGAAAAGTAACATGTTCACCATCGTATTTATCAATGCGGGAAGTGGCAATGACGGGTCTGCCAAGATATCTGCCGATGTATTTGGCAACAACCTTAGGATCACATTTATTGGGCTTGGCATAAACATAAAATCCATCTTTGTGATCGCGATAACATTTAGCTTTGATTTTTTTGAAGGAGGGCCCCAGCTTATGTTCCATAAAATCCAGAAGGGCAGTACGGAAAGCATTACGGAGAAAGGTGTAATTAAAATGTGTCTTGGCACGCCAACGCCCACTGTTACCGATGCCGCCCTCTGACAGGAGACAGTGGATATGAGGATTCCATTTGAGATCCCGCCCAAAGGTATGAAGGACCAGAATGAAACCGGGAGTGAATTTTTCGGATTTGTTATCTTTATGAAACAAACGGATAATAACGCTCCGGACAGCTTCAAAAAGAAGGCTGAGAAGAGACCTGTCTTCCAGAAAAAAATGTCTGAGTTCAGAATCAATGGTAAAAACACAGTGACGGTGATTGACATTGATGATCTTAAAAGACATGGAAGTGGTGCGGTCGATGGAATATTTGGTGCCGCAGGTGGGGCAGAATCTGCTGTGACAGCGAAAGGGAACAAACTTGAGAGTGCCACAACAGTCACAGCCATACATTGCGCCACCAAAAGAAGGATCGCCACATCCGATCATGCGGTCAACATTTTCGATGACAGCAGAGCGGGGATGGAGAGTATAAATCATTTCTTCATAATGATCTTTGAAAATGTCCTGAAGTACGTTACTCATAAGATTATTATGAACGAATCACAAAGAGAAAACAACCCCACCCCTCAAAGATTGAGGGGCAGGGGAGTTGAAGTGTCGAAGACACTTTTTTATTCCGGTGACAAGGTAGCAGCAGATGATATGAATGGCTCCGCCAAAAGCAACGTATCCGTAGACGGAAGCCTTATACACCCGTGCGAGAACGCTTGTCTTATCCTGCATCAGTTCGTACAGGGCATAGAAACCGAAAGCAGTTATCGGAATGCCCGCAAAACCAAAGAAACCGGCCAGTCCGATGCGGGTATAGCTTAATTTCTCCGCAGCAAGAATATATTGCCCCAATGCATCGACGGCACCGGTGGAATCCACACCTAATAACAGAAAATCTCCGATCATAGTCAGAACAGCACCTATCATGCCGTAGAGTAACAGTTTCCTGACTTTGAAATAATTTTTGTTTTTCATAGGGAATACCTCCTCGCAAGTTAGCCTTGATTAACCAACACCAATATAGCATAAAATTACGCAGAAAAGCAATCTGTAAGAGGAATTCAATGATAAACTAACAAGGAGGACTGCAGTTCCGCATGGCTTATGGGGCAGGCCCGGACATATAGGAGAATTGGCAAAAGGAAAACTTCCACTCCGAGAGTCCGTAGGAAATACGTCTAATATATAAAAATAACGTTGCAGCGCTTATTTTTCAGGAAAGGAGGGTGTTATGGAAGCAGACAATATCATAGAAGACTTATATCACAATCACGCCCGGAACATCCAAAGGCTGTGCTACCTGTATCTGGGGGAGACAGCGGCATCTGAGGATGCCATGCAGGAGACTTTTCTGAAAGCGTATGAGAAGTATCCATCTTTCCGTGGGAAAAGTGATGTAAAAACATGGCTGACCAGAATAGCCATCAACACCTGTAAGGATATGCAGAGACGGGAAATAAGTAAAAATACCTATATGCAAAACGAGATCGCAATGGCGGACCGGAAGCATGTCGCAGACAACGTGGAACATTCCATTGACCGGATGCTGGTATCGGAGGCAATTCAAAAACTGCCGTGTGATCTGCGGGAGGTCGTGATCCTGTTCTATTATCAGGAGATGTCTGCAAGAACAATCGGCAACATCCTGCATATTCCAAGAACAACGGTGGAGTTTCGCCTGAAAAAAGCAAGGGGCGAACTGAGAAAAGTGATCAGGGAGGATTGTTTATGAGTGATGCAAATAAGAATATGAAGCAGATATTAGACGAAGAAATGAATTTTATAGAGCCCGGAGAGGAAGGCTTGCAGGCACTGCGTGACCGGTTAAATACCGCGAAGACCGCACAGAAGAAATCCCGGTGGAGTCCTTCGCGGATCGCAGCGACGGCAGCAGGTGTGTTGCTGGCAATTCTGATTCCGGCGGTCTCCGTAACGGCTTATGAATATTACCGGAGTACTTACAGGCTGCCACAGATGGAACAGAATATTGCGGCAGATAATATGACTTTGGACGGTGAAGTGACGGTAGTGGACGAAGCTATCGGACTGTCCATGGATAACCTGCAGGTGGAATGGCTGGGGCAGCAGGCCGTGGAAGACGGCGTGGTCATGAAATTCCGACTGGAAACCAGAGACGGCTCTCCGCTGATCACGGACGACCCCAATAAGGCTCCGGTCTATGTTCCGCTTGCTTTTGAGAAGGTGCAGATCACGGTGGGGGGAGTAACGAAGCAGTTCTCCGGAATCTATCAGCCCTATGAACTGTTGCCACAGGACTATTATATCGGCTGTACGGCTATGGCGGACAACTATTCTTATGCGGATTTTGAACTCAGCATCAGGGACAGCAGGTTGGCTCTGCAGGGGGAGGAAATGGATCTGCAACTGGAAAACATTGCGGGAACCTACCATACCTTTGCAGACCTGCAGACGGACGGAACGCTGCAGGAGATCCTGGCAGGGACGGCGGAAGGGGATAATCTCCATATCGTATTTTCAGAAGAATATCCGGACTGCTATATTGATTCCTACGGTTTTGTGGATGACAGTATATATGAGAACCCGGAGCATCTGTTACACATTTATCCCCAAGGGAAAAAGATGTTTACCATGACCGTGGTGTGTGACGAGGCATCAAAGGATACGATCCGCAATATGGTATTTCAGAATGTCAATACCGGTTTCAACGGAGCATCGGAACTGGATATTAAGGAGCTGGAAGACGGCAGACTGCGTTTTTATTACAGCGTGAATTACGATGGTTCCTACATGAACGAGACGTATCCCGCCAAGGGAGGAACACCGAGAGACACTACCGTGGAGGATCTGGGACAGCTGGTATTAAAGCTGTATGAAGGCCGGGTGACGGAGACTATTATGACCGGAACGCTGGAGGAGAAAATCATTTTAAATTAAACCGGTGGTATAAGACAACAGGGGAAGAACATGTTATAATAAAGGGCAGGATCGTTAGCAGTAGGAACAATCCGGAGCTACAGTGAATGGAAAGGGGCGATTTTTCGAGTGAATTATTATATCAGTGACTTACATTTATTTCATGAGGCAGCGATACGATTCGATGGACGCCCGTTTCAGAATCTGGAGGAAATGCACGCAGAGATCGTAAGAAAATGGAACAGTAAGGTAACTAACGGAGATACCGTATACATTCTGGGTGATATGAGCATGCGTGGAAAGAACGAAGATCTGATCGCGCTGGTGGCAATATTGAAGGGAAAAAAGGTCCTGATCCGGGGCAATCATGATGATGTGTCCGACCTCAGATACCGGCAGCTGTTCCAGGAAGTCTGTGATTATAAGGAGATCCGGGATTCTGTAGGCGGTAAGAGTTATGAACTGGTGCTGTGCCATTACCCCATTTTCAGCTGGAAACATATGAGCCGCGGTACGATCCTGCTCTATGGTCACACGCACAACAGTCCGGAGGATGATTATTTTCAGAAATGTCTGGGAGGAATGAAGGATAATGATTGCCGCCATACCGGTGACAGTCCCATACAGGCATATAATGTGGGATGTATGAAGCCGTGGATGGACTATGAACCGAGAAGTCTGCAGGAAATTATAAAATAAAAAGCTTTGAAAGATAAATCGAGCTGGGTAACCGGCTCGATTATTTTTTTGCAGCCCTAGATTCGGGGAATGATCTGAAAAAAATATGTGTTATGATGACCGCGTAACATGAATTACAGAACCTCAGAAAAGAAGGGAGAAACAGATGCAGTTACGTGAAATGATAGACAAATATCCACAACAGTATATTGCGGTGGCCTATACGAAAAAAGGTATCGACAACCTGATTGAGACGGCTACGGTTTTGAAGGTGTATCCCACTTTGCTGGATGCCTATGATAATCTATCGGAGATCAAAGCATACAAGAAGAGATACTCAGACTTCGACATCGTGTATGGGGACTATGAGGACTATGCATCTACAAGGCGCAAAGTTGTGATGTCAAAGACGGATGAAAGACTTACCCAGGAGGAAATCGACAAACTGCTCGCAATGATAGATCACTAAAGGAATACCGAGGATCTGCGGGCGGAGATTGCCGCAGGAAAAGAAAGGAGTGACAGGATTGCCGACCATAGATATGAATGCAACGGGGAAAAATATTTTAAGGCTTCGGATCAATGCCGGCCTGACCGTAAAACAACTGGTGGATATCTTCGGTGTCATCACACCGCAGGCGGTTTATAAGTGGCAGAATGGCGAGGCTTTACCGACCTTGGACAATCTGGTAGTGCTGTCGAAGGTATTCGGCGTTCCCATGGATGAGATCGTCGTAGTTGCGTAATCTTATTCGGCGCCCTGTATTTTAGGTGCCGTTACATCAGAGGAGGAAAGAGAAAATGACGATATTTGATTATCTGAAAAAGAATTGCGGGGTGGCGATATATACGGATGAATACGGGAATACCTATATGGAGACGAAGGAGCGGGAGTATGAAAAAATTATTTCCGGAGCTATAGAAATCAGCAATAAAGCAGACTATGATATTGTCTGGCTGATACCGAAAGAAGTTTATGAAAAGCATTCGGAAATTGAGATCGTTATTGCCGGGGATGAGTCAGTCGATCCCGTTCGAAATGTCCGCCGCCCCTATTACCGGATGAGAGGAGTACCCGTAACGAGAGAGCAGGCATTTGATATTATCCGGAGGACAGACAGATTTTTTGATTTTTACGTGAGTGCTGTTTGCAACCATAAAGATTATATCGGATGTATGAATTTTGATAACTGTCTCATTCAGAAGGATCATTATCCCACGGGATATGGCTGGATCCATGCGGATGGAACGATTGGGGCGAATGCGATTACGCAAAAATATCCCACGGTCAGGGAATTTATCGAAGAATGGTATAAACTGCTCTATGCATTTCCTTATCTGGATCTGATCATTGCGGTTACAATGTGGAACGAAGGACCTTGGGGTGACGAAACGGTATCGGAGGAAGAATTCTGTAAAGAAGTAGCTGTGGGGATCTATGTCCATGACAGGAAACTGGAGATCCTGAATCCGTCAGATACCATAGCAAAGTATAAAGAATATAATAAACGCTATGGAACACCGCCTGAGAAATTTGAGTGTGGGTATTACGATAGGTATAAGATCGAACAGGTGAATCCGGCGTATTTGAGAAAGTGCATCGAAGCCTATGGGCTGGATGCGGATCAAGAAATCCGTAAGTATCAAAGTCGGGGGCTTTTGACCCCGACATCATAATAGGAAATGGCAGAGAAATTTACATGAAATGAAAAGAGGTATGCCCTATGGAATACAATAGAAGCTGGATCAACTGTATTGACAGCAATACACTGGATATCTATCCCATACAGTTTGCAAACTGTGACAGATTACGGGAGAATGATGCCGTCTACATCTTTGATGAGGTAGGCAGCGGGAAAACCATAAGCAGTGGGCTTATGGCGCTGGATTACCTGGTGAACCATCCCGGGAAAAAGGTAGCTGTGATTACCACAAACGCGCTGGCAAAACCGGGAAGTGATTTCGATTACGGTCAGTTTTTTAAAGACTGGTTTGACAAACTGCCGTTTCAGACATTAGGGCTGACGGATCGGATAATTGTAATTAATAATCACTATTCCAATATTGAGAAACTGAAAAACGGAGGGGATTGCGGTCTGCTGACCATTGATGAAGCCCAGCTGTTTTTGAATGACGAATCACTTCGAAACGACCGGTTAAGAAAGCTTAAATCTGAAAAAATTGTATTTCTCACCGCGACACCCATTAAAACATCCAAACGGGATTTACATACCTATGTTTCGATTGCCAGGGAAATACTGCAAAATCCGCAGCTGGATGAAAACTGGATTGAAGAAATAGGAACTGAGGGCAAAGACGCCGATTCCCTGATATGCAGTAAATTTGATAAGACATATCCGGTGACGCGATATTTTAAAGACACTATTATGTCAATCAATGTAGAGGGATATGAAAAGAAACAGGCGAGACGCCTGATTCCACAGTTGTGGGAATATAAGGGTTCCTGGGAACATGAGCGTTCCCAAAACAATAAAAACGATGTGATGCTCCGCAAAATCAATGAGTGCCTCGCAGATTCTCCCGAAAGCCGTTTCGTAGTGTTTACCCGATTCGTGAAAAAGGAAGCGGAGGCGATCGGAAAGTTCCTGGAGAAGAATGGTTTTTCTGCCTATATGGATGATGGGAACCGGGAGAAAACATACAAGATCGTAACGGGCGAGAATAACTATGAACTGGATAAATATAAAGGACACGATAATCTGCCGACGGTGTTGATCCTCACATACCAGATCGCGGAGCAGGGAGTGAATCTGCCGGGATACAATTATGTCATTAATTATCATATATCGGCGTTCCCATCGGCGCTGGAACAGCGTTTCGGCAGAATCGACAGAATGGGAAAGAAAGGCAGCATGTTCCCGGAGATTAACATGTGTTTTCTGATCGCGGAGGACTGTCTGGACACAAATACATGGAATTTCTATTGCGCCATGTCCGTGTACCTGCGGAACCTGATCACATATCTGCCCTCTAAAAATACGATACTTTCGGAAGAAATCGTTAAAAAATATATTTCTCAGAAGGCGAACGTTGAAAAATATATTGAGAAGATAAAGGATCTGCTGGAGAAACAGATAAATCTGATCATAGAATATTTTGTGGAGAAAAACAGTACTGACAGGGATCCGGATCAGGGTGTGGAATGTAAGTGCGATAGGGATCTTTACGAATTTTTTGATGAAAATGCCATTGAAATGGATTGTGATCTGCTAGACAAAAACCCGGAAAAGGCTGTGAAAGATT
>JBNMKU010000090.1:0-8055 GCA_050874505.1 Roseburia sp. | reverse complement strand
TTGCTGGATATTGAAATGCCGACGGTAAATGGCATGGATGCAGCGGAGAAAATACGGGAACTGGATGAACATGTCGTGCTGATGTTCATCACCAATATGGCACAATACGCGATTCGCGGTTATTCCGTGGGGGCACTCGATTTTGTGATGAAACCGATCAATTATTATACCTTTTCCATGAAGATAAAACGCGCATTAAAACGTGTGCAAAAAAAGGAGATACCGACGATCCTTCTTACCACGCCGGATGGGGTAAAAAAACTAAACGTAAGTCAGATCTATTATGTGGAGATCCAGGGACATATGCTTCATTATCATACAGATGAGGGCGAATTAGTGGTACGTGGAACCTTGCTTTCCGCAGAACAGATGCTGCCGTCAGAGTTTTTTGTGAAATGCAATCACTGGTATCTGGTAAATTTGCAGCATGTTACAGAAGTTAGAAAAAATACAGCAATTGTTGGGACTTTTGAATTAGAGATCAGCAGACGAAACCGTGCAGGCTTTTTAAAGGCACTTGCGGAACATATGGGAGGAAACGCCTGATGATAACGAAGACATACTGGTTATATATTGTACTGGCATTCTGGATGTCAGGGATCATTTTTACGCTTCCGATGGAACGAAAAGAGAAATTTGGATGGAGACTGTTTGCAAGCGCGAGCGTGATGCTTGCCTTTAGTCTCCTGATTTTTTATTTGCCATGGGGAGGATTTGTTGTAAAAGATGCGATCTTTATGTTAGGGGGATGTGTCATTTTATGTGTCAGTATCCACGGTGGATGGGAGGTTTCCTGGTCGATCGCCTGTTATAACACGGTTTGGGGTGTGGCAATCTGGCAGATGGATATTGAATCTGCAACAGTGTTGTTGCTGCTCCGCCGGAATGTGCTTGGGCATTATCGGTGTGAATGGATCTTGTTCCTGGCATATTTTATTATTTCCTATCTGCTCTGTGCCGGGACGATCGCACGATGGATGCCGGCCGGAAGAAAAGCAAAATTAGGGCCGAGGCAGCTTAGTCTGACCCTGTTACTGTTTTCTGTTATAAATATGGTATCATTTCATGACTGGATCGGGGTAGGTGCGACTCTTCCAAGAGAGTGGGGCTATTTTTTTCTGATCCAGATGCTCTGCATCGTGGCGTTATATCTGGAGGGCGAACTTTTTAAAAAGAGCCGGATGAGACAGGAGATGGAGATGTTAAATTTTCTCTATACGACACAGAAGGAGCAGTACCGTCTTTCAAAAGAAAACATCGCGCTGATCAATCAGAAATGCCATGACCTGAAACATCAGATCCGGGCACTGCGGAACGCAAATCAGGAGGAACTCGACCGTTATCTGGGGGAGATTGAGGATTCCATTAAGATATACGAGGCCATCGTGAAAACAGGGAATGATGTCTTTGATACGATACTGACCGAGAAGAGCCTGTACTGTAAAGACCGGCAGATCCAGGTGTCCTGTGTTGCAGATGCCGCGCAACTGACTTTCATGGATTCCATTGACTTATATGCACTGCTTGGAAACGCGATGGATAATGCCATTGAAGCAGTCGAAAAGTTTACCGACACGGAAAAACGCCAGATCGATGTTATCATTTACCGGAAACAGAATTTTATGGTGGTAAATATCATAAATCCGCTTGCCGAAACGCTGACTTACAGGGACGGTCTTCCGGTTACAACGAAAAAGGATGCGGATTTTCATGGATTTGGGCTGCGCAGTATGCGTCAGATCTTAAAAAAATACAACGGATTTCTGGACGTCAGCGAGGAAGATGGCTGTTTTTCTTTAAAAATGCTGATACCGATCTCTATAAAGTGACCACTTAAGACAGATTAGTGACCACTTAGGGTAAACCCCTTGTGAAAGAATTGTCAAACCAATAAAATATAAGCATCAGGTAACACAAAAATGAGCAGGCAGATAACGTGGAGGGTGCTTAAGATTGAGAACGATTCAGAAGATCACGAAGGATTGGACCTTTATCTATCATGACAATACGAGAACGGTACTGGACTTGCCGCATACATGGAATGCCATTGATGGACAGGATGGTGGAAATGATTACTGGCGCGGTACCTGCTGTTATGAAAAGAAATTTAAAAAACCGGAATTTGATGCAGAAAAAGAACTGGTTTATCTTCAGTTCCATGGAGTCAACGCGAGCGCGCGTGTGATCTTAAATGGAAAAGAAGTCTGCACACATGATGGTGGTTATTCGACATTCCGTGGGGATGTGACCGGATTGCTGGAAGCAGAAAATGAGATGCTTGTTTATGTGGATAACAGCGTAAATACCAAAGTTTATCCGCAGAAAGCAGACTTTACCTTTTATGGCGGAATTTACAGAGATGTAGAACTTTTAACGGTTTCGAAGGCACATTTTGATCTGGATTATTTTGGTGGAACAGGCATGAAAGTAACACCGGAAGTAGAGGGCAAAGATGCTAAGATCCTGGTCGAAACCTGGAATAATACAGAGAACGGGGAAGTAAAGGTAACCTTATTTGATGCAGAGGGAAATACCGTTGCAGAGGGGAATGGAAATAAGACAACCTTACATGTGACAGACGTACACCTCTGGAATGGTGTAAAAGATCCTTATCTTTACAGTGTGCGTGCGCAGTTGTGGGTGGACGGCGAACTTGCAGATGAGATCGAAACATCCTGCGGTGTCCGTTATTTTCATTTTGACCCGGACAAGGGATTTTTCTTAAACGGAAAACCTTATAACCTGCATGGTGTATCACGCCATCAGGATTTTAAAGGGATTGGAAATGCGATCACAAAAGAATATCACGACAGGGATATGGAGCTGATCCGCGAGGTCGGTGCGAATACCATAAGGCTGGCACATTATCAGCATGACCAGTATTTCTACGATCTCTGTGACCGGTATGGAATGGTTGTATGGGCAGAGATCCCTTATATTTCAGAACATCTGGCAGATGGAAACGAAAATACCATTTCGCAGATGAAGGAACTGATCGTACAGAATTACAATCACCCATGTATCGTAACATGGGGATTGTCAAACGAGATCACGATCTCAGGAAGAAGATATAAAAAACAGATGTTGAAAAACCATCATGTTTTACAGGAGATGGTAAAGGAAATGGACCCGACCCGCGTGACCACGCTGGCATGTTATGCGGTATGTCCGCACTGGCATCCGGTTGCGCACATTTCCGATATTGTCGGATGGAACTTATACCTCGGCTGGTATGTTCCGGGCTTCTTCTTAAATGATCTGTGGATCGGATTATGGAGGCTTTTATATCCGAAACGCTGTCTTGGATTTTCTGAGTATGGCGCAGAGGGAATGCCAAATCTTCACAGTGCAAAGCCAAGACGTGGTGATAATACCGAAGAATATCAGAACAAATATCATGAATACATGTTGGAGTGCTTTAAACGTCATCCATACATGTGGGGAAATTATGTCTGGAACATGTTTGATTTCGCAGCAGATGCAAGAAATCAGGGCGGTGATCCGGGCATGAATCACAAAGGACTTGTAACATTTGACCGGAAGCTGAAAAAAGACTGCTTCTATTTATATAAGGCATACTGGACGGAAGATCCGTTTGTCTATCTGGCAGGCAGAAGATACGAATACCGTACTGAGGCCGTAACCGAAATTACAGTGTACTCCACCTGCGGGGAGGTGTCACTTTATAATAATGGAAAACTGGTTGAGACCAAAAAGGGAAACCGGGTTTTCAAATTTAAGATGACGATGGAGGATGAAAATCATCTGGAAGTAAAAGCAGGGGTCTGCACAGATGCTGCTGTAATTTACAAAACGGACAAACCTCTTCCGGAATATTCGGCTGCAAAGGTAGACAGCTCAAACTGGATGTAGACGTCTAAAGTAACCCGGTATCAGGAAAATACCGGATGATCCAAGATAAGTATGGGAGGAAATTGGAATGGACAAAGAGTTAAAAACTCAGAAAAAAGCCCTGAAAAAAGCGTACAAAAAAGCCCGTAGAAAATCACACGGACTCTGGAAGTTTTTGACATGGTTTAGTGCACCAATCGCGGTGGTTATGTTGGTGGCACTGGTGATCATCACCACATTTGATAACACCGTAGCACTTTTTGTAGGAGGAACATTCTGGAAACTTGAAAACGAGGATCCGAATGCAGTTTATTTTGAAAGTGATTTTGAAACGGAAGAAGAACGGAATGCAGTAGGATATGAGCTGGTAAAACAGGTTGAAGCCGAGGGTGCTGCATTGCTGACGAATGAGAATAAGGCACTGCCTCTGGCAGAGGGATCGAAAGTCAGCCTGTTTTCTACTTCTACCGTAAATCTTGTTTACGGTGGTACCGGTTCTGCAAACGTGGATGCTTCCAAGGCACTGGATTTAAAAACAGCCTGCGAAATGTCCGGTTTACAGGTGAATGAGACACTCTGGGATTTCTATAAGACCGGAGATGGCGCACAGTATGTGCGTAACAATGGTGGATTTTCCGGCGGTGAGACGGTAAACGAAGCGCCATGGTCAGCTTATACTGAGGATGTATTGACATCTGTGGAAGAATATAATGATGCTGCAATCGTGGTATTATCCCGTGTCGGCGGTGAGGGTGCGGACAGTGAGTACCAGACCGCAAACTACCTTGCATTAAGTGATACGGAAAAAGAAATGCTTGCTGAGTTGAAGAATTTAAAAGACGAAGGCAAAATGGGAAAGATCATTGTATTATTAAATACCTCCAATGCCCTTCAGCTTGATTTCTTACAGAACAATGAATATGGCGTGGATGCAACACTCTGGATCGGTGGCGTTGGTATTGCCGGTACCGATGCGGTTGCAGATATCCTTGCAGGTAAGGTAAATCCATCCGGAAGCCTTGTCGATACTTACTGCTATGATAACTACTCAAGCCTTGCAATGAAAAACTTTACCCCGATTACCTATGCAGGCTATGAAGAAGGTGTTATTCCTGAGAATGCAAGTACTTATATGATCTATCAGGAAGGTATTTATGTAGGATACAAATATTATGAGACACGTTACGAAGACTATGTTATGGGAACCGGAAATGCAGGTGATTACGCATACAGCAATGATGTTGCATTCCCGTTTGGACATGGTTTAAGCTATACCGACTTTGAGTACAGCGATGTGAGCGTATCCTATGATGCGGCAACTGCTACTTATACCATGAAAGTTACTGTTACCAATACTGGAGATATGGCAGGAAAAGAGGCAGTACAGGTTTATGTTTCAAGCCCATACACCCAGTATGATATTGAAAATAAAGTAGAGAAAGCTTCTGTCAGCCTGGTTGGCTTTGATAAGACAGAACTGATCGAGCCGGGAGAGTCTGAGACCTTATCCATTGAGATCGATGGCGATTATGTGGCAAGTTATGATGCTTACGGTGCAAAGACCTACATCATGGATGCAGGCGATTACCTGTTTACCGTAGCTACCGATGCACATGATGCAGTCAATAATGTTTTAGCTGCAAAAGGATATACACCGGAGACAACCGATGGACGTATGGATATCGAGGGAAATGCCGAACTGGTTTCTGTATGGAATAATCCAGAGCTGGATACAACAACCTATGCGGTAAGTGATAACGGAACCGAGATCACAAACCAGCTTAGCAATGCAGACCCGAACTTAAATGAGGGTGTGGAAGAGGAAGTGGTATTTACTTCCCGTAATGACTGGATGGGAACCATGCCATCCGATGAGGCACTGGTACTGACTTTAACGGATGCCTTAAAAGATGCACTGCAGGATGTGCAATATGATCCGGCAGATTACGAAACCGTAGAAATGCCGACACTGGGTGCCGACAACGGACTGACTCTTTATGACATGATCGGTCTTGACTATGATGACCCACAGTGGGAAAAATTATTAGACCAGATGACCTTTAAGGAAATGGTATCTCTGATCGGTGACTCCTTCCACTGGACCATGCCGGTAAAATCGATCGAAGCTCCTGGTACCCGTGATGAGAACGGACCACAGGGACTGACCGTTACCTTATTTGGAGCGGGATTAAATGTACAGACCACTGCATTGACATCTGAGGATGTTTTAGCAGCAACCTTTAATAAAGAACTGGTTTACCAGATGGGTAACATGGTCGGAAACGACTGTCTGGCAGCAAACGTTCCGGTACTTTACGGACCGGGTGCCAACACACACCGTTCTCCATACGGTGGACGTAACTTTGAGTACTATTCCGAGGACGGCGTTCTTGCATCTGAGATCGGTGCAGCAGAGGTACGCGGTATCGAGGAAAAAGGTGTTCATGTTGTGATCAAACATTTTGCACTGAATGACTGTGAGCAGGATCGTATCGGTCTTGGTGTATGGCTGACCGAGCAGGCTGCACGTGAGGTTTATTTAAGAGCATTCCAGGGAGCATTGGAATCTTCCCAGGCAGGTGGAAACGGTGTTATGATGGCGTACACACGCTGGGGTACTCAGTGGTCAGGTGCGAATGCAGGACTGATCAAAGGTATCTTAAATGGCGAGTGGGGCTGCCACGGAAAACAGATCACCGATAACGTACTGACAACTTATGTAAATGGTGTCGATGGTGTGATGGGCGGAACAACTGCGTTTGACTCCATGATGGCATTCTATATCATCAACAATGGAAATGGTCAGGGAAGACTCCCGGAGTACAAAAATGACCCGGTTGTCGTAACTGCAATGAGAGAGGCTGCACATGCGAATCTTTATGCAACTGCAAATTCCTGCGGTATGAATGGCGTGGGTGCAGATACTACGATCAAGCTGACCAAACCGATCGTCATTACCGTAGTACAGATACTGTCATTTGTCTTTAGTGTACTCTTTATCTTATCGGTTGCACTGTGGATCATAAGATACAGAACATTCAAGGAAAGCGAAGCAGCAGTAGCTTACCGTGAATTTAAAAAGTCTTTAAAGAAACAGGAATAATTTCAGATTTAAGAGGATGACGTCTGTTATTGCGACAGGCGTCATCTGAGATTAAAGGAAAGGAAAACATATGGAAAATGCAAAAACAGCATCCGGTAGCGGAGTAAACCGCGCCAAGACATATCAGCTCGTATTGTTCCCGCTGAACAATGGTGCCACGAATGTCTATTATGTGCTTATCTTGTCCTATATTGCAACATTTGGAAACAATGTACTGGGGATCGCAACGGTATTTGCCTCCGTTATGGTTACCGGTATGCGTGTGTTTGATGCGTTCACGGACCCATTGATCGGAGCCCTGATGGATCGCACGAACGGAAAACTTGGTAAATTCCGCCCGTTTATGCTGATCGGAAATATCATCATGGCATTTGCCGTGTTTATGCTTTACTGTATCAGCCCGGATATTCCGGAAGATCAGATGTGGCTGCGCTATGCAACCTTTATCGTGTTATATGCTGTGTGGGTTATCGGATATACGTTCCAGACCTCTGTAACCCGTTCCGGTCAGACGGTTTTAACCAATGATCCGAATCAGAGACCGCTGTTTACGATCTTTAATACGGTCGGTTCCATGGCAGGTATGGGACTGATGCAGTTTTTAGCGCCGATCATCCGGTCTGTGGTAGCGGACTACAGCAGCGCGGATTTTTACCGGGTGCTGACCCCGATCGGAGTGGTAATTTCCTTTATCCTGACCATTCTTGCCATTATCGGTATCTGGGAAAAGGATAATGCAAAATATTTTGGTATCGGTGGAGAGAAACAGGAAAAAACAAAGGCATCCGAGTATCTGGAGATCATCCGCAACAACAACCCGATGCAGCGTCTGATGGTAGCGGGAGCAGGCTGTAAACTGGCATTGTCTATCGCAACAAATGTGACGGTGCTTTGTATGCTGTATGGCTGTATGATGGGCAACTATGACGGACTGTATCTGCCGATGATGGTACTGGGGTATGTATTTTCCGTTCCGTTCTTCCTTTTGACTGTCCGCACTTCACAGAAGAAGGGACAGAAGGCTTCCCTGATGAAATATGTATCCGTTGCACTGGTATGTTACATCGGTGTACTGGTATTATTATTCTTATGGAAACAGG
>JBNMKU010000089.1:0-8276 GCA_050874505.1 Roseburia sp. | reverse complement strand
TGTTGCGGCAGGACTTCATCCAAGCCCAATCCCATATGCAGATGTTGTAACGACCACAACCCATAAGACCTTACGCGGACCGCGTGGTGGTATGATTTTATGCAATCAGGAAGTAGCAGATAAGTACAATTTCAACAAAGCAATCTTCCCGGGTATCCAGGGTGGACCTTTAATGCATGTGATCGCAGCGAAGGCAGTCTGCTTTAAAGAAGCATTACAGCCGGAATTTAAAGTATATGCGCAGAATGTTGTTGACAATGCGCAGGCACTGTGCAAGGGCTTGATGGACAGAGGCATTAAGATCGTGTCCGGTGGAACCGATAACCATTTAATGCTCGTAGACCTGACCAACTATGATAAGACTGGAAAAGAAGTGGAGAAATTATTAGATTCTGTCAATATTACCTGCAATAAGAATACGATCCCGAATGATCCGAAGTCTCCGTTCGTAACAAGTGGTGTACGTCTTGGAACACCTGCCGTTACTTCCCGTGGAATGAACACCGGGGATATGGATCAGATCGCAGAGGCGATCGCCATGATGATCAAAGAGGGTGAGCCGGCAGCAGAAAAGGCAAAAGCGATCGTAAAGACACTGACAGACAAGTATCCATTGAAATAAAAATGGGAAAAATTCACTCTTTATTTTAATGAAAAATTAAGAATAAGGTATATTCGAATCGCGTTAAAAATGATAGAATAGACACAATGGTGTTTATTCTATCATTTTTTGCTTAAGGAGATATTATGAAGAAGAAAAAAGTAATCGCATTGATCAGCGTTATAGTTGTTGCTGCCGTATTGGGCGGAACCGGATATTACTATAGAGCTTCTCTGGTTGAAATAAAAGACGAAGTGATTTCAAAAATACCGTTTTTAAACGGAGGAAAGTCCGACGATAAGGTGTATGTGGAGAAGGTGTCCAAGATCATGAATACCTATACCGGTGCACAGAATCGTTACAACGGCGTGGTGGAATCGCAGGACAGTTATGAGATAAACGTCGATTCTTCCCGTACCATCAAGGAGATCCTGGTGGAAGTGGGCGATACCGTAGAAGAGGGACAGGAACTGGTCAAATACGATACCAATGAGCTTGAAATGCAGGTAAAACAGGCAAATCTTGAACTTGAGAGTATCAATAATGAGATCGACAATGAAAAAAAGAAGATCAATACATATAAAGAGCAGCTCGCAAAGACAACAGATGAAGATGAGAAGTTTGATCTGAATACTGAGATCCAGACCTCTGAAAACTCTATCGAGCAGAACGAGTACGATATCGAGAGCAAGAAATTAGAAATCGAAAAATACAACAAACAGATCGATGAATCAACGGTTGTGAGCAAAAAAGCCGGTGTGGTAAAAGAGATCAATGAAAACGGAACCGATCAGAACGGAAACTCCGCTGCTTTTATGACAATTTTGCAGGAGGGAGAGTACCGTGTCAAAGGTACAATTGACGAGCAGAATGTCTGGATGGTAACGGAGGGAACACCGGTTATCATCCGTTCCAGAGTGGATGAAACACAGACCTGGAGTGGACAGCTTACAAAGATCGATACGGAAAATGTGGCAAAAGATGACAGCGATTCTTCTTATAGCAGTTCGGACAGTGCCAGTGCATCTGCAACCAAATATCCGTTTTATGTGCAGCTTGATTCCGCAGATGGGCTGTTATTGGGACAGCATGTCTATATTGAGATGGATGGCGGTCAGGAGACGGCAAAAGAAGGTCTGTGGTTATACAGTTACTACATCACAGAGGATGATGAGGGCTCTTTTGTATGGGCAGCAAACGATAAGAACCGTCTGGAAAAACGTTATGTGGAACTGGGCGAATATGATGAGGAGCTTGGAGAGTATGAGATCCTTTCCGGACTTACGCTAGATGATTATATTGCATGGCCGATGGCAGGACTTTATGAGGGCGTGGCAACGGTTACCAATGCGGATGAAGTGGATTATTCTTCCCCGCTCTACAATCAGGACAGTACCGAATTTGACGAGTACGGAACCGAGAGCATTGACGGTATGTATTATGATGACACTGAGTATATGTATGATTATGATGTCAACGATACCGAGTATCTGGATGATGACGATTATCTGTTAGATGACGGCAGTGATGATGATTCGGATTATGAGGAGGATGATTCCGACTATGAGGACGATGATTCCGACTATGAAGAGGATGACGGTGATGATGCGTCCGATGATGATACTGCAAGTGAAAATGACAGTACCGGTGTTGTGTCAAAGCAGTCTGCAAGTGACAGGGAGGTAGGGAAAGGATGATACTGAACATACAGCATGTATATAAGGATTATCAGCAGGAAAAGCTGGTGGTTCCGGTATTAAAAGATGTTTCCCTCAGTGTAGAAGAAGGAGAATATGTGGCGATCATGGGGCCATCCGGTTCCGGAAAGACCACACTGATGAATATTATCGGCTGTCTGGACAAACCGACGAGTGGCGAATATGAGCTGGCAGGCGAAAATGTATTAAAATTAAAAGACAAAGAACTGTCAGACCTTCGTTTGAGAAGTATCGGATTTGTATTCCAGAGCTTTCATTTGATGCCAAGAGAGACGGCAGTGGAAAATGTTTCCCTGCCTCTTAGCTATGCCGGTGTGAAAAAGAAAGAGCGGAGAGAGCGTGCAACCAGTGCACTTGAGCGCGTGGGACTCGGCGACCGTGTGAATTTCAAACCGACACAGCTCTCCGGTGGACAGAAACAGAGGGTTGCGATTGCAAGGGCAATGGTAAACAATCCCAAGATCCTGCTCGCAGATGAGCCGACTGGAGCACTCGATTCCAAATCCGGGGAACAGATCATGGAATTATTTGAAAAATTAAACGAAGAAGGCGTGACCATCGTTATGATCACACATGATCCTAAGATAGCAGCCAATGCAAAGCGCGTCATCCGTATTATCGACGGAGTGATCTTTGAAGGAGACGGAGAGGAGGATGCGACATGAAAGGAAAGCGTATCATTGCTGTTGTTGTTGCAGTTTCGCTTACCGGTGGTGCAATCTATGGCGGAATTACCGGTTATCAGTATTATCAGAGCAAAAATCTGGTGGCAGAGGTGCAGCCGGTTTCCAATTTAAATATGGGATACTGGGGAGACCAGGAGACAAGTTACGGAATGGTAACAAACGATTCTTCCCAGGAGATCTACTTAGACAATGATTCCAAGGTGCAGGAAGTGTTTGTGGCGGCAGGGGATGAGGTCAAAACAGGAGATCCGCTGATCCAGTATGATACCTCACAGGTTGAGATCGATATCAAGCGCAAGAAGCTGGATATCAATACCATTGAGAACAACATTGCCAAGGCAGAGCGTGCACTGAAAGTATTAAAAGAGACAAAGCCGGTCGAGAAAAAAAGTTCTTCCAGCAAGAGTTCGACTTCCGGCACGACCAAAACAAAGAAAACTACAACAACGTCCAGTGCATTGCCGCAGGTCGATCCAAACGACAGCCGCATTTATAATTACCTTACAAGTTCTTCGGTTCCATTTAACTCGGAGAGCGCGGATGGTACAAAGAGTAATCCCTATATTTACTATGTAAATAAGGGAGCCTATGCTTATGGCAGCTTTTTTAACTCCATCCGTCCGACAGCCAAAGGGAAAAAAGGCAAATATGTGGTCTTTATGATCTGTAAAAAAGATGCCAGCGGTCAGATGATGATGGAGGAAGTGACAGACAGCGAGACGGAGAGCACAGAAACAACCGAGACAACGGAGAGCACTGAAACTACAGAAGCTACGGAGACAACGGAGCAAAACAGTATCAGTACAATGGTCCCGATGTTAGATGACAGTGTTTCCCCGAATACGATCACCTATAATGGAAATGCCCTGCCGACGGAATATGACGAAGACCGTGCATGGTATGTTTTCAGTGGGGAAGAGGTCGTGATCCGAAGTGATTATCAGGATTTATTAGATCAGATCGAAGCGGACGATGACGACGATGATTCTGATACAGATGACAGCACGAGTACAGATGGCTACACGAAAGATGAGCTGGAAGAGGCAATCTACACCAAGGAGCAGGAGATCAAAAAACTCGATATTGACCGCAGAAAAGAAGAATTAAATCTGGAAACACTCGAAAATACCGCGTCGGACGGAATGGTATATGCCAAGATCGATGGCGTGGTAAAATCCGTAAAGGATATTTCAAATACAAGCAGTTCGGATGATGATAACAGTAACAGCAGCAGAAATGACAGTGCATTTATGGTGATCACCGGTTCGGAAGGACTTTATGTCAGCGGAACCATCAGTGAACTTCTCTTAGACGAGATCAAGCCGGGAATGGTGGTAACTGCCAACTCCTGGGAAACCGGAAATACCTTTGAGGCAACGATCACGGAGATTTCGGACTATCCGGTCAGCGGAAGCTCCTTTGGTGATGGAAATCCAAACGTTTCCTATTACCAGTATACCGCTTACATTGAGGACAGTTCTGCGTTAAAGAACGGTGAATATGTAGACCTTACCATTCAGACGAATACGTCTGATACAAATACAAATGCGATCTACATTGAAAAAGCATATGTAAGAGATGAAAACGGGAGATCCTATGTGATGATCGCAGACGAAAATAACCGTTTGAAGAAACAGTATGTCACAACCGGAAAGACGGTTTATGGTTCCTCCATTGAGATCACTTCCGGTCTGCTGGAAACCGACCTGATCGCGTTCCCTTATGGAAAAACAGCTGTGGAGGGTACTGCGGTTTCACAGGATAGCAGCGACAGCATTGATTACATGTACTAGGGAGGAACATTATGTTTGAGAATATTAGATTATCGTTCCAGGGTATCTGGTCCCATAAGATGCGTTCTTTCCTGACCATGCTTGGTATTATTATCGGTATTGCAGCAATTATTGCGATTGTATCTACAATTAAGGGCACAAATGAACAGATTAAGGACAACCTGATCGGCTCCGGTGAGAATACGGTGGAGGTGTCTCTTTATCAGGGTGAGTGGGAATACGAAATGGACTACAACGGCATACCGGCAGGGGTTCCGCTGGTGGCAGATTCTGTGATACAGGAGATCAAGGATGTTGACCATGTGGAAAGTGTATCAAGGTACTTAAGCAGACAGGATTACAGTGGTGTGTATCATCTGAACACGGCACTTTCCGGTGGTTATGTCAAAGGAATTGACGAGAACTATTTTGATACCTGCAACTACATCATGAAAGAGGGACGCGGATTTACCGAGGATGATTATAAAAATTACCACAAGGTAGCGATCCTGGATTCAGATTCAGCATCGACGTTATTTCAGGGCGAAGACCCGGTGGGCAGCACGATCGAGATCCAGAAAGAGCCTTATACAGTAGTTGGAATTGTCACAAAGTCAAAGACTTTTGAGCCGGTCATCAATTCAATCGATGATTACTATACTTATGCACAGGAGACGGCAGGTTCCATTTATATCCCGGATACGACCTGGCCGATCATTTATCAGTATGATGAGCCACAGAATGTTGTGATAGCAGTAGATAGTACCGATAATATGACAAAAGCAGGAAAAGCAACGGCAGATATCTTAAATAATTATCTGTCACCGAAGGACGATACGATCCAGTATAAGGCAAAAGATTTATTAGAGCAGGCACAGCAGATCCAGGAGCTGAGCAGTTCAACCAATACGATGCTGATCTGGATCGCCGGAATTTCCCTGATCGTAGGTGGTATCGGCGTTATGAACATCATGTTGGTGTCCGTAACAGAGCGTACCCAGGAGATCGGACTGAAAAAGGCGATCGGAGCAAGAAAAGGCAAGATCCTGGCACAGTTTCTGACTGAGGCTGCAGTGCTTACCAGTCTGGGCGGACTGTTAGGCGTGATCGTCGGTATTATCCTGGCGGAAGTCATTTCTTATGTGACGACCATGCCGGTTGCCATCAGTATTCCGGCAGCAGTCGGTTCGGTACTGTTTTCCATGGTCATCGGTATCGTGTTTGGGGTATTCCCGTCCTATAAGGCGGCAAACTTAAACCCGATCGACGCATTGCGGCACGAATAAAAGTCAGGAGCACCGTAAGATGAAAAGAATTGTAATGTTTTCGGGCGGAGTAGAAACACTGACCTACTTTTCGCGGGAAATGGCAAAAACATTTGAACAAAAAGGATACCTTATATTTTTTTATGATCTAAAGAAAGGCGCAGCGGACGAACGTCGGCTGCGCAAATTTATCAAGCCGGGGGAAACGGTGGTCATTACCTTTAATTTTGAGGGGCTGGAAAAGGAACCGGGTGTCTACCACGAGAGAACCGGCTATATCTGGCAGGAGTACCGTCTTCCGTGCTTTAATATCGCAGCGGATCATCCGTACTATTACCATGAGAGACTGCATGATCTGCCCGAGCAGTATTATCATGTCAGTATCGATAAAAAACAGCAGCAGTATTTTGAAACCTATTATCCGGAATACAAAAGTCTTGGTTTTCTGCCGCTGGCAGGAACGGAACATGTTGGAGCAGGGAGCAGTACAGAGCGGACAACGGATATCCTTTTGACCGGCAACTATACACCGCCATCTTTCTGTGATCCATATATCAACTGGATCAACGAGGAATATGCGGCATTTTACCGCGGGATCATCGATGATCTGCTGGCACACCCTGAAAAGACGGTCGAGGAAGTGGCAGGCAGCCACTGTGAGCGGGAGATGGATGCGGTTGCGCCGGAGGATTTCAGGCTTGCCATGCACAAGATGATCTTTATCGATCTGTTTGTGCGCAACTATTTTCGTGGCGAGGTGGTAAAGACTCTGGTCGAAGCCGGGCTTTCGGTCGATGTGATCGGGAAGGGCTGGGAACAGTTATCGTGCAATAACAAGGAATGTCTGCACATCCATCCGCAGACCGATTCTGCAGCCTGTCTGGAAGAACTGGGCAGGGCAAAGATATCCCTGAATGTGATGCCGTGGTTTAAAGACGGTGCCCACGACAGGGTATTTAATTCGATCTTAAATGGCGCGCTCTGCGTTTCCGATCCCAGTGAGTATCTCTGCGGGGAGTTAAAAGAGGGTGAGGGCGTCTGCTATTACGACTTAAGCCATCTGGAAAAACTTCCGGAGAAAGTGAAAGAATTATTGCAAAATGAAACCATGATGCAGGATATGGTGGCAAAGGGAAAGAAAAAGGTACTGGAGTACCATACCTGGAAACAGCGTGCAGAGTGGCTGGAAGCACAGATCAAAAAACTGGGCTTTTAACAGCAGTATATTTGCTTGCTTTTTTGGAAAAATGAGTATATAATACCAAAAGATAAGGCAGTGATGGAAGCTGCGGCGCGAATACTGTTTCAGAGAGCCGGTGGATGGTGCAAACCGGTGCAGGATAGAGCCTTTCCACTTCCGGAGTCAGCGGTGAAAGCCGCAAGGGTCGTATCCTATATCGTACGTTTTAAGAGGTCACAGAGTTTTTTATATCAGAGAAAAACTGTGGCAAGATGGGTGGCAACGCGGAAGAATAAGAGCCTTTCGTCCCAGATGTATGTGTCAAAAGAGACGCGTACGATCGGGATGAAAGGCTTTTTTGATCAAAAAACAAGGAGGATTATATGATCGATTTAAAATTTTTAAGAGAAAACCCAGAGGTAGTAAAACAGAACATCAGAAACAAATTTCAGGATCACAAACTTCCACTGGTCGATGAAGTGATCGAGTTAGATGCACAGGCAAGAGCCGTACAGCAGGAAGCAGATGAGCTTCGTGCAAGCAGAAACAAATTGTCCAAACAGATTGGCCAGCTGATGGGTCAGGGCAAAAAAGATGAGGCAGAGGAAGTAAAAGCACAGGTAAATGCCAATGCGGCACGCCTTGCCAAGTTAGAGGAGCAGGAAAAAGAGTTACAGGAAAAAGTAACCAAGATCATGATGACTATTCCAAACATCATCGATCCGTCTGTACCGATCGGAAAAGATGACAGCTGCAACGTAGAGATCGAAAAATTCGGTGAGCCGGTTGTTCCTGATTTCGAGATCCCTTATCATACAGACATTATGGAGCGTTTCAATGGTATCGACCTTGATGCAGCAGGAAAAGTTGCAGGAAACGGTTTCTACTATCTGATGGGAGATATCGCAAGATTACATTCTGCTGTTATTTCCTATGCGAGAGACTTTATGATCGACCGTGGATTTACTTATGTGATCCCGCCATTCATGATCCGCAGCAACGTTGTAACCGGTGTTATGAGCTTTGATGAGATGGATGCCATGATGTATAAGAT